>SCKQ01000004.1 GCA_004124535.1 Fidelibacterota bacterium
CTCTGGAGTTCTGCCTGGGACAAACGGGATTCATATAATTTGCGCAGAATATCAGATACATTTTCGATCCGATCAGGATTGCGCCAGTAAAGATCAAATAATTGATCAAACAAGGGAATGAACTTATGGTCCGTAATAAGACAGGCTTTCAGTGCATGGCGAAAGTCGTCTCGATTTAACAGGTCTATTTTCGAACTAGCATCAATGGCGGTCATAATTTCTCCAGTACCAACACTATAACCAGCCTGGCGAAGGAACCGTCCAAATACAGTTATGGCATCATGGAGTTGGGATTGGACTACTGTATTCACAGCAAGTGTATTAAACGGAAATCAGATTAGCTTCTGCAAATGCGCGCTGGACCAAGCCATGGGTAGTCTCGTTATCCATTTTTTCAATATCATCCTGGTATTTGAGGAGCGCACCCAATGTATCGGAGGTTATTTCGGTCGATAGTTCCGTTGTGCCCAGTTTTATCAGCGCATTGGCCCAGTCAATCGTTTCGGAAATACCCGGTAGTTTATAAAAATCCTGCTGACGCATAGCCTGGACAAAAGCGACGACCTGCCGGCCGAGAGCATCATTCACTTCGGGAATTTTTCGTTTAATTATTTCAAATTCCTGATCCGCGGATGGATAACTAATCCAATGGTAAAGGCAGCGCCGCTTCAATGCATCATGGATCTCTCTGGTACGATTGGAAGTAATAACTACCACCGGTGGTTTTGTCGCTTTTACAGTTCCGATTTCAGGTATCGAGATTTGATATTCCGAAAGTACCTCTAATAAATAGGCCTCGAATTCCTCATCTGCCCGATCCAATTCGTCGATCAATAGAACAGGTGGATTATCACCGCTATAATCAATGGCCTGGTATAGGGGCCGTTTAATCAAAAATTCTGAGCCAAAAATTTCCTTTGAAATGTCATCTTTACTCGTTTGGCCCTCCGCTTCCATCATGCGGATTTGCAAAATCTGCCGGGAATAATTCCACTCATAAATGGCATTATGTACATCTAAACCCTCATAACACTGCAGTCTAATCAGGTCCGTACCTAGAATTTGGGCCAATACTTTACCCACTTCTGTTTTGCCCACACCCGGTTCACCCTCAAGAAAAATGGGTTTTTCCATTCTTAAAGATAAGTAGAGCGATGTAGCCAAAGGCCGATCTGCAATGTAATTATGCTTTTCCAGCCGATCCTGAACATTTTCTATAGATTGGATGTTCTTCAAATTCATGCAGGCAAAAATAGGTCTTTATCACCTAAATGTCAATGGAAGGGCAAATAAATTGATTGGGTATTCCTTGATTATTATTTGGATTATAACTACACTTCACGGCCCTATTGGAGAGGCCAGCGCACGTTACAGTACGAGAGGATAAATAGAAAAGGAGGCGTACTATGATCCCAGGATCATTTGACTATCATGCACCTGCAACCTTGGATGAGGCCATCAAACTGCTTGGTGAACTTGGCGAAGACGCTAAAATCCTTGCCGGCGGACATAGCCTGATCCCCATGATGAAACTGCGTCTTGCAGAACCAACCAACCTTGTCGATATAAATGGACTTTCCGATCTCAACTATATTAAAGAAGAGAATGGATACCTTTGTATCGGCGCTATGACACGCGAAGCTACGCTCGAAACATCAGATTTGGTTGCAGAAAAATATCCCATTTTAAAAGATACTTCGGAGGTCATCGCTGATCCATTGGTGCGCAATATGGCAACTGTTGGCGGCAATATTGCCCACGGCGATCCAGCCAATGATCATCCGGCAACCATGGTCGCCCTTGGCGCAGAAGTTGTCATAAAAGGACCAGGAGGAATTTTCGGCAATCGAGAGCGTACAATCGCAATTGATGACTTTTTCAAGGGGCCACTCATGACAGCCCTTGAACAAAATGAGATTCTGACCGAATTAAGAATCCCGATGAATGATGGCAAATCAGGTGCTGCATATAAAAAGCTGGAACGAAAAGTAGGTGACTACGCCATTGCCGGTGCGGCCGCCGCACTCCGATTTGATGGCGATAACTGCACTAGTGCCGGAATTGCCCTCACCAATGTTGGGCCGACTCCCATACGCGCTATGGAAGCACAGGATGCATTGGTGGGTACTACCGTTTCGCAGGAAGACGCGGATAAGGCGGCGGAACTGGCAGCAGCCGCTTCCCAGCCGGTCGGAGATCATCGTGGTTCAGAAGAGTATAAGCGTGCAATGGTAAAAACCCTGACTGCCAGGGCGATCATGCTTGCAAAAGAAAGAGCCGAAGGAGGAAATTGATATGGCTACCCAATCGATTACAGTAACGATTAATGGTGAAGCCAAAAGTGCTGAGGTAGAAGACCGGCTGCTTTTGGTCCATTTAATTCGGGATAATTGCGGCCTGACAGGAACCCACATTGGCTGCGACACAACCCATTGCGGGGCCTGCACCGTTCTGCTGGATGGAACAGCGGTCAAATCCTGTACCGTATTTGCCGTACAGGCCAATGGCCGTGAGGTGACTACCATTGAAGGCATGGTTCAAAATGGAGATCTACATCCCCTTCAGGCAGGATTTATGGAAGAGCATGGCCTGCAGTGCGGTTTCTGCACCCCAGGAATGATCATGGCAAGTAAGGCTTTGCTTGATAAGAATCCGAACCCCACAGACGATGAAATCCGCTGGGGAATTTCGGGCAACTTATGCCGGTGTACCGGTTATATGAATATTGTGAAAGCGGTGCAATACGCTTCGAATAAACTTCAAGAAACTCCCGCAGAGTAAGGAGGCGAGAAATGGCTGAACCGAGAACATCATTTGAAATCGGCGGAATGGGACATTCCGTAAAACGTAAGGAAGACCCCCGATTCATTCGGGGTCAAGGTAAATTTATAGACGATATTGTTCGACCGGGTATGGTTTTCATGGACATTGTACGCAGTCCCTATGCCCATGCCAAGATCAAAAGTATTAATACCGAGAAAGCACTTGCACTTCCGGGTGTAGCTGCCGTCATCACGGGTGAGACATTGAAAGAATACAACCTGCACATGATGCCTACCTTAATGTCGGACACCCAAATGGTGCTGCCGGTGGAAAAGGTTTGTTATCAATCCCAGGAGGTTGCTGCTGTGGTTGCCACTGATCGGTACAGTGCGGCTGATGGCGTAGAACTCGTTGAAGTGGAATATGAGCCGCTTCCAGTTGTTACAGACCCGTTTAAGGCAACCGCTAAGGATGCACCGATTATTCGCGATGATAAGGAAGGCCAGGACTCTAACCATATATTTCATTGGGAATCAGGTGACAAGAAAGGAACGGCCCAGGCCTTTAAAGATGCTGATGTGACTGTGAAACAGGATATTTACCTGCCGCGCATTCATGTGGCCTCCATCGAAACCTGCGGCTGTGTGTCAGAATTTGACAGTGTTACTGGCCAACTCACAGTCTGGATGACCACGCAGGCACCCCATGCAATTCGTACAGTATTAGCACTCGTTGCAGGACATGTTGGTCTTCAAGAAGATAAAATTAGGGTTATTTCTCCGGATATTGGCGGTGGGTTTGGCGGTAAGGTTCCTGTTTATCCTGGTTATGTAATCGCTATTGCAGCATCTGTGGTGACAGGTCTTCCAATAAAGTGGATTGAAGATCGCCGAGAAAACTTGCAGGCTGATTCTTTTGCCCGCGATTATCACATGACCTGCGAGATTGCGGCTGACAAAGACGGCACCATGAAAGCTTTACGAATCAAAACCCTGGCTGACCATGGCTATGCTGATGCCGCTTGCAATCCGTCAAAATGGCCAGCAGGTCTGTTTTCCATCTGCACCGGCTCTTACGACTTCAAGAACGCCTTCACCGAGGTTGATGGTGTTTACACCAACAAACCCCCGGGCGGCATTGCCTATCGTTGCTCGTTCCGCGTCACCGAAGCAGTGCATGCCATCGAACGGATGGTAGACATGTTAGCTGACGATCTTGACATGGATCCAGCAGAACTCCGCTTGAAGAACTTCATTCCTTCCAACGCCTTTCCATACAAGTCTCCTATGGGATGGGAATATGATAGTGGCAATTATGAAGGGGCCCTGAAGCTGGCCATGAAAAATATTGGCTATGAAGCACTCCTGAAAGAACAGAAAGAGAAGCGGGATCGTGGCGAACTGATGGGTATTGGAATTTCCAGTTTTACCGAGGTTGTCGGTGCTGGTAATTCCAAGGATTTCGATATTCTCGGTATCAAGATGTTCGACAGCTCTGAGATTCGGATTCATCCCACCGGGAAGGTTACCGCCCGCTTTGGGACTAAATCACAGGGACAAGGGCATGAAACCACCTATGCACAAATCATTGCAGAAGAACTTGGCATTCCTGTGTCGGATATCTCCGTTGAAGAAGGCGACACCGATACAGCCCCTTACGGTCTTGGCACCTACGCCAGCCGTTCGACACCTGTGGCAGGGGCAGCCGGAGCGATGGCTTGTCGGAAAATCCGGGACAAGGCCAAGAAAATCGCCGCCCATCTCTTGGAGGTGAGTGTAGATGACCTGGAGTGGGAGCCCGGGAAATTCTCTGTGAAAGGTATACCGAAGAAAGCATCCACTATCCAGGATGTCGCCTTTGCCGCCTACACCAACCATCCCCAGGGAATGGAGGCGGGACTAGAAGCCGTTTCCTACTATGATCCGCCAAATATGACGTTTCCCTTCGGTAGTTACATCTGCGTGGTGGACATCGACAGCGGAACGGGGGAAGTTAAGATTCGCCGCTTTATGGCTGTGGATGACTGCGGCAATATCATCAACCCCATGATTGTCGAAGGTCAGATTCATGGCGGCTTAACCATGGGAATCGCTCCTGCCCTGCTGGAAGAAATTTCCTATGATGAAGAAGGAAATATGACTGGTGGTAGCTTCATGGAATACTTGGTACCAACTGCTGTTGAAACTCCTCATTGGGAAACGGATAAAACATGCACACCATCTCCTCATCATCCCTTGGGTGCTAAAGGTGTGGGTGAATCCGCAACCGTAGGCGCGCCGCCGGCCGTAGCTAATGCTGTTGTGGATGCTTTATCACACCTTGGAGTAAAACATCTGGATATTCCCATCACACCGGAAAAGGTGTGGCGTGCAATCCATAAGCGGGACGCTACCTAAAGCTTAAAAACAGAGAAAGCGCATGAAAGTTAAAATCTCAAAAACCTTTTTTATCCGTGCGTCCATAAATGATGTCTGGGATTTCATGACAGATATTAAAAGTGTTTCAAGTTGTATTCCCGGAGCACAATACAATGAATCCCTAGAAGATAATGAGCATTCAGTTATGCTAACTGTAAAAGTAGGTCCAATTAAATCCAGTTATCGAAGTAAAGTTGCTATTAAATCCCTTGATAAATCAAACTATACTATGGAAATAGAAGGAAGTGGTACGGATACAAAAGGTAAAGGTGGTGCGAATATGGAAATGACTGGAAAACTAATAGATAATGGTGACGGGACTACAGGAGTGACCGGTGAATCAACGGTCACAATTCAGGGCATGCTAGCTCAATTTGGTTCACGAATGATAGAGGACGTCTCTAACCAGCTATTTGTCCAATTCACTGAAACTTTGTGTACAAAATTAGAAGGAAATGGTAACAATATTGAAAGTATTAAATCGAAGTCAGATAATACGTTAAGCGGTACTGCTGTAGCCGGGGCAGCCATAAAGGGTGCTGTTGGGAGAATCATGGGTGCATTTAATAAAAAATAATGGCAAAGAATTTTAACTGGATACAACGTATAGCTGAACTTGAAAATGCGGGCAAACCTTTTGCAATTGCAACTGTTATTGATACTGTCGCACCTACATCCGCTAAACCTACGGCAAAGGCAATTATTAACGTTGATGGTAAATTAGAGGGCTGGATAGGCGGCGGTTGTTCTCAAGATATTATTATAGAAGAAGCGCTTAAATGCATCAATACTGGGAAATCCGTTCTAATCCGACTAAGTCCCAATGAATTAAATGATGAAACTCATTCCTTTAAAAAAAATTTTCTCATGGCCTGTGAAAGTGAAGGAACGTTGGAATTTCATCTTGAACCAGTATTACCAATGAAAAAAATGATAATATACGGCACTACACCTTCAGCGGAAACACTAGCGAATATGGGCAAATTATTGAACTACGATATATTGGTAATGGGTAATAACGCCGATAAATTATCATTATTAGATGGTATAAATACTCGTAATGAATTTGAATCAATTGATGGTGCTTCTTATGCAATTGTAGCCACCCAAGGAAAAGGTGATATGCGGTCAATTCAATCAGCAATCGCTTCTGATCCCGAGTACTTGGCACTCATTGCTAGTAAAAGAAAAGGCGACAAGTTAATGAAACGCCTCTTAAAAAAAGGGACAAACAAAAATGATTTGGAAAAAATTAAATATCCTGCTGGGCTTGATATCGGTGCACTCACACCCCAGGAAATAGCAACTTCAATTATGGCTGAAATAATTCAAGTAAGTAGACCGGACCTTGAAGAAGAAACGATTGTGGATTTTATGAAAGTAAAAGAAGGACAGGAAAAAGACCCTATTTGCGGAATGGGTGTTGATACGAAGAATGCTGAGCATCTAACTGAGTACAATGGTGAAAAATACTATTTCTGCTGCAGTGGATGCCTAGAAAAATTTGAATCTGAACCTGCAGTTTACGTATAAAAATTAATTTTTTCTTAGAAGACCATTCTAATATCTGGTCTCTGAGCTCTTTTTAGTTTATTTATTCGATCGCGGTTGGAACGCTTTCCCGATTCCAAGACTATGCAGCGTTTCTTTAATTTCATCTAGGATAGCAGGATCATCAATCGTGGGTGGTATCGCAGCTTTCCCTTCATCTGCCAAACTGCGGATGGTTTTTCTCAGAATTTTACCTGACCTGGTTTTGGGTAATCTTTTCACAATCGCAGCCTGTTTGAAATTCGCAATGGCACCAATATTGCTGCGGATAATCTGTACCAATTCAGGCACTAAAATATCATTTTCAATTGTGTACCCATCCTTAAGTACAACAAATCCAGCTGGGACCTGCCCTTTCATTTCATCCTCGATGCCAACCACAGCACATTCTGCCACGGCCTCGTGGCCACCAATCAATTCTTCCATTTCGCCGGTGGACAATCTGTGGCCAGCGACATTAATGACATCGTCTGTTCTTCCCATTACAAATACATAGCCATCCTCATCCTTATAGCCGCCATCACCGGTCAGGTAAAAACCGGGGAAATCTGAGATATAGGAATTTTTATACCGCTCATCATCATCCCATAAAGTAGGCAGACATCCGGGAGGCAGTGGCAGTTTGATGACTATGCTTCCTGTGTCGCCTGTTTCAGTTTCCTTTCCATTTTTATCCAACACTTTTACATCGAATCCCGGTACAGGTACTGTGGCAGATCCCATTTTTATTTCTTTCAATTCCATGCCCAGCATGTTAGCGCAGATCGGCCAGCCCGTTTCAGTCTGCCACCAATGGTCAATCACCGGACAGGCCAACATACCGGTTAACCATTCATAGGTTGGCGGATCAAGGCGTTCACCGGCAAGGAATACAGATTCTAATAATGACAAATCATAGGCATCTTTATAATTCCCTCTGGGATCTTCTTTCTTAATAGCCCGAAAAGCTGTTGGAGCTGTAAAAAAGGATTTTACCTTGTGTTCTGACATTACCCTCCAGAAGGCGCCAGGATCAGGTGTTCTTACTGGTTTTCCTTCAAAAAGGACCGTGGTACATCCACGAATTAAAGGAGCATAAACAATGTAAGAATGGCCTACAATCCAACCCACGTCTGAAGCAGCCCAATACACATCCCCTGGATTCACATCATAAATGGCTTCCATACTGTAATTCAGTGCAACAGCATGACCACCATTATCGCGTACGATTCCTTTGGATTTTCCCGTCGTACCCGAAGTGTAAAGTATATATAAAGGATCTGTAGCCTGTAAAGGGATACATTCATGGGGACTGGCCTGATCTAGGAGTTCCTGCCAATTGTGGTCCCTCCCTTCTACCATTGTGCAATCAGCCTGAGGACGCTTTAGAATTACTGTATGTGCCGGCTTATTTTTTGCGGATTCAATAGCAGCATCGAGAAGTGGCTTATACGGAATTACATTTGTGAATTCGATCCCGCAGGTAGCGGAGACAATCACTTTCGGTTTGGCATCATCGATCCTGATCGCTAGTTCATTGGAAGCAAAACCGCCGAACACGACTGAGTGAATCGCACCTACTCTCGCACAAGCCAACATGGCGATAACTGCTTCAGGTACCATAGGCATATAAATGATAACACGATCTCCTTTTCCAACTCCAAGATCCACCAATGCACCGGCAAAAAGTGCAGTCTGTTCTAAAAGTTGATCATAAGTAAATGTCTGTTTTTGATCTGTTACAGGAGAATCATAAATAAGTGCAGGCTGGTTCCCCCGGCCATTGTTCACGTGTTGATCAAGTGCTAGATAGCATGTGTTAAGGGAACCACCCTCGAACCACCGATAAAAACCACGTTCATCCTGCGTTAGTATTTTTTCCGGGAATTTAAACCAATCTATCTTTTCAGCCTGTCTAAACCAGAACTGTTCTGGTTTTTCTATTGATTGGCGAAAATCACTCGAGTAAGACATTAGCGTTTCCTCGCTGCACTATTTCGTCTTGATATACCACAACAACAGCGGCGGCAGGTGCTTCCGCTTCCGGTAACATCTACGTTATATTTCTACTCTTTTCTTGTGGTTTTTCTTACTGCCAGATTCCAGTTACCACGAACTGTATGTAACCTGTCCCAATGGCGCACACAATGAGCCAGTAGCCGACAATATTCCCCTCTACTTTTCCTGCCAACAACCTGTTGAACAAGAGCACTAGAATGCCATATGCAACAAAAGTCAGAAAAACAGGATCGGTGAATGCTGTTCCCCCTCGAAACATTGCCACAAGGACTACTACTTGGTTTAGGAAAACGAGAAGACACAGATTCCCTAATGGTCCAGCGGCAAGTCCCTTGGCCTGCATAAAATAAAAGCCAAGGAGTACGAGGCCGTACATTCCTGTCGTCATAGATAGAAGGGCGCTGTCTGGTTGAGTCCAACCAAACCAGATGGCAGTGATGATTAACCCGAGGCCGCCATATAGACTGCCCACCGTGCCAACCATCGGCCCATCATTTTCATCTCCTTTCAGGAGGTTCAGCGCATTCGCCCACAAGGCGAAGTTGAGTGTTGTCATTCCAAATGCTAACATAGATAATCTCCTTTATTTAGTTGTTTCAGAAATTCCGCACAGGTTATTATCGGAAATGGATGAGGAAAACCTTCTCATCTCTGTCAAAAACCTGCGATGATTCTCAAGCGATACCTAGCTCAGCCTTTTTGGCATCTACATCAATGCCATGCAGTCTGGCAAGGTTTTCTCCAAGAATTTTCCGTTTGGCCTGCTCTGTAAGCGGCGGATAACCGTATTCTGTAGTGAGATCTTCGGGAAGCTCCAAGTTCCAGAACTCCTCCAAAGCCCATTGGGGATGCCAAATGGGAGCTTCACCACCATAGATGACCTTGTCCTCGCCGCACCACCACATCAACTTGGCCATCACCTCCGCAAAGACTCGCGGATGGCGGCCGATAAAGTTGAGTGTCGCCGCGATAGAGGCGTACAGGTTCGGATAGCGGATCAGCTGCCACAGAACTTCATCCAGCCACGGTAGGCCGACGTGGAAGATGATGAAGTTTATATCCGGGAAATTGGTCGCTGCACCATCCATATCCCAGGTACGGGTATGCTCAATTGGCTGGGGCCCTAGAGGTACACCTTTGTGTACGCCAATCAGGTTTATACCCAGTTCCTGTGCTTTTTCAAACACGGGATAGGCTATGCGAGGGTCATCCATCCGCCAGGGAAAGGGCTGACCATAGTCGTAACGGACATTGTAGAACTTGAAGGCTTTGGCACCGAACTCCTTCACCTGAACTTCCATAAGATCGAGAGCCTTTTTGCCTTCCAACGGATTTACTGATCCCCAAAACACTGCCCGGTCAGGGTGTTTCTGGGCCATCTCTGCACACTTCTCCCAAGGCGAGAGTCCGTCTTTGAAGAGATCGGTCAGCGGCAAGGGCTGTGAGACGATCATGTCTGTATCTGACTCTTCTATGACCATTTCGTAGATTTCATCCACGCTCCATTCGCGGAAGAAATCATCCCGATCTAATACCTTCTCACCCTCCTTTGTTAGAAAAGAATGAAAAGCATACAGGTGTTCATCAAAGAGATCACCTGCTGGACCAAATGCATTCGACTTGTCAAAGTTAAAAATGTGACACACACAGTCGAACACAAAAACATCTTTTGGTAATGCCATTTTATTATCCTCCTTTTTGTTGTTCTGCTAAACGTTTTTCTCTTAAAGGAATCAGTTCTTCCAAAGGAAGCGTCAGCTTTTTACGGGCTGAATCTGACAGCCTGTCCATAGTCCAAACCGGATCCCAAACTACGTTTACATTGACTTCGTCAACTTCCTCAAACTGTTCCACTCGCTCTTTCATCATTTGAAATAATATTGAGACAGAGGGACACCATCCGGTCGTTAATAGAATTTCAATATCAACATTGCACCCCTTTACCTTTACGTTTTCGATCAGTCCCATATCAACTACACTGATACCTCGGTCCTCACAACAGGGGTCATAGCAATCTCTCAGTGCTTTAATGACTTCACTTTTTGTAATTGCCAAGTTTTCCGCCTTTCTATTGGTTGTTTTATTCATCTTTTAATACATTAATTTTTGAAAAAAATAATTGATTCTCCATTAGGATATTTCCCTGACCACACGAAAACCAGTGTTGTGGCTTCCAGTCATGGGGTTTCCGCTCAGTCGTCTGGCGGCACGCACCCCCCACTCATGATCCATCCACGATCCTCCACGGAGGACCCGCCAACCATCCGCACTCAAAACTTCCCGGCCGTCATCAATTTGATAGGGATAATTAAAATGCAGGGAACTGCACCACTCCCAGACATTTCCCACCATATCTAGAACTCCAAACAAGCTTGATCCCTTTGAAAAACAGTTCACCGGGGTGGTCCAGCCAACCCCCAATTCCCAGCAATTACAGTTTTCCGCATAGAAGGAACTCCCCCATGGATAAACTGTATTTTCCGCGCCGCGTGCGGCTCGCTCCCACTCTACTTCCGTGGGGATTCTATGTTGAATACCAGTGGCCTTACTCATCCATTCACAATAAGCCAGGGCATCATGCCAGCTCACATCCACGACAGGATGATCACTCAGTGTTTCGGGAAATTCTCCGTTCCAGTGAGAAGGCCAACTGTTATCAGTTCGCTTTACAAACTGCTGATAGCCGAGGTTGGTTACTGGATACTTGCCAATCTCAAAAGATTTTACGGAAACAGAATGGCTATCATCCCCCTCTCCAATCAGGGATACACCGGCTGGAATTTCAATGAATTGTCCCGGATCTTGATAGTAAGACTGATCAGATTCCTGACTGAATGGGGTGTGCGGTAAAGAAGCTGAGGAAACGCCCGTTAGCGGTCCGCTACCACCAACGGGAAAGTTCGGAAAAAAGGGCGGGGATGGACCCTGCGGCATCAGGCCTCTGAAGCTGCTTCTGCTATAGCTCGTTTTGCCATTACACCGCAAAGATGGGTGCGGTAATTAGCAGAAGCCGACAGGTCATTTAGCATTTCTTGACCTTCAGCAACTTTTGCAGCTGCAGCCTCAACGGCATCATCCCCAAGATCAGATCCATTAAGAGCTTCTTCCGCTGCTGATGCCCGAAAAGCATGGTCTGCGGCACCTGTAACACCGATTCGGCAAGAAGAACAGGAACCATTTGATTTGGAAACTAGTGCACCTACTCCTACTACAGCATAACGTGAGGAAGGATTAAAAAACTTAGCATACGCTGCGCCACTCCCAGCACCTATTGCTGGAACCTGTATTTCCGTAATGATCTCTCCATCATTCAATGCCGTTTCGAAGAGGCCCGTGAAAAAGTTATCCACTGCGATAGACCTGCTACTGGTTACAATTGTTGCTCCGAGCGCCATTAATATACCTGGATAATCGGATGCAGGATCAGCGTGGGCCACATTTCCACCAATTGTCCCGCGGTTACGCACCTGCGGATCGCCAATCATACCTGCTGCTTCAGACAATGCGGCACAACCATCTTTGACCACGTCGGAAGTTTCGACTTCTGCGTGTGTTGTCAAGGCACCAATCCGGATCGCATCGCCATCCCGGCTGATTCCCTTAAGATCATCAATACCGGAAATATCAATAAGCGCTCCCGGATCGGAAAGGCGCAGCTTCATTGCCGGTATCAGGCTATGCCCTCCGGCTAAAAAACTGGCATCTGTATTGCCCTTGCAAAGGGATTCGGCTTCTTCAATTGATTTAGCCCGATGGTAATCGAATTTAGCTGGATACATATGTTAACCTCCATTCGCTTGAATAATGTTCCAAATTTTCTCCGATGTTAGTGGCATATCTATATGCTTAACATCGTAGTCTGATAAGGCATCCACAACTGCATTGACAACCGCCGGTGGAGATGAAATCGATCCCATTTCTCCAACACCTTTTACTCCCAATGAATTACTAGGAGATGGTGTTTCAATACGGTCTGAATTGATCATCGGAAAATTATCAGCCCTAGGCATGGTATAATCCAACATGGATCCGGTGACCAGTTGACCCTCATCATCATAGATACCATGCTCATAAAGGGCCTGTCCAATTCCTTGGGCAATGCCTCCTACGATCTGACCTTCTACCACCATGGGGTTGATCACATTGCCGCAATCCTCAATAGCAATGTATTTCTGGATTTCAATTTCTCCAGTATCTTTATTCACTTCCACTTGTACAATATGCGCGGATGATGGAAAAGTGAAATTACCGGGATTATAATAGACCGCATTTTCTAGTCCAGGATCCATTCCTTCCGGAAGGCTATGCCCACTATAGGCAGCAAAAGCCAATTCGGCAAATGGTTTGGATTTGTCGGGTAAACCTTTTACCTGCACAGCACCATTTTCGTCATCGTACACTAGATCCTCTGCAGACACTTCCATTAAATGAGCAGCAAGTTTGACCAATTTATCCCGTATTCCATTGGCAGCATTGGATAGTGCTTCACCGCCAACCGCCGCACTACGGCTGCCATAGGTACCCATTCCCTGGGTTACCAAGTCCGTATCGCCATGGACCACATCCACATCGGCAACATCAATGCCCAGTTTGTCCGCCACAATCTGGGCGAAGGTGGTTTCGTGGCCCTGTCCGGTCGATTGGGATCCTGTGAATACACTTACTTTTCCCGTAGGATGCACACGAATTGCGCCGTGTTCCCACATCCCGCCGTAAAATCCTAAAGCACCAACGGTCGCCGCGGGTCCGTAGCCGCTGGCTTCCACACAACCGCACACACCAATACCGACAAGTCGGCCATCTTCCTTTGCCTTATCCTGAGCGGCGCGCATGCCTTTGTAATCCGCATTTTTTTCCAGCTTATCAAACATGGCGTGATAATCACCACTATCATAGAGAAATGCCACTGGCGTCTGGTAGGGAAATTCATCTTTTCCGATGAAGTTTTTCCTTCGTATTTCAATAGGATCCATATCCAGTTCCTGGGCAGCAATATCCACCAAACGCTCCACTAAGAATGAAGCTTCCGGTCTGCCGGCACCCCGATAAGCATCCACCGGGACCGTATTGGTTAACGTTCCAGTTGTCTCACCCCAAATCCCGGGATTCTTATATAGCCCGGAGAAAAGGGTAATGCAGATGACCGTTGGAATTAATGGTGCTATACTTGACAAGTAAGCTCCCATGTCCGCATGGATCTCTACATAAAGCCCGGTAATGGTCCCATCACTTTTGAGGGCCATCTTGCAGTTTTGTACATGGTCTCGGCCCTGAGAGTCGGTCATGAAGGATTCACTTCTAGTCGCAATCCATTTACAGGGTCGATTGATCTTCTTTGCGATCCAAGGGACAATCACTTCTTCCGGGTAATGAAAGATCTTGCTCCCAAATCCACCGCCTACATCTGGCGAGATGACCCGCAACTTATGCTCATCCAGCATGGGCAGGGTAACAGCGCTCAGACCAAAACGGATGATGTGCGGATTCTGACTGGTGGTCCAGACTGTCATATTCTCTGTAGCAGCGGTCCATTGAGCAGCACAAGCTCTTGGTTCCATTGCGTTGGGAATCAGACGCTGATTGATCAGGTCCAGTTTGACTACATGATCCGCTTCTTCGAAGGCCTTGTCACAGGCCTCCCTATCTCCCAAACCCCATTTGAAGCTGATATTATTTTCGATTTCATCGTGAACAAGTGGTTTCCCATTTTCGGTGGTTGCCTTAGCCCCTATGGTGGCTTCCAGCACTTCATAGTCCACTTCGATTAGGTCCAGTGCATCGGCAGCTATATAGGGATCTTCAGCAACCACGGCAGCAACACTATCACCTACATGGCGCACCTTGTCTGGAACCAGCGGCCACCGATCCGGAATCTTGTTATCGGGTACTTGCCAAATAACAGGCATCTTACCTACACCACCATCAATGAGGTCCTGGCCGATGAAGACATCGATTACTCCATCCATTGCTTTGGCTGCATCCGTATTAATACTTTTGATCTTGGCATGAGCATGTGGGCTTCTAAGAACAGCAACGTGAGCCATATCAGGAAGTTTTAAATTGGCTACATATTTCCCTTGACCTTGAATAAACCGGGGGTCTTCAACTCTTTTTATACTTTTTCCAATATGTTTACCCATTATGATCCTCCTTTCATTGACTGTGAGGCTGATTGAACAGCTTT
The DNA here is from genome assembly GCA_004124535.1 of Fidelibacterota bacterium. Next base: position 14,914 of record SCKQ01000004.1, read on the forward strand.
CACAATATTCTGGTACCCAGTACATCGACAAATATTCCCTTCAAGGCAATGGCGTATTTCTGACTCTGAAGGTTCTGGGTTTTGATCCAACAAGCCAACACCAGCCATAATCATTCCCGGAGTACAATAACCACACTGCAGTCCGTGTTCATCCCAGAAAGCCTGCTGCAACGGATGTAGTTCACCATTTGTTGCGAGTCCTTCAATAGTTGTGATCTCACTGCCCTCAGCCTGAACTGCCAAAGCAGTACAAGATTTTACTGCGTGACCATCCATCATAATTGTACAGGCACCGCACTGGCTGGTATCACAGCCAATATTGGTGCCGGTTAATCCTAAATGGTCGCGAAGGAAATCAACAAGCAACGTACGTGCTTCCACAGTTCCACTGCACGTTTGACCATTTACAGTCATGGTAATATTGTGCGCCATCCTTAACTCCTTTTTTATTTTTTATTTACTATCGAATACTTTGGACATATCAAGCTGACTGGGTACTCGTAATTCTTTTCTTGAAATTCTCAAAACCCTGATCCATTAATTTTTTTCCGGTAGCTTCAATCAGACGCTGGCCAACCCTGGCGATAATGCCAGAAACACTACCAGTCGCAGTAAATTTGAATTCTGTTCTATCATCTTGGGTGGAAAGCTGAATTTCACCCACACCGCGCATTTGTCCCTTACTGCCGTCGCCATTAACATCAAACTTATAGCCATTGGGCGGATCCAAGTCGAATAGATTCAATTTAGATTTAAAATGACCTTTGATGGGACCAATCTTTATCTCGATATTGGCGTCGAAATTGTTATCGCCACAGGGAGTCAGGGATTTACAATTTGGTAAGATCTCAGCGAGTATTTCCGGGTCCAGGATGGCTGTCCACACATCCTGCTGGGGAATATTTAACGTATATTTTCTTTCTAACCGTACAGCCAAATAACATTCTCCTACTGGTAGGTGTTTGGCATGCGGTATTATTGTATGTGGGACCCCTTATAAAATTCACCTAAAAAGGGCATAACAATGTATTTGCACCAAAATTAAAATTCAATAGAAATCGTATTTGAAAATGTAAAGCGAAGTGTTTTATATGCTAAATATTACTCTTTCGTTAATGTGCTGTATGTACACATTCGCTGGGAACTCTTTCCCCAGTAGCGAGTAGTGCCCACTTCCAGATCGGTATATGCTTTTTTAATTCAGCGATGAACCAAGTCATTGCATCCAGGCCTTCTTTACGGTGTTTAGACCAGATCACTATGTGGAGGCTTACTTCACCAATACCTATCTGTCCAACTCGGTGACGACAGAATAAATCATGTATGGAAAACTTACTGACTGTTGTTTCCGCCAATCTTTTTAATTCGGTTTCTGCCATCCCTTCATAATGTTCATATTCCAGAGCCAGAATTAGTGCGCCGTGTTCGGTGGATCTAACACGACCATTAAATACAATTTCAGACCCATCATTACGGCGTGAATCATCTGCAGGAAAGGATATAATACGACCATGTACAATTTCTGTTATGATCATTCAGCCTCCTTGCACTGGTGGTATAAATGCCACCTCATCGCCATCCTCTAATGGTACTGGTTCAGAAACATAATGTTTATTCACAGCGGTGCGAAGGGTGACGCCGTCTAATGCACCAGCACCCTTTTCTCGAATCATTGTTTCAAGGTCTGCTGTGGTGGATCCTGGATCCAGGTCTAAAGCGAGTTCACTTGTTCCGACAGCATATTTTACCTGGGAAAAACATTTGACCAAGACCTTCATGCCTTACCACCAATATTTATAATGTTTGTTTCATGGGTAATACCATCGTAGAGCAGCAACTTACCGCTTAGGTTGGGTTTTATGCCGATAATGATTTTAACTGCTTCCAGGGCCTGGATATTGCCAATTATTGCGGGCAGCATACCTAGCACACCAGCTTCTGCACAAGTATCACCACCAGTCGGGGCTGCAGTGAATATATCTTCATACCCAGGACTGCCATTATGATTTAATACCGCCACTTGGCCTTCAAAACGATACAAGCCACCATAAACCATGGGAATGTTCGCATTTTTCGAAGTACGGTCGATATCCTGCCTGGTTTTTATATTATCTGTTGCATCAATGATCACATCTGCATCCTTTAGTAGTTCCTGTCCATTGGATTCATCCAGGTATCTGTCCTCGGCAATAACCGTAAGTTTTTCATTAAGCTGCTGCAAACTTTTTAAAGCTACAGATACCTTCGCTTGGCCGATATCATTTATACCGTACAGTGTTTGCCGATGGAGATTGGACAGTTCTATCACGTCACCATCTACTAGCCGCAGGGTTCCTACACCGGAAGCAGCGAGTGACTGAGCTGCAGGACAACCCAGTCCGCCTAAACCTACAATGGTAATCTGTGCTGCCTGCAGTTTTCTCTGCCCGGCTGTGCCGATTTCACTTAGGATAGTCTGTCGTGACCAGCGGCTCAGGTCCATTTTATCAGTCTGATAAGCTTCCCATGATTGCACACCACCAAGAAGGCTGTAGGCATTCTCAAGATTTTGTTCAACAATCAATTCTTCCGTCAAAACACCAAACTGGCATATCAAAACAAGTGGTTCTTTTTTTCTGGTAGGCAAGTCCTCTGCACTGGCTATTATCGCTTCCAATCCACTGATTGGGAAATGATGGCGTTGTTCTTCCGGCCGAATGTCTGCTGCTATAAACGATCTACCTGCTGAGACCCACTGTTGCAGTTCGTGCGGGGTAATAATCATGTGATCGTTTTCCAGGGTAAAAGGCGAACGCGGATTTGATCACCCTTTGTTAGGGGTTTATCACCTGGATCAGCGACTATAATACAATTTGCTTCTAGAGAAGAGGTCAGCATGTGGGATCCAACTTTTTTGGACGGTGCACAAATCAATTGACCATCTTGTGACCAAGTGTTACCAAAAAGATATCTGGTTTTTACTGCGTCAAGAGGAAAAGATTCATCTAGTACAGCAGAAATTGTGCTTGACCTTGATTGCCCTGTCATGCTTTCCAATACCGGCCAGACATACTCCATAAAACCGATGAAAGCAGATACAGGGTTACCTGGCAGTCCAAAAATCAATGCGGTTGAATTGCTTCCAAAAAACAATGGTCTACCTGGTTTTTGGGCTACCTTCCAGAAATGTTCCTTGACACCCAATTCCATGAACACATCCCGGACATAATCGAACCTTCCCATTGAAACACCACCGGAAGATATGACCATATCGCAGGTACCAAATGCATCAGCCAAAAATGTTTTCAGGGCATCCTGGTCATCCTTGATTACATTCTTCAAGACGACTTTAGCGCCAGCACGCCTGGCTAGATCTTCAAACAAGTATAAATTTGAATTGTAAATCTGTCCCGGTAAAAGATCATTCCCCGGTTCAACTAGTTCATCCCCTGTTGCGAAAAGAGCCAGTCTTGGTTTGCGGTAAACCTGAACATCCTTATAACCGAAGGTGGCCATTGTTCCAATCTCAGCTGTTGTGATGTAGGTACCATCATTTATCAGCGAGTCTCCTGACCGGATTTCTTCTCCTTCTCTGCGGATATGTTGTCCTTCTTGAACCTCTGTATACATTTGCACTTTAGCATCACTTTCATACCCACTGCTATCTTCAACGATTACAATTGCATCTGCACCTTGAGGAATAGGCGCACCTGTCATGCATTGGGCACATTGGCCCGTACCCACCACTACATCGCCTGGTGATCCAGCAGAAACAACACCAACCATCTTTAGAGCAACTGGACTGTTTTTACTTGCACCTTTTGTATTTGACGCCTGGACAGCGAAACCATCCATGGCGCTGTTATCGAAACGCGGCTGGGGAAAAGATGCGACTATCTCTGCAGCGAGAACTCTTCCTCCTGTATCATTGATTGAAACCCTTTCTCGAGTAACACCAGTAATTTGATCATCAATGATCTTGTGCGCTTCAGCGACTGAGATCATGGCCATAACCCCACTAGGCCTAACACCCTACGAACAGCAGCGACAACCAGCACTACTGCCAGAAGTCGTCGAATCGTTTGATCTGAAGCGTGGTTCGCACCAAACCGAGTCCCCATAAATCCCCCAATCAGGACAGCTATCGAAAACTGAATTATCAAATCACTGTCAAGTTGGGCCTGACCTGAACTAAACGCCCCCGCCAGGCCTGCAATAGAATTGACGAGGATAAAAAACGCACTGACCGCGGCAGTCGCCTTAGGGGATGCCCAACGGTTGAGGATCAGCAGCGGTGAGAGGAAAATTCCACCCCCAACTCCCACAAGTCCTGATATAAATCCTAAACCTGCACCGATACCGAGGCCAACGCTAAGTGACGGTGGATTGCAAATATTACCATCAATATTTGCAGCCATCACCAACCGCCATGCCGCCCACAAAAGGGTAATAGATAAAGCTGTGTCAAACAACCAATCAATGATCGGAAGATAGGCACCCACATAAGCAAACGGTATTGACGTCAGGATAAATGGCAGTATGAGTTTCATACTGAAAAATCCCTGCCGACCGTAATGATATAAACCTATGGATGCAACCACGAGATTGAGACAAAGGGCATGCGGTTTTAACCAGATAGCACCGTGAGACGCAAAAATCGAAAGTGATAAAACTGCCAGATATCCGGAAGCACCACCGTGACCGACCGATCCGTAGAGTGCAGCAATAACCGCCAGTGAAAAAAGAAGTTCAATTTGCAGTTCCATGCTAGTGTCTTTGCCCCTCTATCATGGGAAAAACGTGTAAGAAACTAGGCATGAGCACCGCAAGTGCGTCCTTGGCAGCACCGGGACTGCCGGGCAGGCAGATTACAAAAGTGTTGCCAATCCGACCAACAAGTAGTCTTGACAGCATTGCTGTAGAAGTTTTACTCCGACCGTAACTGTGCAGCGCCTGTTCAACACCCGGCAACCGTTGTGTCAACAGCGGTTCAATTGTCTCAATGGTCACATCATGCGGTCCAACACCTGTTCCACCAGAGGTAACTACCAGTTCAAAACCTTTACTTATAAGATCCTCAATAACCACCTTCAACCTTGCGCCGTCATCGGGAATTACATCACTGTGATCAATCTGGCAACCGTATTTGGTAAGTCCTTCTTTCAGGATTTGACCGGAAGTGTCTTCACTTTTACCTTCATGAACTGATTGCGAAAGTACGAGTACTGCTGTTTTTGGTGAATAATCTGACCGATGGTCGCTTCTACCTCCCTTTTTCTCAATGAGATGGACATCCGCTATAGAGATCGTTTTATCCACTGCTTTGCACATATCGTAGATAGTAAGAGCCGCAACACTGACCGCAGTGAGCGCTTCCATTTCTACGCCGGTTGCTTCTTTGGTTTTTACAGACGATTTTATTGAAATGTACGTGTCGGAAATTTCAAATTCAATATCCACCCAAGACAGGTTTAACTGGTGACATAGGGGAATGAGTTCTGACGTTTTTTTTGCCGCTTGGATTCCAGCCAATTTTGCTGTGGTCAATACATTCCCTTTCGGAATGAAATCATCTTGAATTGATGCAATCGTGGCTTGTTGAAGATGGATTTCCCCTTCAGCTTTAGCCATCCGAACTGTGACAACTTTATCAGTCACATCCACCATTTTGACATTTCCTCGGGGATCTAAATGGCTGAAATCAGACTTATTTATTTTACCCTCCAATCTGAGTCATTGACTCCCGACTATCGCTGCCTGTTTTCTGGGCCGTCCAGCCATCGATTTGTTTTTTCCACATAGCCGACAATATTAACTCTTTCATTTCTTTATCCGTACCTCCAGAGCGCATTAAATCTCTCAGATTAAGTTCATTATGCGCATAGAGACAATTTCGGATATTCCCATCCGCGGTAAGACGAATACGATTACAATTCCCGCATAAGTTGCGCGAATATGATGGTATAACAGCGACTTTTCCTGCATAATTAGGCACTTGAAAAATGAAATGTTCCGTGGCAGTTCCATCCGTTGTTTTAATATTTGGAAAATGATCCTTCAATTCTTTTTGGATATTTTCAGCACTGAAAAATTTTCCTGTTTTCCAAATCTGGTGGGCATCAAATGGCATTAATTCAATAAAGCGGACTGTTAGGGGATAATTCTTTGTCAATTCAACGAATTCAACAATTTCACTATCATTAAAACCACGCAGAGCAACCGCATTGATTTTAATGGATGGAATACCGGCAGTTTTTGCAGCTTCCAACCCTTCCATGGCACGCACCAATTCATCCCGGCGAGTGATCTGAAGAAATTTTTCAGGGTTCAGGGTATCAATGCTAATATTAACACCGGTTAAACCGGATTCTTTCAATTTCCCTGCATACCGACTGAGCAAAACACCATTGGTTGTTAAATGGATAGATTCTATTCCTGGCGTGCTGGAGGATTTGCCGACGAGCTTTACGATATCACCTCTTAATAGCGGTTCGCCGCCTGTGAACCGAATTTTGTTTACACCCAATTCTGATGTAACCTTAACGACTCGCAAAATTTCCTTTGTCGTCAAAATTTCATTTTTTGGCTTGAACAGTACACCCTCTTCAGGCATACAGTAAATACACCTTAAATTGCATTTTTCATTAACTGCAATCCTGAGGTAATTAAACGTGCGGCCGAATTGGTCAATAATTGGTGGACGTGCAGACGCATTTGCCTCACGATCCACATGGGGTTGGATGTGTGTCGTTTGATCCATTCTCATTCCAAGTCATCCCGACTTTATGTCGGGAATCGGGAGCAAATCCTGGCGTTTTCACCAAAACCGTACCGGCCTAATACCTTATGAGCTAATTGGCTGACGTAGGTAATTCGGCTAAAAGAATTAAGATAATTTATTCTTTATTATTAATACAAAGTTGATTTTTTTATGGTGTAAAAGGACGCCCAGCCAAAATGCTTTTCTCAAATTATCAAGATGTGTTTCTCCATCTTGATATGTAAAACCTGACTTATCAAATTTTAATGGGCAATTGACGAATGCGTTTCCCTATTGCAGCATAGACAGCATTGACGACGGCAGGGGCAATGGGTGGTAATCCCGGTTCGCCGACTCCCTTGGGTGGTGCGTCACTTTCTGTCAAATGTACATGAATCTTCGGTGATTCATCCATTCGTATCACTTCAAAGTCGTTAAAATTACTTTGGTTTACACGCCCATTTTTCAGGGTGATTTTACTTTTCAACGTGGCAGATAATCCATAAATGATTGCACTGGAAATTTGAGCTTTTACTATTGCAGGATTGATGATGGTCCCACAATCCACGGCACAAAATACTTCGTGAACTTTCACTTTATTATTTTCAATTGAAACGCGGGCGACTTGTGCCACCCAAGTCCCAAAAGATTTATGACAAGAAATGCCTTGATAAGTGGGATCATTCCGAAAATCATTCCAGCCGGATTTTTCTGCCACTAATTTAATCACACCCGCATCCCGTGATGATTTTGGCAAAAGATCTAATCTGAATTGAACCGGATCTTTTCCGGCTTTTTCAGCTAATTCATCCATAAAACATTCATTGGCAAATGCATTTTGTGAATTATATACGGACCGCCACCATCCCAATGGGATAGGCGTTTTTGTCATTTGAAAATCCACCTGCATATTGGGTATTTCGTAGGGTAAGTGCTTCGCACCTTCTAATGTAATAAAATCGATCTTTTCCTTAAAGGGAAATGGGATCTTTATTAATTGGGTAAATAAGATTGAAGGCGCCACAATGCTATGTTTCCATGTTGTTAAGTTATCATTTTGGTCAAAAGCGCCTTTCATCATATGAAGGCTTGGCGGCCTATAGAAATCGTGCTGCATATCTTCTTCACGGGTCCAAATCATTTTAACCGGTTTTTTTATTTCATTTGAAATTTCTACTGCTTCAGTCACAAAATCATTGAAAGCTCTACGACCAAAACCACCGCCTAAAAAGGTGACATTTACTTCAACTTGTTTTTTAGATAGGCCGGTAATTTTTGAAGCTATTTTCCGAGCGCCGTTGGGATCTTGAGTCCCTGCCCAAACTTGGCATTTGTCCTTTTGAACGTATGCTGTGCAATTCATGGGTTCCATGGTTGCGTGGGCTTGAAGCGGCGATTCATAAATCGCTTCAATAATTTTATCAGAAGATTGAAGTGCCTTTTTTACGTTGCCTTCTTTGCGGACAACTGATCCTTTTTCTTTGCTGGCGTCTAACAGTTGTTTCCTGATTGTTTCATCATCCAGCCCTGCTGCTTCTCCTTCATCCCATTTAATTTCAATCTGTTTTCCAGTTTTAAGAGCTGCCCAGGTATTTTTTGCTACTATGGCCAAGCCGCTTTCAATTTCAAAGATTTTAATGACGCCTGAAATATCACTGACACTTGCTTTGTTAAAAGATTTCAGTTTTCTGCCAAAGACAGGAGAATGAACCATTGTTGCATAAACCATTCCATCCAATTGAACATCCATGGCGAATTGGGCCGTTCCATTTATTTTAGAAAGTGTGTCGGTCCTTTTCATATTTTGGCCAATAATTGAAAAATCGCTTTTATTTTTAAGTGTAGGTTTTTTGGGAACTTTGAGTTGGCTGGCTTTTTCGGCTAAATCGCCATAGGATAGTTTTCTCCCGGTTCTTTCGTGGATTACATTCCCGTTATTCGTTTTGCATTCACTTATCGGAACGCTCCATTCTTCAGATGCAGCCATGACAAGCATTTCCCGCGCTGTAGCGCCGGCTTGTCTCAATTTATTATAACCACCAGAAACTGAATTGCTCCCACCCGTCATTTGCCAGCCGTACTTTTTTCGGTTCGCCGGTGCTTTTTCAACGACTACTTTTGACCAGTCCAAATCCATTTCTTCAGCAATAATCATGGGAAGCGATGTTAAAACGCCCTGTCCCATTTCTGACTTCCCAACCATGATTTGAATAATATTATCCGGTTGAACTTTGATCCATGCATTTGGTTCAAACAGGGTTGCCACACTGGGTTTTCCATTTAATTTATTGGTATAAGGTAAATAAAATCCCAGGACAAGCCCAGATCCTGTAGTGGAAACAACTTTAATGAAATCGCGTCTATTCATTGTTGCTCTCCTTGCCACTCACTTTATTTCCGGCTGCACTAAAAATGGCTTTCTTTATTTGTGGATAGGTTCCGCATCGGCAAATATTCATTTTCATGGCCGAATCAATATCGGATTCATTTGGATTAGGATTTCTCGTAAGGAAAGCAGATGCAGCCATGATTTGGCCGGACTGGCAGTAACCGCATTGGGGGACATCACCATCTAACCAGGCTTGCTGAATTGGATGTGGATTATCTTCGGACAATCCTTCAATGGTTGTGATCTCTATATCATCTTCAACGAAGTCTATTGGCGTAACGCAAGACCGGGTTGCTTCCCCATCTAAGTGAATTGTACAAGCACCGCAAAGGCCGCGCCCACAGCCATATTTTGTACCGGTATATCCCAGCGTGTCTCGGATTACCCACAGGAGTGGCGTATCACTGTCAACATTTACAGTACGCTGTTCACCGTTAATATTTAGACTAAATTCACTCATAGGGATGTCCTTGTGGTTTGTTCAAAAAGGGCGTTAATAAATTTTCATTTATTGAACGGTTAAAATATCACTCGATGTTTTTAATATAAAATTGGTTTTTTTGCGGCGTCAAAGGTCGTCCCATCCAAAGCGGTCTGCGAAGGCCATCAGGGTGTGTTTCACGATCTTTCGCCCATGTATTCCACTTTTTAAAATGTTCAAATGATTTATTCGTATCGACGAAAACATCGCCGTATTTCTCGCCGGATTCCGGCTTGGAAATACTGACTTTCTGCAACCAGCAATGAGCACCTGAAATGGGGTCGGGATTTACCGCATGTGTAATATTTTGATGGACACCGCCATCACGCCACCAAATACGATTGGTATCAGGATCATTTGTCTTCCACGGTTTAATACCTTGCACTGTTTCCATTTTCCACTTCCCATCGCCTATATTTTGGATATTAACCGTATTGGTCATAAAGCGATTTCCTTCGTCCTGCTGTCGTCTCCATCTTCCAATATGATGTGAGCAAGCAACTACGCCCGGCTTAATGGCTTCTGTCACCCAGACTTTGTCCACGAACCAACCAATCTCTGTGGTGATTTTGAGTAAATCTCCGTTATCTACGCCAAGGTGTTTTGCATCTTTCGTATGTATCCAAATAGGATTCCGGTGAGCAATTTCCGTGAGCCATTTTGCATTAGCAGACCGGGAATGAATATGAGTCGGTAACCTAAAATTCGGAAGCAAGATACATTCATTTTTACTCTGGTCCATTTCGTCCAGATGAACATGACTCTTGATACGGTATCCCGGAGTGGCGTGTTCCGGATAACCAAAATCAACCATGGTTTGCGAATAAATTTCCTGCCGCTTTGATGGTGTAGGAAATCCATTATAATTCTTACCATCTACTTGCACACCAACGATTTGTCCACTCTTTTCAATTTGTCCATTTTTTTTTATGGTGGCACTGTTCATCACATCATCAGAAATACTGTCTTCATTTTTCACATAAACTTCTGAATCCACTAAATAGGCGCCAAACTTTCGCATGTATTCCAAAGGCGTTAATCCTTCTTTTTCCGCCGCTTCAGGCAAGCCATTCGTGTTTTCAAAAATGTATTGATAATATTCATCAATGTTGATTTTCTCACCTTTGCGATAGGGGCTCATAAAATGTTTACGAATCCCGAGATCACCATCTTTGTCAATTCGCCAGGAAAGTTCAATCCAAAATTCATCTTCTTCCCACACTTCCCCGGGATTCACTTCGTAGGTAAACTCAACTTCTTTTCCATCCCGGCGGGCTTTTTCTCGCAATACGGGCTGGCGGAATGCGATCCAAACGCCGGACTGTGTTTCATAGGAATTGAGGTCATGCCGTTCCGATGCATGTCCCATGGGCAATACATAATCGGCGAAAAAGGCGGTCTCATTCCACGTGGGTGTTAAAGCAATATGGCAGCCCACTTTTTCTGCATCAGATAACATTTCAATCCAAGAAAATCCATCGGGAAAAGTCCACACCGGGTTAAATACGCGCGTGAAATACACATCCATGGAACCACGCCCATCCTTGATTAAATGGGGTAAAATCTGACTCATTTCATAATGATTCAACGTGTATTCTTTGGGCCAGGCCAATTCATTCCACGCATCGGGGCCTGGTGGTGTATCAAAGAATTTGGGATGAAATTTATTCCATTCGCTTGGAGATGTTCCCCCTTCTGTTCCCACAGAACCGGTGAGCACATTAAGCAAATGCAACGTCCGGGCTACCTGCCATCCGCCAAGATTTCCAATAGATGCGCCACGCCAAACATGAGTGGATAATTTACTTCCTGCTTTTCCGACAATTCGGGCCACACGAACAATTTGTTCTGCATCAATCTGGGCTTCTTTGGCCGCATATTCCGGCGTGTACTCCGCCCATTCTTCATTCAATCGTTTAATAAACTGATCAAACTCAACTGGATCGTTCGGATGGAGATTCTTGAGATATTCATCCCAATTCACCCAGTTTTCCATATAATGTCGATCATACATTTCTTCATCTATAATAATCTTTGCCATAGACATGAATACTGCCGATTCACTGCCGGGATAAGTAGGCATCCATTCATCCGCCATGGAAGCGGTATTGGACAAACGCGGATCGATGACGATCAGCTTGGCACCTTTCATCATCCCTTCCATAATCCGCTGGGCATGGGGATTAAAATAATGGCCTGTTTCCAAATGTGACGAAGCCAATAAAATGACTTCCGCATTGGTGTGGTCCGGACTGGGACGATCGTATTTATGCCACAGGGCATATCCTGTTCGAGCCCCGGCAGAACAGATATTCGTGTGGGAATTTTGGCCATCCACACCCCAGGCTTTCAACACCCTTTCAGCATACCCTTCATGGCCGGGACGTCCAACATGATAGACAACTTTCTCTTTACTTTTCTTTAAGGATGCTGCAATTTTTTCTGAAATTTCATCTAGGGCCTGATCCCAGGTGATACGTACCCATTCGCCAGAACCCCGCTCGCTTTTTCGCTTCATAGGATAGAGAATCCGTTCGGTGTCGTTTATCTGGTTAATCGTCGCTGGACCTTTGGCGCAATTGCGTCCCCGGCTTCCCGGATGATGGGGGTTCCCTTCAAACTTTCGGACTTCATTGGTATCCTTATCAATATAAGCCAGCAAACCACAGGCAGACTCACAGTTAAAACAAGTCGTGGGTACGATAGAATAATGGCGTTCTTTTTTCTCAGGCCAAGACTGGGAATCCAGTTCCATAAAATCATCCCACTCACTGGGTTCGGGATATTTATATAACTCCCTTGGTCCTTCCATGGCGAATTCTTCGGACCAATCCGGACGGTCAGAAATTTTAGATATGAGCCCTATTGATTCTGAAAATGTTTCTATCCAACTACGTTTCATAATTTTAACTCAACGGTATCATTTGCGGTACGCGGATGCGTACAAATTCAGTTAAAAAGATTCCTATTATTGCCAATCCACCCGCAACCAATATCATACTTCCTGTCAAAACAATTAACATAATAAAAGGAAATACATTACCGATGACAATCCCCGCCCAAAACATATTGGAATAATATCCTTTTGTCATAAGTTGAATCGCTTTTTTTGTGTCAGGCGTATCGTGGGGCATTAAAATTTCTTTTGCCATTATGACGATATTTAAAATAATACCCCACAACAATGTATTTGTCATCCATCCCATAGTTTCTGGTGCAATTATCATCATCACCACAGAACCGGCCATGAAAGCATGGACCAGCATATGGATGGCAGACTGAATCGGTGTTTGCCATAAATCCCGAGCGCGAGCCTGGTTAAACAAAAATGCCGTATAGACCGCCCCTAACCCTGCGAAGACTATTCCCGGAATCCACAACCAGTCGAATCCCAGTTGTAAATAATTATCCAACAATTTCAAGGAAACCAATCCGCCAAAAACCGTAATGATATAAGCACCACGGACTAACCAGGATTTCCACTGGGGTCGAAGTAAGACATATAGGAATCGATCCGGTCGATCTATATCCTTAACCAGCAATCCACCTGTCAATCCCATAAAAACCAAAGTTGTCACTAATCCTGTCATTTCAGAGGTCTTGTCCAATCCACCATTAATCAAACTCCACACAGCCATCATGAGAAAAGTCCCTGTGGCGATGGCTTTAGTCCAGACATAGGCCGGCACTTCCCAGCCCCAGAGTACGCCTTTGCTTGGGCTGTCATAAACCCGACGAGCTTCCTGTGTATCCACATCCTGCTGAATTTCTTTCGCTACATTGTCGATGGCTCGCTGATCGATGGGCTGACCCGTTTTGGCTGAATTTTCCATGGCCAATTGAATGAGTAAATTTTCTGTATCCGATTCGGCCACGCGCTGGTCTGCATATTTCGCGAAATGCCCCACGCCAACAGACTGTTCAGACCAAACGTATTTTTCGTCTGTTGTTGTGGCATTGGGGTCCAGCATTTCGGATGACCCGTTTATATAATATAAATTGGGATCGGTACCTTTTTCTGGCTTCCGCGTCATGGTTTCTTCATTGGCCACAAGTTGCGCAATGTTGGATTCTGGATCATCTAAATCGCCGGAAATAATGGCTTCCACCGGACAAATGATGACGCAGGCAGGCTCATAGCCGCCATCTATGCGGTGGGCACAATAATTACATTTGGCTGCTGTGTGCGTATTGGGGTCAATATATAATGCATCATAAGGACAAGCCTGCATACAGGATTTACAGCCGATGCAGCGATCATTATCAAAATCGACGATACCATCCGCTCTAGTATGGAGTGCCGTTGTTGGACAAATTTCCACACAGGGCGCATCCGCACAATGGTTACAGCGATGGACAGAAAATTCACGTGTGCTGTTAGGAAACTCACCTTTTTCGATATATTTAACGTGAGTGCGGTTTACACCGATAGGAACATCAAATTCGCTTTTACACGCTACCGTGCAGGCATGACAGCCAATACACTTTCTGTTATCTATAACAAATCCGTAATTCACAAAATCCCTTTAGAATGCATTGATAAAACTAATAAATCAAACTGAATGTTTCTTACATTTCTATTATCGCAAATTCCATCATGATTTCAGCATCAGCATTTATATTAATCGGGGGAAAAAGTGACCGTTTTGGATCACAAAAATGGCAATCAATTATAGCTGGAAAATCGGTCTTTGATCATATTTGGGATGCTTGCTCAGGTTTTGAACACCGGTTTGTGATCGGGAAGAAAAAACCGCATAAACTAGTCAAACCATTCATCTTTGATGAGTTGGAAATCCAGGCTCCTATTAATGGATTATATACGGCTCTCAAACACAGCAAAACAGACTGGATACTACTCCTCTCGTGTGATTTGCCATTGATCGATGCTGATGTATTTCAGACCCTTTGGGATACCCGGACAAAGGAAGCCGATGCAGTTATTCCTGTTGCTTATGACCGAAATCAGGGAACCTCTGCGTTGTATCATAAAAGAATATTGCCACATTTGGAATCAACCTTTCAACATGCAGATCACAGTTTATATTCTTTGACTGAAAAGTTGAATTCAATTAAAGTCGAATTTAGGGATGATAAAAGGTTTTGGAATATGAATACGAAAAAAGATTTTGTTGAGATTTCAAACTTTATTGCAAATAAAGTTTAAGTTCTCTTTATAAATCCAATTTTTCAATCCGTCTCTGATGCCGTCCGCCTTCGAAAGGTTCAGCCAGCCACATTTCAATGACATCGTAGATTTCAGCTTGGTTCATGAAGCGTGCTCCCAGAGAAAGAATATTTGCATTATTATGTTCACGTGAGAGTTTTACAATTTCTTCAGGTCCGTTGTAAAATACCGCCGCTCGAACGCCTTTTACCCGATTCGCCGTCATAGCTTCTCCCTGTCCGGAGCCACCTAAAATGATACCGCGGCTTTTTGGGTCAGCAGCCACTGCTTTGGCGCAGGGAAAAATAAAATCGGGATAATCATCCAGGGCATCGTACTCGTGGGCACCGTGATCGATTACATCATGGCCTTGATTTTCCAAGTGTTCCTTGATGATATTTTTCAATTCCAGGCCGGCATGGTCTGTGGCTAAATGGATCTTCATAATAATGCGCTCAAATGGTTACGGATCTTTTCTTCCACTTGATCTGGTGTGAATCCAAACTCCTGGGCCAGATCCTTCCCAGGTGCTGATGCGCCAAAATGATCTATACCAATGGCAAGTCCAGAAGGTCCTATAAATTTATCCCAACCCAAAGTAGTACCTGCTTCCATGGAAATTTTCATACAGCCGCGAAGGGGGATAACCTCATCCCTATATTCCTGGGTCTGTTCCATAAAGATCTCCCAACAGGGCATGCTCACAACACGTATCTTTTTATCTATCATTCTTTCGGTTACAGCAAGTGCCAAAGATACTTCTGATCCGGTAGCGATGAAGACTAACTCTGGCTGACCTTCACTTGCTGTGCAAATATATCCACCTTTTTCAACTCCGGCTTTTATCTCATCCATAGATTTATCTGAAACAGGGACACCTTGTCGTGTTAAAAGCAATGCTGATGGAGATGTTTTCAATTGTAGTGCTTTTTCAAAACATGCTGCTGTTTCCTTGGCATCTCCTGGTCGGAAAACATAAAAATTTGGGATGGCTCGTAAGGCCATGGCGTGTTCAATGGGCTGGTGCGTGGGGCCGTCCTCGCCTAGAAAAAAGGAATCGTGGGTGAATTCATGAATAACGCGCACCTGTTGTATTGCGCCCAAACGCAAAGCCGGTCGTGAATAATCAGCAAAAATAAGAAAAGTTCCGCCAAAAGGAATCAAACCACCATGGAGACTCATGCCATTCATCATGGAGGCCATGGGAAATTCACGTACACCAAAAGCAAAGTTTCTTCCTTTAGTATTGTCCTTTAAAAAATCCCCATAGGTCTTGGCAAAATTTCCAGTGTAATTGGAGGGTTCAAGATCCGCAGATCCACCCACCAAATGAGGTAACTGTTTTGCAAATTCATCCAACGTGGCTCCAAAAGCTTTGCGTGTCGCTAGTGATGCACCGGCTTCAAATTGTGGATAGGTTAAAAAAGGTAATTCATCATCAATTGTCATTTTCCAAGCATTATTGAATGCATCTTCTTGTTGTGCTTCAGACAAAGAGGTTTTCCAAACGGAAATATTTTGTCTTAATTCTTCAAACCGTGATTGAAAATGAGCAACGCATTCTTTAGGTACATAAAATTTTTCATCTGGCATTAGGAGTTTTTCTTTAGTGGCATCAATTTCTTCCTGTGGTAATGGCGCACCATGGGTTTCGTGATCCCTCTCCATATTGGCTGTACCATGAGCCATGATGGTATTGCCGATAATGATGCTGGGTTGTTCAATGACCTGGGCTTTTTCAATGGCATTTCGAATGGCCTCATGGTCGTGACCGTCAATTTCCTGCACATGCCAATTCAGTCCTTCAAAAACGGCTGCAACATTGGTGGAATCAGAACGATTCGTTATCCCTGATATCTGGGCTTCGTTGGAATCGTAAAACATGATGAGTTTGGATAAACCCCAATGTCCGGCCAAGGCAGACGCTCCCAATGCCACCGGTTCCTGAAGATCACCATCACTACAAAGAATATAGGTGTAATGTCCCAGTAAATCATCCGTATGATTACCATGGTTATTAAATAATTCTTTCAGCACTGTTTCTGCTACAGCCATTCCGGCACCCATACACACACCCTGCCCCAACGGTCCGGTGGTAGCTTCCACCCCTTTTATCTCTACTTCTGGATGTCCTGGAGTTTGGCTATGAAGCTGGCGGAATTTTTTGATCTCAGCCATAGGCATCCAGCCAACGAAATGAAGAAGTGCATACTGCAACATGGATTCATGACCAGCAGATAAAACAAAACGGTCACGGTTGAACCACCGATCATCATCAGGATCAAATTTCAAATATTCCTTAAAAAGTATATAAGCAAAGTCAGCTGATGATAAAGGGCCGCCGGAGTGTCCGGAATTGGCTTTGCGTACGGCATCAAGTATGAGGCACTTGATAACACTTAAAGTAAACTGATCTTTTTCTTCTAAAGACCAGGAATCAAATGTGTCTAATTCTGTATAGGACCTCATGAATTTGCTAATTCGTAAAAGGATCTCATCATACCCACCGGATCCCTGGCTTTGAAAACTTCCGAGCCTACTACTAAAATATCTGCTCCCGCATCTAGCACTTCTTTGGCATTGTGCAGTTTTATACCGCCATCCACTTCAATCTTGACTCGATCCTGAAGGCATTTTTCAATGAGCAATTGCTTGATCTCCGCAACACGTTCAGTTGAGCCATCAACATAACCTTGTCCCCCAAAACCCGGCTCTACGCTCATAACCAGCACCAGGTCGATCTGGTCCAGAAAAGGAACGATGTTTGACACCGGTGTCTTTGGTTTTAATGATAAACCCACATCTTTTCCCGATGCTCTGATTAGGTCGATAACTTCCTGGGGTTTTTCCGCTGCTTCAATATGAAATGTGATGCCATCGGCCCCGGCTTTGGCAAAGGGTTCCACCAGCTTTTCCGGTTCAATGACCATCATATGGATATCCATATATTTTTGGGTAAGGGGCCGCAAAGACTTCACAACCGGCGGACCAATGGTGAGATTGGGAACGAACTGGTTATCCATAACGTCCACGTGAATATAGTGGGCGCCGCCTTCAGCGCAGAGTTGCAGAGCCTCGCCGAGTTCGGAAAAGTCAGCAGATAAAATGGAGGGAGCTAATTTGAATTCCGAGGCCATTTTGAAGGATGAAACTTAATCGCCGTTATAAATCAGAACAATGACGAAAAATGTTATCTATGAAAAATTCACTGCCTCAATCAAATCTGCGCTCAATCTATTCCCCACCGGACAATGGGCGGCAGAGCGTTTCAGTATCGTCCGCTCCTTTGCCGATAAATGCTCGGGGAATGTGATATTGATCTGAATTTCACTGATACGTCGGGGGTCAGCTGCCATGGACTTTGTTACGTTGGCCATTGTTCCTTTCATATCGATATCTCTATTTCGGGCGGCGATACCCATGATGGTCAGCATACACGTTGCCAGAGATGTAGCCGCCAAGTCGGTTGGTGAAAAGGCTGCTCCTTTACCTTCATTATCCACAGGTGCATCGGTGATGATCTTTTCACCGGAACGTATATGGGTAGCTTCTGTTCTTAAATCGCCTATATAGGTAACACTTGATGTCATCTTGTAACCTCCTTAAATACACGTTTAAAATTTCCTCCAAGAATTTTTTGAACTTCTTTTTTACTGAAGCCCCGTTGCAGCAGTTTTTCTGTCAAAGTAGGAAGTTTGGTTACATTTTCCATTCCGGAAGGCAAAATTTCAACACCATCCCAATCGGCTCCCAAGCCAACATGATCAATACCAATTAAATTAATAATATAGGAAATGTGATCAATGATTTTGTCAACGGGTGGTGAAAATTTTTGCAAGACAGGATTTAAAAGTTGACTTTCTGCATACCAATATTCATTGCCGTCGGGATCATATACAGCAGCCAAAGAATCCATCTTTAATTGAAGTGAATCTTTTATTATTTCTGCTTTCTTCTCAAAGGTACTATCTAAATATGTAGGATAAAAATTCACAAATACCACGCCGCCATTTTCTTTTATTGCTAATAATTGTTCGTCCTTCAAATTCCTGAAATGGGGACATATTTTGTAGACAGATGAATGGGAAGCAATGATGGGTCTTACTGAAACATCAATAATATCCCAGAATGTTTGTTCCCCTGCATGGGAAATATCAACCATTACACCCAATTCATTACAACGTCGTATAACGTCTTTTCCAAAACCTGTCAATCCTTTGAAAGCTAATGAATCACCTCGTTCAGTTTCATCCTTTGCTGATGTCGCCCAATCAGTTGAATTATTCCACGTTATTCCAAGATAGCGCATTCCCCGATCATACAATGCATTCAGTTTAGATAAATCATTTTCGATAGCATGACCACCTTCAACACCAATCATACATGATAGAATATCATGCTGTTCATTATAAATAATATCCTGATAATTCATGGGAATCGACCACTGGTCCGGAACGCGTGAACATAAGTATTCCAGTTGGGTGATCATTTCATTCGCCTCTTCAAATGACTCGTCTTTGGTGAACATATATGGACTCACCCAAATAGAAAAAACCTGTAGATCCATACCACCTTTTTTAAACTTAACCAGATCGGAGTGGCTTTCCGAAAGATCAGTCAAGATATCTCGGCCGATCATAGAACGCAGCAGAATATCATTATGTGTATCAACTACAAATGACTTCATGTGAAAATCATCTGCTCCATTAATACATGATAAATTGACAAAAATAAAAAGAGATAAATATTGTAAATATCTACCGATTACTAAATTAGATTTTTCCACTATTCTTTCTCCCAAAGATTAAAAACCAGTCCATAGGGATCGCGCATATAACAATCCCGGCCTTTGCCTTCCCATTTGACCACAGTGCAGTCATTGGCCAATAAATATTCCTTTGCTTCGTCGAGGTCATCAACATTGAATTCCATTACAGTGCCGCGTAAGTCATCATTGTCCATAATGTACAGATTTAGATCGCCGCTACGGATGTGTAAATGGTTCTCTTCCATTTTAGTATCCAGCCCTATAACATCTTTATAATAGGATTCTGAATTTCTCCAGTCTGGATGCTGAAGGGCAACATGATTACTTAATTCAAATTTCATGTTAATCTCCCATAGCAATGGCTAATTGTTTTTGACACTCATCAAAATTCTCCGCTGTTACAAATATCGGTTCCTGATATCGAATGGTAATTGTCGAAAAGAAAACAGGAACACGTTTCTTATCCCAGTTCCAGAATATGGGAAATGACCTTGAGCAGTCACATTGTACAGGAATGACTGGAACTCCCGATTGCATGCTCATATGCAGAACACCTTTTTTGATTTCCTTAAATGGCCCCGCCGGTCCATCGGGTGTGATGCAGCAACGGTATCCCTTTTTGAGCTCTTCCACAATTTTATCGGCCGCTTCCCGGCCGCCATATCCAGTAGAACCAAAGATGACCTTACAGCCATACCAGCGCAAAGCGATTATGATCTTATACATATACCAAATAGGATGGCTGAATTGAACATACTCTTTAACATCCTGCAAACCCAGCCAATACAAGGATCCTTTATAATGCCATACAGATTCTATCCGGGCAGAATGTTGATCGATATTTTCCTGGCCTTCCACAATAATTTTGCATGTTTTCTGAATAGCCCACTTGTAGAAATAGATCAAATAAGCACCAAGATATGATGACACATAATAAAAGGGCTTGAACCACAAGGGAATATTAGTTATTTCGTATTTTATCAAACTCATGTGATATATTTTCTGACTGTCTCTTCATTTATTTCAGAAAGATCATCAAACACATTCAATATTGTATCCAGAGCTTCAAACTGCTTCTCTCCCCGTTTATAGACCTCTGCATAAGGAATACGATGAAATGAAACCATGGAGTAGCGGGGTATGAATTTATCTGGAAATATGTGTTCCATTTTTAATTCCAGTTCCCGTCGTTTTATATAAGATGGATCATTTACATGGTCGCGCATTTCCAGATAATTCTCAAGTGCCATGTCAGCGATGGCATGACCGTTTTGCACGTGAGTTCTGGAAAATTCTGACAATATTTTTCCCCAATCATTATCGTATTCCTTAATGAGTTGATTCAACACGGAACAGTCCTGAAACGAGGCGTTCATGCCTTGGCCAAAAAACGGTACCACCGCATGAGCGGCATCACCAAGAAGCACAGCCTTATCCTCCACATGCCAGGGACTGCAATATACCGACCCCAATTTTCCAGTAGGATTCGTTTGAAAATCTTGTACGAGATCCAATATTAAGGGTACCGCATCGGGAAATTGTTCTTCGAAAAAGCGGAAAATTTCAACTTCTGTTCGAACCGTGGCAAAGCTAGTTGGCCCTTCCATGGGGAAAAACAAAGTGCAGGTAAATGAACGGTCCATATTGGGCAGGGCGATTAGCATAAATTGTCCCCGGGGCCAGATGTGTAGAGCGTTGGTTTCCATTTGAAAATTACCATCTGCTCCCGGTGGCATGGTTAACTCTTTGTAACCGTGGCCTAAAGGTATATATGTAAAATCAAAATTTCCTTTTGCAACCATGGCCTCCCGTGCTGCCGATGCTGAACCATCTACTCCCATGACCCGATTTACGGGAATGATATTTTTATCACCTGAATTAGTATCAACTAAAGTTAATGTATTCTCTTCCAGATCCATATCAGTGCATTTCCGGTTGAAATGGATATTCACCTGCCCTGTCTCTTCAGCCAAAGTCATGAGTTCCATATTCAGCTGGGCCCGGGAGACTGAATAAATGACCTCCCCCGGTTTTTGGCCATAGGGCTGCAAATTTGTTGAGCCATCAAGGTTGTGGATCATGCGCCCTTTCATGGAAATAGTGAAGGGAGCGATCTTATCGTAGAGCTTTACTTCTTTCAGGGCGTGGATGCCGCGGATGGACATAGCTAGATTGATGGTACGTCCAGCACTGATGGACTCTTTACGCATATCCGGACGACGTTCATAGATATCGACTTCATAACCACACTTTGCAAGATAGGTGGCCATAAGTGGACCAGTAAGCCCGGCGCCGATTAAGGTGATTTTTTCACCCATGGGCGTTATTCAACCAGAGATTTCAGAATTTCAAAAAATCGATATATATCAGCATACGAATTGTAAAGCGGTGTTGGAGCAATGCGGATTACATCAGGTTTCCGCCAGTCACAAACAACACCTTCGACTCCAAGTTGATTGAATACATGTTTACCATTTTCTCTCACCACCAATGATAATTGGCAGCCCCGCTGCTGTGGATCAGCAGGTGTAATGATATCAACTTTATCACTGATTGTATGCACAAGAAATTCCAGATAACCTGTTAGTGTTTCACTTTTTTCCCGCAATGCAGGCATGCCCACTTCATCAAAAATAGTCATGGATGATTTCAGACAGGACATGGATAAAATGGGCGCATTGCTGATCTGCCAGCCTTCAGCTCCCGTAATTGGAACAAAGTCCGGGTCCATTTCAAAACGTGTTTTCTTATCGTGACCCCACCAGCCGGCAAATCGCGGACCATCCCAATTCGCATGCCGTTCATGAACAAACACACCACCGGGACTTCCCGGCCCTGCACAGAGATATTTATAACTGCACCACGCAGCAAAATCCACATCCCAGTCGTGAAGCTTCAATAACAAATTTCCTGCAGCATGGGCCAGATCAAAGCCAACATAAGCACCGATTTTTCGTCCAACTTTCGTGATGGCTTTCATGTCAAAGGCCTGACCTGTATAATAATTGACTCCACCAATCAATATAGTAGCAATGGAATCGCTATTTTCTTTTAATGTTTTTAGAATATCTTCTGTACGCAGGCATTTTTCACCATCGCGGGGAGTTAATTCAATTAATGCATCCTTTGGATTATGGCCATAGAATTTGATCTGGGACTCCACTGCATATTGATCTGAAGGAAAGGCGCCTTTTTCGATGACGATTTTATTTCGCTTCGCTGTGGGTTGATAAAAGGAAACCAATAATATATGAAGATTTACTGTCAGGGCATTCATGACCACCACTTCGGAAGGTTTCGCTCCCGTTAATCGTGCAGAGGCTGCGGTTAAATGTTCATGGTATGCTTCCCAGTGTGCGTGCTGGCCAATGACTGCTTTTTTCTCCCAGACATCTAATTCTTCATTGACCATGGCTGCTGCTGTTTTGGGCATCAGTCCCAGTGAATTGCCACCGAAGTATAAGTTATCCTGCCCATTTTGTTGCGGAAAATGAAACCGGCTGCGGTAGTCTTTTAATGGATCATTTTGATCCATTTGTTTCGCAAAAGATAAAGATGCTTCGTAACTCATGATAATTCCAGGGGAAAAATAATAGGCCTGCTGGGAGCGGCGTCGCTCATAAAATTTGTGATTTGAATCTGGAGTAAATACCTACCATCAGAAATATCATTGGGAACATAGATCATTTCAGTGATCGTTTTTGATGAAGCTGTACTTCCATTTAGATCATGGCTGCCTTGTTCTACTTTCCAGAATATATGATGGTTAACCAGTTTGCCTTCATCAAAAGCCAGGTCAATAGACGGCATATCCACGAGTAAATGCTGTATACCCACTGCAGCAATTTTATGCATGGCTTCATTTGAAAAATAAGGCGGGAGATTTTCAGCATCATATGTCGCTGACAGTTTTTCATCGGCATTGGGCAGCGTACGGACTATTATGGCTGTATTGAATACATTTTCTATATTAACCTGATCAGCATGGATAACATTGTTTTCTGGTCTTACAGTAATCAGTGTAGCAGGGAATGATGAATCCTTGATTAATTGATTTACAAAAATATTTTCATGCACAATATGCCCCACACATTCTGTATGTGTGCCATTGCAGTGAGGTATGAACGATACCACATCGAAGTTGCAACCTCCACCCTGCTCTGTGTCCCCAATAACAGCATCATTTTTGAAGGGCGTGGCAGATGCTTTTTCAACATCAAAATAATTGGCTTGAGGTCCTTCAAAATCCAATGGTATGGATAAATCATAAAAGTTATCCGTATCATAGTGATAAAGACGGTTATCAATTTCTATTGAACAATACATTAGCTAAAATTTTCGTGATTCAGACCCAGCCAATCCAGGGCATTTCTCGAGAGCATTTTCTCTTTCATCTCATCTGAATAATTGGATGACTCAATGAGTTTGCCGGGTTCCAGATCACCCAGCGGGAAGGGATAATCAGTTCCCAAAGCGATCTTATTAATACCAATTTTTTTGATCAAATAATCCAGGGCATCTGTATCGTGGACAAGGGAATCCACCCAGAATTTTTCAAGATAATTTTTTGGGGCAACATTGTTGTCAACTGCGCATAAGTCCGGACGTACATCAAAACCATGCTGGATACGTCCTACTGTTCCGGGGAACGAACCGCCGCCATGTGCAAAAGCTACGCGAAGGTTTGGCAGACGTTCAAATACGCCACCAAAGATCAAGGAACATATAGCTCTACTCGTTTCTGCTGGCATACCCACCAGCCACGGCAGCCAGTATTTTTTCATTTCGCTCTCGCCCATCATATCCCACGGATGGACAAAAATGGCTGCATTCAGATCTTGCGCAGCTTCAAATACTGAAAACAGTGCATCAGCATCCAAATTTAACTGATTTACATTAGAACCAATCTGTACACCAGCTAAATCCAATTCATTTGTGCAACGTTCCAATTCTCTGATAGCCAAACCTTCATTTTGTAATGGTATAGTACCCAAACCTATAAATCTCTTGGGAAATTCAGCAATGATTGCTGCAATATGATCATTTAGTAATTTGGAAATATCCAGGGCATCATCTGCTTTTGCCCAGTAACTGAACATGATCGGAACCGTGGAAAGTACTTGGACATCAACACCGTGTTTTTCACATTCAGACATGCGTTCTCCCGGATCCCAGAGGTTTGATTCTACTTCTCTGAAAAAATGATCATCTTTCATCATGCGCGCACAACCGGTCTGATGATGATCCAAATGGATCCAGCCTCCATAACCATACTTCTCTTTTAAGTCTGGCCATTCTCTAGGAAGAATATGAGTATGTATATCTATTTTCAAATTTGATTGCTAATTAGGAGGTTCTTGTACAGCACCGCATTTATCACAGGTTCTATACTCGATCGTATCCCAAAAGTTTTGAAATAGAGGCGGCAACTGCTCAACTATATTTTCCAATACAAAGAAATTTTCATATAGAAGCTCATCGCATTCATCACAATACCACTGAAAGCCATCCAAAGCTCCTTCTGCCCGTTTGTATTCAACTACAAGCCCAACTGTATTCTCATACCGCTGTGGAGAATGAGGTATATTTGGCGAAAGTAGAAAAATTTCACCTTCATTAATTGGCACATCTACCCGCTGACCATCATCCATGACCTTCAACAGCATATCCCCTTCCAATTGGTAGAAGAATTCTTCAACTGTATCGACATGATAATCTTTTCGTGAATTGGGGCCGCCAACAACCATAATCATAAAATCCGTCCCGTCATAGACAACCTGATTCCCAACAGGCGGTTTTAAGAGATGCTTATTTTCAGCGATCCACTTTTGAAAGTTAATTGGTGATGTTATTGACATTTTATTTTCCTATTCAATTGTTGCTATACATTTTAATTCTATAGCAATGGGAGTGGGCAAAGATGATACTTCAACCGTTGTCCTGCACGGTTGGTTGTCTTTGAAATATTCAGCATAGACGTTGTTATACGTCTCAAAATCATTTTTCATATCGGTTAGAAATACAGTCACATCCACCAGGTTATTCCAGTTACTGCCGGATTCTTCCAGAATTATGCGAACATTTTCAAAAACAGAATGGCATTGGGTCTTAATATCATGAGCGATCACATTTCCATTTTCATCCAACTCAACGCCTGGGATTTCTTTTGAATCCGGTTTACGAGGCCCAACACCAGAAAGAAAAAGCAGATTACCCACTTTCCGTGCATGGGGATACAATCCAACGGGCTCGGGCGCTTTATCTGATCGTATTAATTTACTCATAACTCATTATTTCTAATTTTTTGACAAGTTGCCCAGGTTTCCTCTGTGGCAGCAAGCCTATCCACAATATCATCGTTCAATACGGATTTCTCAAAGATCTCATCTACATCTGCTTCAGTTACTCCAGTGTACCAAAGATTATCTGGATATATAACAAGATTGATACCCATTTCGCAGACATCCAGACAACCGCTTTTATTTGCCCGGACTTTCCCTTTCAAACCATGCTGATTGATTAGCTGGACGAATCTATTGCGGATGTCCATGCTACCTTTTTCCAAACAGCAACCACGGGGATGGCTTTCAGGTCTCTCTTTTATACATACGAATATATGTTTTTCATACCTTGGTGTCATTAATAACTCACACAAATATTTTTTTGTTCAGTAAAAAACCGTAATGCTTCATCACCACCTTCACGACCGACACCGGAATTTTTCATACCACCGAAGGGTGTCCGCAAGTCCCGAACCATCCAGCAATTGATCCATACGATCCCAGAATCAATTCGGTCAGCCACACGATGCGCTTTATCCAAATCGCTGCTCCAAACAGTGGCCGCTAATCCATAATCAGTTGAATTGGCGATTGAAACTGCTTCTTCTTCAGATGAAAATGGGACAAGTGTGACCACAGGACCAAATATTTCTTCCTGATTGGTGCGGCTATCAATTCCTAATCCCTCAACAATCGTTGGCTCCATGAAATTTCCATTTTCACAGCGACCATTGATTGGAATTTTCTTTCCACCCGTTAAAACAGTTCCACCCTCTTTTTCAGCTAAAGCAACAAACCCCAGTACTTTTTCCAAATGATCTTTGGAAATAAGCGCTCCAAGATCTGTATTATCATCATTGGGATCACCGACTTTTAATAAATTCGTTTTTTCAACAAAAGCATCACGAAATCTTTCAAAGAGCGAATCTTCCACCAAAATTCTTGAACCGCATAAACAGATCTCACCCTGATTTGAAAATGAAGATTTTAATGTTGTTTCCAGCATTTCATTAAATTCACAATCAGCAAAAATAATATTGGGATTTTTACCGCCTAATTCTAATGATAATTTTTTGAATTGCGGTGCAGCAGATTGACTGATAATCTCACCCGTTTTGGTTCCGCCTGTAAAAGAAATAGCTTTGATATCTGGATGGGTGGTAATAGCTGATCCTGTGTTTTGCCCTGATCCGTGAACAATATTCAACACACCATCTGGCAATCCTGCTTCCTGGCAGATCTCACCCATTTTGAATGCTGTGAATGGCGTTAATTCAGAAGGTTTTCCGATCACGCAATTTCCTGTAGCAAGAGCCGGAGCAATTTTCCAGGTAAATAAATACAGTGGTAGATTCCATGGTGAAATGCAGCCCACTACGCCCAATGGATAACGCACAATTCTGTTTGTAGAACCATTTCCATCTAAAACGGTTTCTGAATCGAAGGTCAGTAAATGATTAGCAAAAAATCGGAAATTAGAGACTGCTCTCGGTATATCGACATGCGTTGCTAAAGAAACGGGTTTGCCTGTATCTCTGGATTCATATTTAGCAAATTCAGCCAGTCGATTTTCAAGACCATCCGCAATCCGATGCATGATCTGTGAACGGTCTACTGGAGATGTTTTAGACCAAGATTCAAAAGCATCAGACCCAGCTTGGACGGCAGATTCTACATCATCTTTTTTTGAATCCGGTACTTGAGCATAGACTTGGCCTGTAGCCGGTTCAAAAACGTCCAGATAACTTCCAGAATTTGATGGAACGAATTCACCATTAATGTAATTGGCTATTGTTTCCATCAAGCTCCGAAGCGGCCGCCATCAATAGAAAAATCCGTACCGTTTATATAACTAGCGGCAGCAGATGCTAAAAAGGCAACAGCATAAGCAATTTCCTGCGGTTCTCCAATACGGCGCATGGATGTTTTATTGGCAATGCTGTCCACCATTTCATCATAGCTTACACCAGCGTTGTCTGCCCACTTCTCCAAGAGTTCTTTCAAGCGGTCTGTATTAGTATAGCCAGGTAAAATATTATTGATAGTAATGCCGTCCGGACCCAGTTCCAGGGCCAACGTTTTCGCCCATTGGGCCACAGCTCCGCGGATGGTATTAGATACACCCAGTCCCGGGATCACCTGGCGAACAGATGTGGAAATAATATTAATGATGCGGCCATACCCCAGTTTTTTCATTCCCGGAACCACTGCTTGCGCTAAAAATTGATTAGCAATGACATGTCGACGAAAAGCTATCTCAAATTCTTCAGCTTTGGCTTCAATAAGCGGACCGCCGTGGGGCCCACCAGTATTATTCATCAATATATGAACTGGACCCGTTTCAGCTAGATGGTCGGTTGTTTTTTGTTTCAAATCATCTGGATCATCAAAGTCTGCGCATATATAACTGTGCCCAGCTCCAGCCAATTCATTTAAAGTGGTTTGCAGCTTTTTTTTATTCCGGGCAGCCAATACGATCACCGCTCCCCTCGCAGCCATGAGTTGTGCGCAGGCCTTACCGATGCCATTAGTACTGCCGCAAACAAGTGCTCGTTTTCCTTCAAGACTTAAATTCATTTATCTTCTCCAGCATCGTAATAAAAACCAAGGTTGCGTACAATATGATCAGGTAGAACCGGTAGGGCTGACCGCGGAATCAGGAATGTTGTTAAATTGGCTAAATCTTCAAATACACGATGTCGTTCTGCCGTTTCCTTCAAATAAGAAGATCCCGTAGAACCGCCGGTACCGATCTTTCTGCCGATCATGCGCATAACCATCAGTGCATGACGGTAGCGCCAAGTGGTAAGGAGTTCATCAACATCTACAAGTTTACTTAATAATATATAAGGGTTATGTAATATGGGTTGATCTCGATATAATAAAATAAGCAATGCCGCTTGTGTTGCTTTGTATGACAGCCGTCTTTCCTTTTTTTCGATCAGCTCAATATGTTTTTCTTCATCAAAGAGAGCATCGAACATGGTTTCTGTTTTTTCATACTCTTTCAAATGTGTTTGTTTCTCTTTAATAGAAAGCTGATCATTTTGCTCAATAACCTTGCGGTCACTGGCCAACATTTTATTTACCGCAGACCGATATTGCTCCCAGAAATTGAAATCCTCAAATTCTAAAAATGGAGTACGTTCCAGCCATTTTTCTAATAAAAAAAACAGTGAGGATGATGCTTCTACTTCTTCAATTTCTGATCTATGTTTATCGGTTACGTGGGATTTATAACTACCTCCACCATATCTATATCGTCTACTTTCTTCCAGGCCAAGTTTGTTTTCCAGCAATCTGAATTGCACACTTTGAAAACCGGACGCGGGAATAAGCAGATCTCGAAAGTCCAGAAAATCCATAGGTGTCATGGTCTCTAATACTTGAATCTGTTCTATAAGAATTTTTTGAATTTCAATGATACGGTTGATGCGGCTGATGGCAATACCAATATGGGATTCCTGTACCACATCGCGATCAAATGCTGCAAGAATGGAATCTAATTCGTGTAATAACTGTTTGAACCACAGTTCATAAACCTGGTGGATTATGATAAAAAGCATTTCATCGTGGGCCTCCTGACCATACTCACTACTCAGGAGTTTTTGGCTATCCAGAATTTTATTTAATTGCAGATAATCATGGTAATACTGCTGTGGTGGTCGCTTTTTCATAACGTGGAAATTACATCAATCGTAGCGGAAACATATAATCTGAATACATTCCCATCTGATTTTTTTTGTTTAACTTCCCGCTCATTTATAGGATATACGATGGCAGACAAAAATAAAGATAGATTTTATTACGACTCAAAATTTATCGGCAGCCCGGATGGTAGAGTCTTAAGAATACTCGCCGAATACTTTGGCCCGCTCCAGCGCTTTCGCCGCAATAAGATCGCCGATACCATTGTTTTCTTTGGATCGGCGCGGATCAAATCACAGGAAGAAGCACAACAAGCCCTAAAAAACGCGCCGAAAAATATATCCAAAAAGGAAAAAGACCAGCTTAAGCGCGATTTTAAGATGAGCCGCTATTATGAAGATTCTCGAAAACTGGCCTATAAGCTCACCAAATGGAGTAAGCGCTTGAAAGAAAAAAGGCGTCGTTTTATCATTACATCAGGGGGCGGACCGGGTATCATGGAAGCCGCCAACCGCGGCGCGTCTGAAGCCAATGGCTTGGCTGTAGGACTCAACATTTCTGTCCCCTTTGAGCAGGCAGGGAATAAATGGATTTCAAAAGAATTGAGCCTGTACTTCCATTATTTCTTCATGCGCAAATTCTGGTTTCTTTATCTGGCAAAAGCATTGGTCGTTTTCCCCGGCGGCTTCGGTACACTGGACGAACTCATGGAACTCCTCACCCTGATCCAAACAGAAAAGATCCGTAAAAAAGTACCTATTGTTATTTATGACAATAAATACTGGAAAAAGGTCGTGGATTTTGATTATTTGGTGAAAATGGGAACAATATCTGAAAAAGATATGGATTTGTTTTATTTTGCAGATACTGTTGATGAAGCATACAAATACTTGACCACTGAAATTGTCAAAGCCCATCTGCAGGGCAGGAATTTTTAACAAACAAATAGAAGGTAAAATTTATGCAAGTACGATTAGTAATATTGACTGGTTTTCTTTCAGCTTTTATTACTGGCATTTCAGCCCAAGTTGCGCCGGTAAAAGGGCTTCATGATAATACACCCCGTATATTTGCATTGAAAAATGCGACCTTAATTCCCGAGCCCGGAAAAAAGATCGAAAATGCAACAGTAATAATTCGCAATGGTGTAATTGAAGCTGCTGGTAAAAAAATAAAAGTTCCTGCTGAGGCCTTTGAGATTGATCTATCAGGAAAAACAGTCTATGCCGGTTTTATCGAGAGCTATTGGAAACGGGAGAACAAAAAACCAGCTGCTTTTGATTTAAATAAGGAGAAGAAGAAAGACAAGCCCAGACCAGCAACCGACCATTGGAATAAAAAAGTACATCCAGAAGCCAACATCTTGGACACCTTTCATCCAAAAGAAAAAGAATTGGAAAGTCTGCGTGCAATGGGTTTTACCACAGCACAGGTTGTACCGGCCAAAGGCATTTTCCGCGGACGGTCAGCTTTGATTCATTTGGGAGATTGGCAATCAGAAGCGGTCATTAAGGAAAATGGTCCTGCACAGTTCATGGCTTTTGAGCATGGCAGTTGGGGTGACCCCGGTTATCCCGGTTCTCTCATGGGCGCCATTTCATTAATGCGGCAAACATTCTACGATGCTCAATGGTATGCCAATGCCTGGCAATACTATAACCGCAATAGTGATAAGACCGAACCTCCCGAAACGGACAGAGCTTTGGAAACACTGGCAGAGTATATGAATACTAACGCACCCTTTTGCTTTGAGACAGGTCATGAACTAGCGGCATTGAGGGTGGATAAGATCGCTGAAGAATTTGATTTCAATTATTCGTTAAAAGGCAGTGGATATGAATACCGCAGGTTAAATGAGCTCAAGAACTTGAATACAACAATCATTGTTCCCATGAACTATCCCAAGAAACCGGATGTGGATTCATGGGAAGATGCATTGGATTATAATCTGGAACAGCTCCGCCACTGGGACCAGGCACCGGATAATGCCGCACGGATGATCAAAGCTGGTATTGATATCGCACTTACATCCAATGATCTAAAGGACAGAAAACAGTTCCGCAAAAACCTGCTGCGGAGCGTGGAACGAGGATTATCTAAGCATGATGCCCTGGCCGCCTTGACCACCGCTCCAGCCAGACAACTCGGATTGGATAATATGGGAATGATTGCTAAAGGTTTTGTGGCCAACCTGGTTATTACTGATGGGGACTATTTTGATAAAAAATCAAAGATTTCTGAAGTATGGATACAAGGTAAACAATACATCGTCAAGGATGAACCTGTGCATGATGTATCCGGGAACTGGGACATTGCTTTAACCGGCGGATTAACCATTGACGCAACACTGGAATTGACCCAAAAAGACAAAAAAGTGTCCGGCAAGCTGGTGGTGGATTCAACAGAAATCAAACTTAAGGCTGTGGAAAATGAAGCCCACCGACTCGCGTTTTCATTTCCAGGTAAGGAATTGAATGTTGAAGGTAGTATCCGCCTTTCTGGTACATTTCAAGATAAATCCATTTCTGGCAATGGTATTGCTCCGGATGGCTCCGAGATTCAATGGACAGCATCATGGGTGAGTGCGGTGAAAGAAAAAGAAGATGAAAAGCAGGAAACCAAAAAAGAATCTGCCAGTGAGCTGACACCCGTATATCCTGAGGGCGCCTATGGTTTTTCTCAACTACCGGAACAGACCAAAAAGATATTAATAAAAAATGCCACCATCTGGACCTGCGGTCCTGAAGGAAAATTTGAAAATGCCGATATGTTCATTAAAAATGGTGTTATTGAAAAAATAGGAAAAGATCTGAATGTATCCGGAAAAGATATTTTTAAAATTGATGCCACTGGCAAGCACGTTACCCCGGGACTTATTGATGCCCATAACCATAGTTCTGCCTTTGCCATTAATGAAGGGAGTCAATCGGTTACAGCGGAAGTGCGCATCTACGACGTGCTCAACAGCAATGATATTGCCATCTATCGCCAACTGGCCGGTGGTTTGACTACAGCCAACGTGCTACACGGTTCAGCCAATGCCATCGGCGGGCAGAACGCCGTGATAAAGCTACGCTGGGGACAAGATCCAGATGGAATTCTATTCAATGAAGCACCCCAGGGAATCAAGTTTGCCTTGGGAGAAAACGTGAAGCAGTCCAACTGGGGAGATAAATTTACCACCCGTTATCCCCAGACCCGTATGGGCGTGGAACAGATTATCCGCGATGCCTTTACCGCTGCAACTGATTATGCAGAATCCCTTGGTTTAAAAGGTTTTGAAAAGAAGTCAGATCCCAACAGTTTACCGGTACGGAAAGACTTGGAGCTGGATGCACTGGTGGAAATCATGCAGGGTACACGCTGGGTACATTCCCATTCCTACCGCCAGGATGAGATCCTTATGTTGTCTAGAATCGCTGATGATTTTGGCTTTACCATAGCAACATTCCAGCACGTTCTGGAAGGCTATAAAATTGCGGAACGTTTAGCCGAACACGGCGCCGGCGCCTCCACCTTCACCGATTGGTGGGCCTATAAATTTGAAGTGATCGATGCCATTCCCTATAACGGCACACTCATGAGTTCAGTGGGTGTATTAGTATCTTATAATTCGGACAGCAATGAGCTGGCCCGGCGCATGAATACCGAAGCGGCAAAGGCGGTGAAGTACGGCGGTGTGTCCCAGGAAGACGCACTGAAATTTGTCACCATCAATCCCGCCAAGCAGCTCCGTATTGACCAATATGTGGGATCGCTGGAAAAAGGGAAGCACGGCGATTTTGTCATCTGGAATGATAATCCCCTTTCTTCCTATGCATCTTGCGAACAGACCTGGATCGAAGGAACGAATTATTTCAATAAAGAGCGGGATGCAGCTATGCGTGAACAGATCGCAGCAGAGCGGAATATGCTGATACAAAAGATTCTTGCCAGTGATGACACGGACGAAGACAAGCCCATGAAACCAAAAGGAGACTGGCACAACCATTCCTTCTCCTGTTCTGATGGAGGTGCACGATGAAACGGTTTATTACTCTTATAGCTTTCTTTTCATTCACATTTGCATCGGATCAAATTCCTGCGCCTCAGCAAGATCATGCCATTTTAATTAAAGATGTGACCATTCATCCTGTTTCCGGCCCTACTATCGCTAATGGACAGATCTTATTTTTGGATGGAAAGATCATGGCCATGGGCAACCTTATCGCGCAGATTCCCGATGGAACTGAAGAAATATCACTCCCTGGCAAGCACATCTATCCAAGCTTGATTGCGGCCAATACGGTCATGGGACTGGTGGAAGTAAATGCTGTTCGTTCAACGAGGGATTATGCGGAAGTCGGATCCTTTAACCCAAATGTACGGGCGGAGGTCAGTTACAACCCTGATTCAGAAATCATACCTGTCACGCGCTCCAACGGCGTAGCCATTGTACTGTCCGTACCCCGAAGCGGATTGGTCTCCGGGACCTCTGCCGCCATGATGCTGGACGGCTGGACATCAGAAACGGCAACACTCAGAGCACCGGTTGGCATGCATATTCATTGGCCGGGCATGACCGTGAGCCATTCACCCTGGGTGCAAAAAAGCCCTGAAGAACAGAAAAAGGAACGTGACAAAGAGCTCAAGGAATTGGATGAAATCATGGACAAAGCCCGCGCTTATGTGCAAAACGCAGACACGGATAAGTCTTTGCAGAAAACAGACTTGAAATGGGCAAGCATGGCTGCTGTAGTTAAGGGTGAACTCCCTGCTTTTATTCACGCCAATGGTGTTCAGCAGATCGAAGCGGCAGTTGAATGGGCCACACGACAGGAATTGAAAATGGTGCTTGTTGGGGGACGGGATGCCTGGATGGTAACAAATTTGTTGAAAAAGAACGCTATTCCTGTGATAATTGAAGCCACCCACAAGCTGCCCTCCCGGCGCTGGTCGGATTATGATGAACCCTTTAAAACACCCCTGAAACTCTATGAAGCAGGGATTAAATTCTGTATAACATCTAACAGTGGATCTTTCCAGACACCCCATTTACGGAATCTGCCCTACGAAGCGGCCACAGCCGCTGCCCATGGATTGCCAAAAGACGAAGCCCTTAAGTCTGTGACTATCCATGCCGCTGAAATCCTGGGTATTGCAGATCGAGTGGGTTCATTGGAAACAGGTAAAGATGCCACATTTATTATTACTGATGGCGATCCACTGGAGGTCATGACTCACGTGGAGCAGCTCTACATCCAGGGACGAAAAGTGGATATGAGCGACCGGCACAAGATGCTGCGGGATAAGTATACGGAAAAATACCGGCAGTTAGATTTGATCGAATAAATTAAGAAGTCCCTTATTGTAGGGACTTTTTATTTTTCTATTATTATCCTATTTCATCAACACCACTTTCTGTTTTTCAACAAACTCCCCGCTCTGCAGCCGCACAAAATACACGCCGCTGGGTTGGTTGCCGGCATTCCACACAACTTCATATTCACCAGCAAAAATTTCTTCATTTATCAATGTTTCCACAAGCCTTCCGGTTACATCGATTATTTGTATTAGCGAGCTATGCCTCGCCGCTACGCTAAACCGGATGGTGGTAGTTGGGTTGAAGGGATTTGGATAAACAGCACTGATACTGGCATTTTCAACAAAAATATTTGCTTCATTTTTTGCACTAATCACTTCCGGATTTCGAAAAAGGAAAAATACCCATTTGGCTACAGTTAAATCCGTCATTCCCACTGTAGGAGGATAAAAATATGCACGTATTAGTGTTTGATTAGGATTTTCTGTTAACTGATGGACTAACGTTAATTTCCGAATATGTTCATAAGCTTGTTGTGCATAGTATATTAATGAATCATCATTAGTAGAATTCCCACTCTCATTCCAATACTCGATGGGAATATCATTTGAATTTTCTGTTTCTACAAAAAATGAATCTGCCGGGAAAAAACTGTGGGGAAAATAGATTTGCCCCTGTCCCATCCAAATAATGGTTGCATAGAAAACAGTATCTCCCGTTTCAGAGTAATTGAATTGTATCCACCCAAAATCTCCAGGGGACTGATAAAAAATATCAAAAGGAAAACCTGAATTATCACAAGGAATACAAATCGGAAAATTCAGAGTCGTTCCCTCTTCAAATTCACCGGTTAGATAATCGCTAATTAAAATGCCAAAAGATGCAGAATCATCGGGCAGATCAAAATTGATCTGTGGTAAAGCAACAGAAATAAAAATGTTAAAGGTTAATAACCATTCAACTAATTGTTTCATCATAAATCTTCAAGTTGATAAAAGTTACAACCAAATACCTCCCCCCAATAAAATTTTTAAACAAAAAACCCCTTTCCATCTACACTTTGTTACGATGGATAAACGGGGCTTTTATTATTGATAATTGATTTTTTATCTATATGTTTTTAAAAGTGTATACCCATGATCATTCTTATTTTGAAGGGATCTACACCCTCAGATACATTGGTGATTGCAATAGCGGTTCCAAATGCAATCCACAAACCATCCCTTCCGTGTGAGATAACTGGTCCCAAGTATTGATGTTCACGATCCCCACGGAATTCCAGTCCAACTGATAAAAGCGAATTTAGACGCTTACTCAGTCCAGCATTATATTTCCACATTGTTTCCGTTTCACCATCATACATCACGATTTCAAAAACAGGATTAACGGCTGCATTCACTGAACCAAAATCGCGGGCCAATATTAATTTTCCTTCATAGACATGTTTAGAGAAATCCGTATTGCCTTTATATTCAAAATAGAGCAGCGGATCCACTAAATACTGACCTTTTTCACCAATACGATAACGCATGCGTATTTTATAGCCATCATATTGGAACGCTTTGCCGGGACTTTGACTGAAATCCTGGTAAATGCCAACGTCAAAACGTTCATTCATCCCTATTTCCAGTTCCAGATTATGAACCACTTTAACAGCATCCTTGGTTTGCATACGATCTTTCCCTTGGAACGTCAAATAGTGTTCTAGTTCTGCCTTGCCGGGTTCCATCGTAATGTATTCATAGGTCCATACATATCTCCTGTTATCAGCATTAACAACACTGAGCAACAAGATAGTTAATAGTAAAATATTCGCTTTTTTATTTTTCATGAAATTAGAATCTAATAATGAAGTAGTAATATTGAGACTGATTCTCAATAACAATAATAATGCATTTATTATATTTAAAGCAAGTTCATATACAAAATTTTCTTGTTGAAATGATGAATAAATTATAAACTCGACTGACCAGTCGGTTTAGTTTATGAACGAATCAAAGCAACTACAACGTAAAGCACAGATCCTTGACGCTGCATTGGCAGTCATTGTCCAAAAGGGCTACGAAAATAGCCGCATGGATGATATTGTGGCTTCATCCAAAATGAGTAAAGGCGCAATCTACTGGTACTATAAATCAAAGAAAGAAATCTACCTCTCCCTGGTCAACCATTGGGTACATAATTACAGCGCTGTATTAAATCATATTGTGGATACCGATCGTTCTGCGTCCGATCAACTACGTTCACTTTTTCAGTACTTTACCGTTCAATATGAAAAAGATCCTGTTGTTTTCAAAGCATTGTTAGAATTCTGGTCCATGGCCGGACGTGATCCGGAGTTCAATGACAAACTCCAAAAAGTATATAGTGAATTTGTAAACCTCATTTCAACCATCATTCAGCAAGGTATGGATAACGGTGAATTCAAAAACCTGGATGTAGATATCACAGCAATGTCCATCATGGTCAATATTGAAGGTATTATGTGGTTCACCCTATTCAAATTAAAAAACACCAATGCCCGGGAATACATTCAGACCATTTCTGATTTCATTCTTTCCGGGTTGATTAAAAAATAGGATATATAATGAGCAGAGAAACTTTAGAACTAAATACAGGCGGGCAATTTCTCGTGCAACCCATTGGCTCCCACCCTGTCTTCAGTAGAGAATCCTTCACTGAGGAACACCGGGAAATCGAAAAAATGGTCATTGATTTCGCCAAAGAACGCATTTATCCCAATGTATTGAATATTGACAAGTTCAATAAGGAACTGACCCTCAGATTAATGAAAGAGATCGGTGAACTCGGGCTTTTGGGTGCAGATATTCCAGAAGAATACGGTGGTATGAACCTGGATAAAATAACCTCTGCCATTGTAATGGAAGGATTATGCCGGGGCGGTTCAGCCTCTTTTGGAGTAACCTCCAGTGTACAAACATCCATCGGCAGCATGGGTATTGTCTGGTTCGGTACCAAAGAACAAAAAGAAAAATTTCTTCCGGATCTGGTTACTGGCGAAAAAATAGCTTCCTATGCCCTGACCGAACCATCAGCAGGCTCCGATGCCACATCAGGAAAAACAACTGCCATACTCTCGGAAGATGGGAAATATTATATTTTAAATGGTGAAAAGATTTTTATTACGAATGGCGGCTGGTCAGATGTATTCACCGTATTGGTGCAGGTGGATGGTGACAAATTCTCCGGTATACTTGTAGAAAAAGGAACAGAAGGATTTGAGATCGGCGCTGAAGAAAAGAAAATGGGTATGAAGGGTTCTTCCACCACTTCACTCAAATTCACAGATTGCAAAGTACCAGTTGAAAATCTTTTGTATGAGGTTGGTAAAGGTACTGATATTGCCTTTAACGCCTTGAATATCGGCCGCTATAAATTGGCAGCATCCTGTTTAGGCGGAGCAAAGACATGCATCGAAGAAACAATCAAATATATTAACGAGCGCCGGCAATTCGGACAAGCGATCGCCAATTTTGATGCCATTAGGGGTAAAGTCGCTGATATGACTATTCGTACCTACTGTTGTGACAGCATGACCTATCGGACCATTGGTCTAATCCAAAATGCTATCGATGAATTGGATCCCGCCGCTGAAGACTATTATATCCAAATGGGCAAGGCTATGGAAAAATACGCTATAGAAGCGTCCATGGCCAAAATCTACGGCAGCGATACCAGTGATGAGATCATTGATACTGGATTGCAATGTTTCGGCGGTTACGGCTTTATTGAAGAATACCCTATGGCCATGGCCTATCGCGATGACCGTATCAATAGCATTTGGGAAGGAACCAACGAGATCAATCGCATGATCATTACTGGGTTCTTGATGAAAAAAGCGCTCATGGATGAATTAGATGTTCGCGCTGCCTTGGATGGTCTAGACGATTTCTTGAATGACCCAGAAAATTCTTTTGCTCTGAACAGTTTACAGGACGAAGCCAGAGCCATAGAAGCTGGCAAACGACTAGCACTGCTCATATTCAATGAAGCTATTTGTGAATTTGGCCAGGACTTAAAACACCTGCAGCAACTGGGAGATCTGTTAGCTGATGCGTTTACTCTTTTGTATGCCGGGGAAGCAACAATATGCAGGGTCAACAATGCCACAGCAGGAAACGGGCAATCGCTGATACCACCCATGATCGCCCAAGTAAATACCATTGAAGCCTGTCAGGAGATAATAACAAAATTACAAACTGCAATACGGTATTTATTTCCATCTGGAGCTGCAGTTGATCTGGTTGAAAAAATTAAAAAATTAGAATCCGCCATGAATCTTGATACTGATACGATTTCTTTGAAACAGGAGATTGCTCATTTCATGGTTAAACAAACTTCATACCCTTTTTAGGAGATTATTATGTCTAAATCTGTCATTATTGATGCAGTCCGTTCGCCTATTGGAGTAAAGAACGGCAGTATGATCGGCATCCGCCCAGATGACCTGACAGCACAGGTCGTACAGGGTTTGCTTGATCGCAACCAGGAAATTGCGTTTGAACAAATCGAAGATCTTTCATTGGGCTGTGCCTTTCCGGAAGGCCCCCAAGGCATGCTCATGGGCCGCGGTGTGGTGGTTCTGGCTGGATTACCTCACACTACAACTGCCAATACAGTGAATCGCTTTTGCGGATCCAGTATGGATGCACTGCATCAGATCAGCACACGCATTGAATGCGGTGATATAACTGTAGGTATTGCTGCCGGTGTGGAAGATATGTTTTCTATTCCTAATGGTGGATTTGCTCCAGATCTCAATCCTTTACTTGCTGAGCAAGAATATTATATCAGCATGGGCGAAACCGCTGAAAATTTGGCAAAGGAAGGAAATATTTCCCGAGAGGATCAGGAAGCGTTCACCATATCCTCCCATGAAAAAGCATTAAAGGCAGCAACAGCTGGTAAGTTTGACAATGAATTGATCCCAATCGACTTCTATGGGGAATTGACCATTGAAAAAGATGAAGGTCCCCGAGAACCTGATGCTGAAAAAATAAAGAGCCTGCCACCAGCATTTATTGAAAATGGAACTGTTACAGCAGCCACAAGCAGTCCTTTTTCAATAGGCGCTGCAGCTGTATTACTCACGTCTGAAGGATTTGCCAAAGAACATAATTTGAATATCCGCGCATCTGTGGTGAGCAGAGCTGTCGCCGGCGTTGAATGGGAACGCATGGGTGTGGGACCCTTACCTGCTACTGAAAAAGCCCTGGCGAAAGCAGGCTTGAAGCTTGATGATATTGACACCATTGAATTAAATGAGGCATTTGCTGCTCAAGCGCTTTTTGTTATTCGTGAAGGCGGTTGGGATATGAATAAAATCAACCTGAACGGCGGTGCTGTTGCCTTAGGCCACCCTCTCGGTTCATCCGGAGCACGTATTATTACGACACTGATCAATGTGATGGAACAGAATGATACTCATAGGGGCCTGGCCACCATGTGCATTGGAACCGGCCAGGGAATTGCTACAATTATTGAAAGATAAATTGTTATGAAAATCAAAGAACCATTCAGCGCTATATCCCATGCAGTCGGTGCAGTTTTTGCAATCCTGGCTTTGATCCTGTTGATTTACGAATCTTTCGATCCCATCAAGCCCTGGCATATTGCTTCATTTTCTGTTTTCGGCTCCGGGATGTTCCTCTTATACACAGCCAGCGCTATATACCACTGGCTCCCGGTATCACCGAAATATGTAGAAAAGCTGCGGACTTTAGACCATGCTATGATCCATGTCCTGATCGCTGCAACGTATACACCCGTATGCCTGATTCCTTTACGGGGAGTTTGGGGCTGGAGCTTGTTCGGTGTTATCTGGGGGCTGACTATATTTGGAATCCTGCTTAAAATTTTCTGGAAAAATCTCCCCAATTGGTTTTCACTTACATTTTATATTTTTATGGGCTGGCTTTCTGTGATTGCCATTTGGCCTATGATACAGATTTTGCAAGTGGGTGCTCTGGTCTGGATTTTTGTGGGCGGATTTTTCTATACGGTTGGTGCCATTATACATGGAATCAATAAACCGAATCCGATTCCCAATGTTTTTGGCGCACACGATATATTTCACGTATGTGTTTTGCTGGGCAGTTTTGCCCACTTCATGTGCATGTATAATTACATTACACTATTTGATTAATTAACGGGGAATTCATGTCGCAAAAAATTGAAAAAGCTGCCGTATTTGGTGCCGGTGTCATGGGCGCACAGATCGCCGGACACCTGGCCAATGCCGGAATCCACTGCCTATTATACGATATCAATCAAGAGTTAGCTGAAAAAGGTTTGGAAACATTAACGACCCTAAAACCTGCTCCGCTGTTTGATAAGAAAAATACAAAGTTGATTACGCCTTGCAATTATGATGAACACCTGGAAAAACTCCAGGAAGCGGATTGGGTTTTGGAAGCAGTTGCAGAAAAGATAGAGATCAAGCATAAAGTATATGAGAATATTATACCCCATTTAAAACCGACAGCAATCCTAACCTCAAATACATCCGGTATTCCCTTAGCTGATCTAATCCAAGTAATGCCTGATGAACTGCAAAGCAGGTTCATGATCACGCATTTTTTTAACCCGCCTCGCTATATGTATTTACTTGAACTAGTGAAGGGTAAACACACTTCAGATGATGTATATCAAGCCATGGCTGATTTTGGTGAGGACGTTTTGGGGAAAGGGATCGTCCATGCCAAGGATACACCGAACTTTATCGGCAACCGTATTGGTGTTTTCAGTATGTCGGTTACATTCCATACAGCTATTCAGCAGGGACTCACCGTTGAGGAAGTAGATAAATTAACTGGAACCATTGTGGGCCGGCCCAAAAGCGCTACGTTCCGTACAGCTGATGTTGTGGGCTTGGATACAATGGTGAATGTATCCAAAACGACTTATGAGAAAGTAGTGGATGATGACGAACGGGAAATGTTTGCTATTCCAGACATTCTGCAAAAGCTCGTGGATGATGGCCGGCTCGGCCAGAAGACAAAAGCCGGTTTCTACAAAAAAACGGAAGACGGCATTCTTTCAGTGGATATGAAAACTGGAGAATATTCTCCACAGAAAAAAGTTCGGTTTGATGGTTTCAGGTTAGCAAAGGATCACACATCCACTGCTGGAAAAATCAAAGCGCTGGCAACCAGCGATGATAAAGCAGGGAAATTTTTCTGGGAAACCATGGCTCGTGGTCTTATTTACAGCGCCAATCGAATACCGGAAATCAGTGATGATATTGTAAATATTGATAACGCCATCAAATGGGGTTTCGGCTGGGAGCTGGGCCCTTTTGAATCCTGGGATGCTATTGGTGTCCAGGCTTCTGTTGACCGCATGCAGTCTGAAGGACGAAAAGTTCCCCAGTGGGTTTTAGATATGCTG
The DNA here is from genome assembly GCA_004124535.1 of Fidelibacterota bacterium. Next base: position 57,099 of record SCKQ01000004.1, read on the forward strand.
GCTGCCGGACGTGATGCATTCTATAAAACCGAAAATGGCGTCAAAACATATTATGATGTTATATCCGGTGCAGCTAAACCGGTGACATCCAGTAAAAAGGAGATCAATCTAAACTTGCAAAAATCAGCGGGAAATCTTGTCCACCGCGATTGGAGTGCCAGCCTGGTTGACCTGGGCGATGGTGTTTTGAATGTTGAATTTCATTCTGTGTTACAACCCACCCTTAATCCCATCGATGGTTCACTGATCGATACAATTAACAAAGGTCTTGATCTGGTAGAAAACGGTGATTACAGCGGTATGGTCATTGGCCACCAGGGTCAGAATTTTTCCGCTGGTGCAAACCTGGCATTAATATTGGAAGCATGCGAAACCGAGAACTGGGATGCCATGGAATTGGCGATTAAAACGATGCAGGATACCACACAGCGGATCCGCTTCAGTAAAAGCCCTGTTGTTGCTGCGCCCTTTGCATTAACATTAGGCGGTGGTGTGGAAATTGCTGCACCGGCGGCAGCCCGCGTCGCAGCAGCTGAACTGTATATGGGTTTGGTGGAAGCAGGTGTAGGTTTAATCCCGGGCGCCGGTGGTAACCTGCGCATTATTCTCAACTTGATGGGCGATAGTTCCAGCCGTGTGGGTGGTTTCCAGAAAGTGCAGAAAGCATTTGAAAACATTGGTTTTGCCAAAGTTTCATTCAGTGCTGACATGGCCCGAGATATGGGTTATTTACTCGAAACAGATGATATCATCATGAACAAGGCACACCTTATTACAAAGGCAAAACAAAAAGTATTGGATCTAGCTAATGGATACGAACCTCCGGTATACCGGGATGATCTCAAGCTGCCCGGTGCCGGTGGACGTATAGCCATGCACATGGCTCTCAAAGGATTCAAGATCCAAGGTAAAATATCAGAACATGACGAAAAGATCGGCCAGAAATTAGCATTTGTCTTAACTGGCGGAGATAAAGCTGGGCTGACCAAAACAGTTGATGAACAATATCTGTTGGATATCGAGCGTGAGGCTTTTGTGTCCCTCGCAGGTGAATCCTTAACCCAAGATCGTATACGGTTTATGTTAAAGAAAGGGAAACCGCTGCGTAATTAATAGATATGTTTACAATTTGTTAACTGTATAAAATACATTTTCATATTTAACTTTATGTTCTGATTCCTTACGGATAATGGACTCAAAAACAGCGAGCACAAGCAACCCGCCTCACGGCGAAACCATCCTAAAAACGATAGCTATTTTTGCTATCCTATACTTATTCCTGGTTAGCATCGGCATGATTGGCAGCGCCTTTAAAGGTATGGGTAAAGAATTTGCAGTACAGCTGATCCAAAGCAACGCCGGCCCGCTCATTGGCCTTTTTATCGGTATTCTCGCCACAAGTATAATTCAAAGCTCTTCAACGACAACATCATTGGTTGTGGGTATGGTTGCCGCTGGAACGTTTGGCGATGATTTTCGCATTGCTGTGGCCGCCGCTGTCCCTTATATCATGGGTGCCAATATTGGTACAAGTATTACCAACTTAATTGTATCACTGGGGTATATCGTTAACAAAAACGAATTTCGCCGGGCTTTTTCTGCTTCAATTGTTCATGATTTTTTTAATGTTATGTCTGTATTAATCCTCTTCCCAATGGAAATGGCATTTGGCTTGATCAGCAAAAGCGCAAGCTGGTTAGCAGAACTTTTAGTTGGGTCAGAATCTTTTTCGTTCAATAGCCCCATCAAATTAATCACTGATCCAGCAGTCGCCTGGGTGAAAGAACTTTTCAAACAACAGGAAATCATTAATTATAACTGGCTATTATTAATCGTCGCTTTTTTATTATTATTCCTTTCCTTACGTTATTTAAGCAAATTGATACGTAGCCTTGTCATACATAAACTGGAAGCATTTTTTGACAGCCACATTTTCAAAACAGCTGGACGTGCCATGTTATTCGGTGTATTTATAACGATTCTCGTGCAGAGCAGCTCAATTACAACTTCCCTAGTCGTTCCCCTGGCAGGTGCAGGTATTTTACGGCTTGAACAGATTTTCCCCTATACACTTGGTGCAAATATTGGTACTACTATAACTGCACTTCTGGCCAGTCTAGTCTCCGGCACGATTGCTCCTCTGGCTGTCGCTTTTTCGCACTTGATATTTAATATTTTTGGCATTGCCATCATCTGGCCAATTGAAAGAGTTCGAAATATACCTATCATAACAGCAAAGTGGTTTACAGAAATAGCGATACAAAATAAAATTTATCCAATCATCTACATATTGGTTGTGTTTTTCATCGTTCCATTAACCTTAATTTTCCTCGTGAGGTAAACCATGTCACTATTCAAAGACGTTATCAATTTATGGAAAGCAGATGATCTGCTTTCCCAGTCCTGGGATGAGTCCTATAAAATGCTGAATCTTTCCCATGAAATTTTCCAGCAAGCGCTGATCTATCTGCGAAATGGAGAAAATATTGACACATTGAAAGCATTGAAAAAGCGCGATAAGGAAATCAATGAATATCAGCGGGATGTTAGGCGCAAAGTATTAACTCATTACGCAGTGGAACAGGACACATCCAATATGGCAGACGGGCTTATACTAATAAATATGGTGGTGGATATTGAACGGATTGGTGATTACTGCAAGAATATCCTAGATTTAGCCATCAACCATGATCAATCAATAAAATCTTCCGAAATATCAGAAGATTTAGCCATGATCGAAGAAGAAGCAAAAAGTCGTTTTGAAAAAACAATACAGGCAATTCAAGCTCAAGATGTTGAAATTGCGAAATCGCTCATGGAGGGATATAAAGAACAAATGACCGGTAAATCAGATGCAATCGTAAACGGTATTCTTAAAGATGAACTCCATTTTGGCAGTGAAGCACGAACAGCTTCAATTGCCCTCTATGCCCGTTATTTGAAGCGCATTGGTGCTCATCTAAAAAATATTACTACAACCCTGGTGAATCCCTTTGATGCAATTGGATATAAAGAATAACATTTAATCGAGTCCAAATAAAAAAGGCCGCTCAACGAGCGGCCTTTTTTATAGTTAACAATAACAGATCTTATAGTGAAATCCTTAATCCCAGCTGCATTCTCCAGCGGGAAAATTCACCGAAATCATCCGAGAATGTCTCTGTTGCACCATTGAAGCTGAAAACAGGTTCACCATCGTCAGTCCAACTATCCAGTGTCAGGGGAGATGTAGCAGAGGCATTTGCGATCTTGCGGACACCCATGCTGGAGCTGATTAGATTTCCAACATTCATGATATCCAGGCTCACTTCTACTTTACGCCCAACGACTTCGAATTCATTATTGATACGCAGGTCAATATTGCTGAACCACGGATTCAACAAACCATTACGTTCGGCAATCTTACCCCGGTTCTCACTCAAGTAAGGATCCTGCTTAATAAATGCATCCAAAAGAGCCCAATCAGATGAATTGGTCAGGTTGATATCACTTTCATTTTCTGGAATGTAAATGAGGTCATTGCCGCCAAATCCATCTCCATTCACATCACCGGAATAAACATGGGAATAGCGATTCCCACCGGAATAAATATAGCGGTTGCCCTCGCCCATTTCAAAGAACATTCCAAAATTGGTTGCCATGGATTTACTCCATTCGTGGCGATGAGAGGCTGTGACAATGATGCGTTGCTTCATACCGAATTGAGACGGAGCTAAACGGGGTTTGTTCGGATCGCCTTGAACAGGTTGACTTGAATAAAGGACCGATGCAATTTCTGTGGATTGCAGGTTATTTTTGGAGTCTAGATAAGTATAGGCAGCACTCCAGTTGATACCTTTATTCTTACCGCGCAATTGTGCCGTAAGCGTCATACTTGAACCTTCATCAGTATTGTCTATAACGTAGACACCAGCACCACCGTCATCATTAAGCTCGAAGTCAGCAGCTAATCCGCCATAATTATCAGGCACCCACGTTGTATAATATGGCCGACCATCAGCCAGTGTACCTACTGGCTCAACCAAATCTGCATTGCGCATATAAATAGCGTTTTTATCTGAACTTTGAACTAATTCAACCGTGGCCAGCATTCCACCCGGAAGCGCTTTATCCACTGCCAGGTTTATGGTCTGTACTTGCGGCCATTTAAAATCGGTCACCATTGAATTTAGATCATATGATTGTTGTAAAACTGATGGAAGTCCTTCATATCCAACACGATCTGTTCCATCATCTGTTTCATGGTCAGGATTGCTACCGTCTCCAGGAATATTTGGATTCGCTCCGGGATTGGAAAAGATATTCCCTACCCAAACAAATGGCAGTCTACCTGTAAATACTCCAAATCCACCTCGAACCTGAAGTGAGCGGTCGTCATTAGCCCAGTTAAAACCAACACGTGGAGATAAGATAGGATCATCACTTGGTAATGCAGCCTGATCAATTGTTTCGGGCTCATCATTTTCATCAAGTAAAGTCAATCCTGTAGAAAATGGATTTTCAACAGGGCTATTATTGTACTTTGGAATGTCTATTCTTACACCTGCAGTCACATTGAGATTTTTATTCAATGCAAACTCATCCTGAACATAAAAAGACATTTGCGCAACATCGATTTTTTCTCCTTTATATGGACCTGATCCAACTGCATCATTGAACTTTATGTAATTGCTGTCCGGATGGGTTTGAGTAAAAAAGGTATCCAAATCGGGGAATGTTGTTCCACCCAAAATGAATCCAATATCAAATAAGAAGTATGGCAGGAAAAACACACCATGCCGGAAAATGTTAAAAGAGTTAAAGAATTTAAAACTCTCATAATTAAACCCGGCTGTAATAGCGTGCTGACCCATATAATAGGTCAGGTTATTCGAGACCTGCAGAACATCCTGGTCCAGGATATTGTGAATGGAAAATGGTTCATGACCAACTGTTGTATAGGTTGCACCAGCTTCACCAATTTCAACCGTGGGGAAGTCCACACTGAAAGGTACACGATAATCCCGAAACTTATTCTTACTGATAAAAAAGCGATTTGCAATTTTACTGCTGAACATACTGTTCAACTCCAATGCATAAGAATCCAGTTTATTATTGATCTCATAGCCGGAATTCTTAAAAGGTAAACTTGATGCATTGGGGCCGCGGCCAGTATTGTTATAGCTCAACACGAAACCATGGGGAGGAAGATCCCGAGAAGCATCCAGTTTGTTATAGCGTAGTGTCAAGTTATGCTGATCGCTGATATTCCAGTCTAATTTAGCCAAGAATTTTACATTATCAGTATTATGTGTATATCCTTCCCAGGGACCAGTATCATAGTTATAGACGTCCTTCATACGATTGCTGATCTGCTGCATGACTGAACCTTCAACTCTGGAACTTTTATCAGCATAATAATTGGTTCCAGGATCATTGCGGTGTTCATTCTCCATATTAATAAAAAAGAACAATTTGTTAGGAATGATGGGCCCGCTAACCGATATACCGGACTGGCTGAACTCCAATGAAGGGTCTGCGACCACTTCAGCATCACCTACTTTATTTCCGACAAAACTTTCGTTCCGCGCATAACTGTATACTGAAACTTGCAGGTCATTGGTTCCGCTTTTCGTTACCGTATTAATACCGGCACCTGTGAAACCGCCTTCTCTTACGTCAAAAGGTGCGATGGAAACCTGGACCTGTTCCACAGCGTCGTAAGAAACCGGCTCTGAATTGGTCTGACCCCCGGGAGCCGGATCATCCAGACCAAAGGGGTTGTTAAAATAAGAACCATCGAGTGAAATATTATTGTAAAGCCAGTTACGTCCACCGAAACTGAAGTTGCCATCACTGCGAGGATCGAGTCGCGTTAGATCTCTTGTACTTCGTTTAATGGATGGCATGGCCGCAACCAGATCTGCTCCAATGTATGTAGCTGCTCCTGTACGGCCGCTGTTCATCACATCATCTTGCTCACCTACAACTTCCACGCCAGCCATTTCGATGGCTTCCTGTTGTAATGTGAAATTCAGTCGTGCTGATGATCCTAAATTTAAGGTAACATTCGATTCAGTTTCTGTTTTGTAACCTATATATGACACCGTTATAGTGTATGGTCCACCCACACGCATATTGGGTATATTAAAAACACCACCGCTGCGTGAAGTAGTACCGTAGGTTATACCACTGGGTTCATGGGTGGCAACAATGTTAGCTCCTTCAAGACCTGCGGCATCTGCTTCAGAGACGCTACCTGCAAGTTCAGATGTAGTAACACCTTGAGCCAACAAAGAGAAACTCATAAAACATAACAGTGAAATTAAGGATATAAAAATTCTCTGTATCTTCTTCATGTTACTATCTCCCTGGATTTTTGATCGATAAATTGTGCATTACACTTTATAGAAATGATTTTTATGTTCTATTTATCTTATGAATTATAATCATAAGATAGAAATTAACAAATAACTACTTTAATGAATATCAGAAACTATATTTCAATCCGATTTGAATATGTGAAAAATCTTCCATCGTTTTAAATTGGGTTCCCTCTGCTCCATAAAATTGTGTAATCGATAACTCAAGATCCAAATTTTCAACAGGCGAATAAGATACACCGCCACCCAGCATAGCTTGATTGTCTTCCAAGTCCATAAATGTATTTATTCTGATTTCCAAAGCATCGTCCCAGTAATTTCCTGTGGCTGACAAAAACATGCCTAAATCCGTGAACATGGCAAAGGGAGTGCCCATGCCCTGTTGAAGTTCATCTTCATCCATAGCTATCAATTCTATAGGATTGCCATTTTCATCATATGCATAAGTAGAGCCATTTACTGCCAGTACATCATTACCGATTAGTTGAATCATTAACGTTATGTCATTCGTGGTTGTGTATTCTAATTGGGAAGCAAATTGGACATAAGCAGCATCATAGAACGTTTTTATATCAGTAGTATGGTCATTATTAGTATTAAAATAACCGACCTCAGTTCTCCCTGTTAAATCTCCGAAAAATGTGACAATATCAATTCCAATGATATTCGTTTTTCGGTAAGTGAGTACAGGTGCTGCCCAATCGATGTAATAATTGTAGCCAATTAAAGAAAATCCCCTGTCTCGTCCAGAAAAATAGGATAGGCTGATATCGCTATTGCCCATAGTGGTTTGCACACGCATGCCATATTCCGCCATTGTTTCTCCAGCAGTCAAGAAATAACCAGGATCATCCATCGCTATGGGAAAATCATCTTCGCCAAACGGATATCGATTGGGTTCGTGTTCCGGTATGACCACCGCTTCCAACTGCCAGTCATTCCAGTAATATTTCACGGAAGCGGACAAAGTACCAATTTTCCGGTCAGCCCCTGCTAAAAACATATAATAATAATCATAAGGATTGAGATTGTCCGTGGGATTGTTGCCATCCACAGCGCCCCAGGCGTGGATTTGTTTACCCACTTTCACTTCTCCCCAACTGGGATACCAAATTAAATACGCTTCCCGGTAGTCAATCTTTGGATCGCCTCCAGTCCATCTAAATTCAACTGCGGAACTTGTTATAAAATCAAAATCTCCTTTTGAAAATCCTACTTCAAGTTCTGCGATCCTAAATGGTAGAGATATATTGGAGAGATCAGAGGTCCGGTGCATAGTGATCGGTTGGAATGAACCTGAATAATTCCATTGTCCACTAACCAAAGAAATCAGCAGAAAGGGAAAAGATAATCGTTTCATTTAGTTGTGTGGTAAACGTTTTAGATTCTTTTCCTGGAATAAATTTTCATCAATTCCAGTATCCACTTGAACATCGGAAAATGTCACTTCAGTTGAATGCTTTTTCTGGACATCTTCCACAAACACTTTCTTTATAACATAATAATTCTTTAGTTTTTGAAACGTAAACGATTTTTTCTTTTTTAGTTCCCCACGTTTATCAAACGATTCTTCTTTTACACCATACAAACCATCTTTAGCTATCCAGGAAATATGTTTTGTATAGGTTGATTTTGCTTCAGGTTTAGGAATGATTTCCAACACATAACAATCAACTTCATCTACATGCTCATCATCAAGGCGGTTATATTTATTTTCATCAAGTTCACGGCTGGAAAGATCTTCATAACTCAAATCAGAGCCCATAAACGAGTCTCCTTTTTTCTTCGATGAAATTCTGCGCACCTTTTTAAATGCTGGCAGCCACATGCGCATTTCATCATCCTTATCATCATGCTCTATTTTGAGAAACGCCACACCTTTATCATCCTTTGGCTCTATGAACCAGATAATCTGTTTTTTATTGCCATCGGTGGATTTTGATACCATAGCATTTGTTCTGGATTTTCCTTTGGAGTTCGTCAATACCATCTTGGTTTTGTTGGATAAATCTTTCGGAGTTGGTTTTTCATCAACCATCTTGGCTATTTCATAACCGGTCTGACCAAGTACAAATGATATGCTAATGATTCCAAAAATGAATTTTTTCATACTGACCTCTAGAGTTTAATTAGTTTATGTTTTAACAATTCTGCTGTGGTTGCTAATATTGTCAACGTGCCTACAGACGTCGATATCATTCCAAAAACCATAAGCCCGCCCATATGCTGAATAGGTAAAAATTGCGAAAACAACAATGCCCCAAAAGCCATGTTGGACAATGCATCCAATATGATAGGATAACCCACATCATCCACAACTTCCCTGCTCAAAACATCTACACTCACTTTTTGTTTGACCAAACGCCTATATTGAGAAATATAGTGGATGGCGAAATCCACACCAACGCCAATAATAATAGAAGACAGGATAGCGGTAATATGGTTTAAATCCACTCCAAAAATACCCATAAATCCAAAGTTTAGGATCACCGCCGATGTCAATGGGACGACAGCCAATAATCCCCAGAGTATGCGTTTAAAAAAGAATCCTGCAATAAGGGCGATCAATACAATAGAGATAGAAATACTGATAGCTGAAGATCGTATGATCAACGTAATGAGGTCCCTGAAAACGACCAGCATGCCAGTGACGGTGATCTTATCGGTGGCTTCAAGTGAGTCTGCAATAAAATCATGAGTGGATTCCACATATTCAATAATCAGAGAGGATGTCATATTGCGCATGAATGTTGTCATGAGCCCTGAAGAATATTCATAATCAACAAGGGAGCTAAAATCATCTGGATCTCCAGACATGGCATACAAGGTAAAAAGGTTATTTACTTTCCCACGCGTATCCGGAATGGTTTCGTAGTCAGGATCGTCATCCATCACAGTTCGATGCATTTGTTTAATAGCATCAGCAATGGACATGGATGTTGTAACCTTCTGATTTTCTTCCATTTTATTCTGCAGTTTTTCTATTTTGGCCAGTGTTTCAGGTTCTTTCATATCACCTTCAAACCGGAACTGCATATCTAGGGTCCCGATCATTTCCCGATCAAGAAATTTCATGGTTTCCCTGATGAGGGTACCTTCTTTAAAAAATGATTGCATATTGACTTCCACACTGAGCCAATTAATGCCAATGAGTCCTATGAATACCAGAATTAAACCAGAACTCAAGACACGTTTTGGATTTTCCAAAACTCCTTTGCCGAATCTATCTATAACGTTTTCCAGAAAGCTGGTTTCTCTGACTGCTTTCGAATCAAGATTCCATTTTTTTAAAACCAGCAATGAAGGCAACAGTGTGTATGAAAGAACCAAGGCCCAAAGAATACCTATAGCGATCGTCACTCCATACCCTGTCTGAACTTCCAATGGTGAATAAATCATTGACAAGAATGCGGCAGCAGTAGTGATACTGGTAAGGAAGATGGGCAAAGTAAGTGAATCCATGGTTTGTTCAACTGCAAGCTGTGTATCACCTGATTGCCTGAGTTTTTTGAAAAACTTGGTAATGATATGAACACCATCAGAATTCGCAATAGTTAGCAAGATGATAGGCATGGATGTATTGATCAGGCTGAATACAAAACGCCTCGAACCTGTAATTTCCAGCACCCAGCCCATACTGCCCATCATGGCAATCAATGAAAAGAAAATAACCGACAATACCATAAGTACCGCAGGAAAACTTCTCAAGCTAAACAAAAGGATCAAGATCATAATGAGCATTCCGATGCTGACCAGACCTGCTACATCTTCACGGATCAATGCTGAAACCACACCATTCACATAAGGCACTCCGCCAATAAATACTTCATAGTCATTTAATTCTTCCACGGCAGCATCGATTATCCTGGCAACAGCATCTGATGGAACATCGTTATACGATTTAATAATAATATTTACATAATCATTATTTTGGCTTACAACCCGCAACTTCAATTCCGGATATTTGTCCAAATAGGATCTTATCTCTGAAATCTGATCTGCATTCAAATCTCTAGATTGCACAAGATCTTCTACTTCCAGAAATCCATCTTCACTTTGCAATTTGTTCATATTGATCATGCTGTTTATTTCTTCAATTTCAGGAATTGATTCCAGCGTTTCCTTAAAATCCCAAAGATCCGCAATTAATTTGTCATTGAACACGGATTTGTCTTTATTGCCAAACGCGATGTAGATCATTTCTGTGTTGCCAAACTCATCCTTTATGGTTTCCCAGGTTTTACGGGATTCCATATTTTCAGGTAAAAGTTTCATCATGTCTTCTTCGATATAGAAAAACCGTAAGCCCGAGGCCATGAGGGCTGTTATAATCAACGAAAAGATAATCGTCCGTTTGGGATGGTTCAGAGACTGGCTGATAATCCAGCGTTTAATAGGGTGTGCTTTCATTTTAATTTTTTTTTCTTCCTTGATATTTATTAATGGCTTCCATTCCTTTTTCATTAAATAAGCCCCGCGAGATTATCGTCACAAACCCGTTGATCGTTTCACCTACTGCCAGATCATTGGCCAAGAAAAATTCAGGCTGAAAAGTGTTATTGACCATATTGATAAATACGGTGGCTACTTTTTTCATGTCCAAATCCTTTCTGGCCAGTCCCTGTTCTTGGGCAGATTTAAGTATTTGATAAAAATCATCCTGGCGTTTTAAACGGAATCGTTCTATATCTTTCCAAACTTCCGGATATGCAGTCTTCAGCTGGGCCATACGCTGGACGGGCGCACGGCTGGCAAATTTCGCTATATGTTCCATGACCTTTATAAACTGGAGCGCCGGATTCTTCTCATTTTCGCGTATTCTATTAAACATTTGTTCAACCTGCGAAGTCATGAACATGGCAATTTTGCGAACTAATTTTTCCTTAGAAAGAAAGTATTTGTAGATGGTTTTTTTGCTCATCCCCAACCGGCCAGCCAAGGATTCAACCGTAAATGATTTTACTCCTGTGCGCATAATGGCATTGAACCCTTCTTCCAGGATGTGTGTTTCTTGCTGTGAATATGTATTAGGCATAGGAAACGAATTACGTATATATCGTTTCCAACGTTATAAAAAAAAATTTATACTTACAAGTTGTGATTAATCATTAAATGCCATTTCAACGAGAATAATAATATCAACCATTGTCACTGCTCCATCTCCATTAACATCTGCAGGAGGAGTTGGATTATACCCTACTTCATAAAGCATATCGACCGCATGACTAATGTCTGCTATATTAATTTCACCATCAAAATTAATATCTCCTGAAACATAATCAGGAAAATCATTCTGATTTAAATAATTGAGAGTATATCTCTGTGCACGTGCAATCATGATATTCTGGCCAGGATATACATAATTCCAAACAACCATACCATTGGAAGTTACCTCAAACATATGGGCATCATCTGCTTCTGTTATAAGTGTATTACCATTGGGTAAACGAAAAGCACCAGATTGAACATTGGAGTGGAATCCTCCACTATGTGTCCAAATAGGTCCATCCGGACCGTAGTCTTCATTTTCTTCCAATAAATAGTTTCCCGTTGAATCCAAGGGTGTCACAATCTCGAATACGGCAGAATTGTTATTTTGGTAATTGTTGTTGAATAAGATCAAATTCCCGCCCCCGGGATAGTTTGCAGGAATCCAATTGACCCCATGCTGGGCATTCAATTGTTGATCTGATCCATTACCTCTATCATACACTTGAGGATTTCCCCATCTATACAACAAATCTCCTCCTTTTCCAGAATTTCCATCGGAGTGGGATGCTGCTTCTGCAGTGGTGGTGCTGTGGTCAATTATATATATTTCACCCATCGTCCTTGATGATATAACAATCTGGTCCAGATCAGCATTATAATCAATAGCATTTAAATGCATCCAGTCAGCATGGGATACTCCTGGTCCCTGAGTACCACCAACATTTCCATAATTTATATCTATTAATTCAGGATGCTCTGAAATAATACCGTAATTGGTCAACGTAGTATCTGCATCCTGGGTTAAATGGTCCCATATATGCCATTCCCATACAATGTTAGCACTATCTGTTCCAATAGGCTCTAATTCCAAAATAGCTTCAGACCACATTTCATTTAGTGGATTATTGATCGTTTGCCGGCCCATGGCATAGGCTTCTGCAGCTGTTTTTCTTTCCCAGGCAATAACGAGAATATTGCCATTGGGTAAAGGTTGGATGTCATGATGATGCTGGTATAAATCATTTGATACTATATACAACCATAAAACATTACTGTCCCAATCCATATGAGCTATCCCGCCGCCAACTCCGCCATTAATCATGGTAGGGTTCTGAACTCTGAAAGGATAAATGAGCGTACTGTCCCTCTGAAGATAAGCTAAACTTGCCGGGCCGCGCGGATAATACCACGTATTAATAACATTAATTGAATTATTAACCAAATATGTCATTCCGTTACCGCCGCCGCCGGGCCCTCCTGCCGCAGGACTAAATATTGTATAGCCTTGAAATACTTGTCCGGATAATCCTGCAATTAACAGGAAAGAGTAAACAAATCGGTTTATATTCATCTCGTAATTTATTAATGCTTAATTAATTGACTTGGATAGTGTCATTTAGTTAAATCTGATGCTTAAGTTTATTGTATTATTTAATTAATATACTTTAACACTACACACCAAATTAACTAAAAATATCCTTGAAAACATCCAGAGCATTTAGATCTTATGTAACGTTGGGGCGTACCTTTGGAAAATGGTTCAGTCCGATTATATCAGGAATTCTATTATCATGCTTACGAATTCTTGTTAGCATTGGATTGCTGCTTGACCATATTTTTTTCCCTTCGATCAGAAAGAAAAAGATCACTCCTCTTGTTATTGTTGGCAATCCCAGATCAGGAACAACTTTCCTCCACCGTTTTCTTATCAAACAAGGACTGGGAGTTGGGGCACAGCTCTGGCAAATGGTCTATCCTTCATTAACTTTACAAAAATTGATTAAACCACTGCTTCCCCTTTTAGAAATCATAAGTCCCGCACGACATCATTCTACCGCAGCGCATAAAACAAGCTTAACTTCCATCGAGACCGATGATGTATCATTGCTCTTCAAATATTTTGATGGCTTTTTCCTTTATGGTTTCATATTAGCATTTGCTGAAGAAAATCTATTTGATTGGTTCGATCCAAAGAAAAGGGATACAACAGATCGGGATTTTGACTGGTATGAGAATTTGTGGAAACGTTTAGCTGTTGCAGCAAAGCATGACACTGTGATTCCAAAACTGTTTTCATTGAGCACCAGTATCCCTGCATTCCAAAAACGATTTCCTGATGCAAAAATATTATATATGGTACGTGACCCCTTAAATATTCTCCCTTCCGGTTTAAGTCTGGTAACGGGTGTATTGGATAAACGATTTGGTTTTTGGAGTCTTGAAAAAGAAGTTCGTGACAGATATTTAAATCGCTTATACAACGCATTGCTAGAATTACTGCAGCGCTTTCATGAGGATTGGACAAATGGATCCATCGATAAATCCAAAGTATTAATTGTAAAATATGATCGTATGATGACACAGTTTGAAGATTTAATGGACGATATATTCACATTTACAGGAGCAACACCTACTTCTGAAATAATTGCAGAAATCAAAAAAACAGCTGCAAGCCAGCGACAGTATACGAGCGCCCATAAATATGATCTTGAAAAATTTGGTTTAAGTGCAGAGCAGATACGTTCAGATTGCTCATTTATTTATGATACATTCTTAAACACACAGCCAAATGAAGCTGACTAAAATACTTTTATTCATATCCAGCTTGAACTTGATCTATGCCCTGGATCTTTCTGGACTGAATTCAAATCAAGAGTGGAAGACTTTGCAAAACAATGATGTTAGTATAAAAACAACGCAATACCTGGGGTTTCCCATCTGTCGAGCAGAAACAATCCTGCCCTTACCATTAAAAACAATATCTGCTATTATTGAAAATGTAGAAAATTATCCTAATGTTTTCCTGCGGGTAACAAAGTCTAGAATCTTGGAAGATGACGTGGTGCATATCATGCTGGATATGCCGTTTCCATTTTCAGGTAGAGATTACATCATAAAGTATATAAAACATAAATTCAGCAGCGCATGGACATTCCGATTTTCGGCAGTGGAACATGAGCAGGCACCGCCTGAAAAAGGCCATGTGCGGTTAATTCATGCTGCCGGTGAATGGAAATTGACTGCAATCAATGATCATGAAACCAATGTTTCTTATACGTGGAATGGTGAATTACTAGGCGATTTTCCTAATTGGGCATTGGATCGAGCCTGGAAAACCCAGGGCAATGAAATGATGGAATGGCTCAATGATGCCTTGCAGGATTAATCTATGAAAATTAAAACAATACTATATATACTATGCAGTTATACGCTAATTGCCCAGTCATCTACACAATACAGCGGGTATGTTCATTATTATGACATACATCGGTTATCAGACCGATCAATCATAAACCTGCCCTTTCGCATTTTCAGTTTTAATGTTGACCACCAAAAAGGTGATTTTGCCATGAATTCTACTTTAGCTATGGAATACCATATGCGTAAAGATATTTCATTCTTCGATAGCAGTAATCCCCAGGAGTTTACTTGGGATCTGCGGGAGTTATATGCCAGCTGGTTTACATCATTTGGTGAAATAAAGATCGGCAAGCAAATTCATTCCTGGAGCAGTGTAGATGACAACAGTCCCATTGACAATATAAATGCCTACGACTATTATTATATTTTCAACTTAGGCAGTGACCGCAAGCTCAGTTCGATGGGTTTGACTATGGATTATTATCTGAATAATACAAAAATTGGTTTTTATTATTCACCATTACACCATACAAACAGATTACCCATCAACGATCCTGAATTTCCTATTCAATTGCCAGTTACACCACGAGCATCGCAAATAATAAGTCCGAAAAACCCAGATGAATACGGTATTACACTACAGCAAAAAATGAATGTTGCAGACCTTTCATTTACCTATTTCAGCGGATATGACAGATTATTCAGCCTGAGCGGCTCCAATGTATTTACAAATCAATTTCAGACAGTGTCTGTACTGGATACCGTCTTTTCATTTCGCAAAACAACTATGCTGGGCGCCGGAATCGTTATTCCAACAAAATGGATCATCCTGCGGGCTGAATATGCTCAATTTTCAACTTTTGATAACAATGACTCTACTGCCATTTCGAACAAAGGACCTTCGAGAAGATTCGGCTCGGCAAATGAGGTGTTTTTCTCTCACGCGTTTGAAACAAAGGCAAAATATTATCAAGCCATATTACAGCTGGAAACTGAATTACCGGGCGGTATCGAATTTATTGGACAGTATATAAAATATGATACTTTGTCATTTGATGCAGAATATTTGCCGGATGTTGATCTGCCGCTGCTGGAAGCAGACTTTGATCCTTATTCTATATTCTTCCCGGGAATGGGTACACCCCTTTCGATCATAGCCCAGGAAGCTGTTCTAATGATTTTTAACAAATCGTTTATGAATGAACAGTTGCTCTTTGAAACACTCTTTCTTTTAGATCAATCAAGTTATAATGATACAAAAGGAAATGGACGCTTGATCGAAGTAAAAGGCACCTATGATCTTTCTACATCTTTAAAACTGACTGCAGCACTGACGCACATAACAGGAAATTCCAAACTGGATGATAATTATAGCTTCAACGAAATGGAGGATTTTTCCCACATTCGATTTGAATTGAAGTATTTCTTCTAAATTATTTCAACAGCACCATCTTCTTGGTCTGAATGAACACCCCAGCCTGTATTTTGTATAGATACACACCTGCACTCACGGGCTTACCGTAATCATTGGTGGCATTCCAGATGACTGATTTAAAACCAGCTTCCTGATATTGATTCACCAATACTTTAATTTCTCTGCCCTGAACATTATAAATAGTGATTCTTACAATACTATTTTCCGGCAATTCATAACGCAGTGTTGTGACCGGGTTGAATGGATTGGGATAGGCCGGATGCAGGGAAACAAAAAACCCCGCTAATGGGCGAGTGTTTATCCTTGATTATCTTGCTAGTATTACAGCTA
>SCKQ01000005.1 GCA_004124535.1 Fidelibacterota bacterium
GGATCAATTGGAAAATTATTTATTCCTATCTCAACTATGGCGCTGGCACCGTTTATCTGTTCCCAATTTACTGGAACTCCCAGCCAGGGATCTGCTGAGCCCCAGCGACCAGGCCCTACAAGTATATAAGGGTGTTGTTTAATCATTGTTTGATTGATTGCATGTATTTCTTTGGCGATATCCTTGGTCATTGCCGGTTTGAATCGCTTAGGGTCTACGAAAACGATATGACTCACATCATCAATAAATCCATCACCTAATGTGACTTTGCTGGTGCATAGAACTTCATCCAGCGATTCTTCTTCCATAGTTATAATTTCTCTCGATCCTCCCATAACCATGGGCTTGATTTGTAGCAATGCAAATTCAGGGTTCTTTTTTAGATTATCAAATAAGTTGACGGCGTATTCGATTTCAACTTCACACCCCAAGGCTTCTTTTCCCATTATTATAAGGTCGTTTAAGATATCTACTAGTGGGAATGTGACCCATTTTAATATTGGTGCAAATGTTATCACCCTGGTTCCATCATAAGATAAGGAGTCTCTTATAACATTGTCTTCGCTTGATATAATGCTACCAGACCACTTTAGAGAACCATCCTGTTCGGCAATTTCTAGGTTATATGATGATAAGTTTTTCTCTTCCCCATTCAATAGTGGATGGGCTTTTGGATTAAGATTCATTGCGTAGAAGGCATTTTGAGAGTTTTCCAATGTCGCCTTAATCGAGTAATACTGGGGCAATATACCGGGGTATTTTGGTGAGAATCGCAGGGATTTTTCACCATTGGCAATGGTTCTTCCCAATCCAAGTGCTAAATGAGCCACACCTTCATCGCGCTGCAGGTATGACACTGGGTAAAAATTAAAGCTTTGCGCAGTCCCACTAAAGGTTGGGTAGTATCTGTCATTATAATTCTGACCAACCATCTCCATTAGTATCACCGCCATTTTTTCTTGTTCAATACGATGCACGGATCCACCTATAAGGGATTTAGGGCCTTGAAAAAACGTGGAAGCATATACGAGCTTTATAGCAGTGATAATATCAGACAAACGGTCATTCAATTTCTTGCTATTATTCGGCAGCATATAGGTGGCATACATCCCTGAAAGTGGTTGGTACTGGCTATCCTCTAGTAGACTCGATGATCGTACCGCCAAGGGATACTTCACTGATTTAACAAATACTTTAAGTGAGTTTCTTAAATCACTACTAAAATTTGAATTAAGAAATAATTTTGATATTTCTTTGTTTGTTTTTTTTGACAGTGCATCCGTCCATAGATTATTTTCCTTCATGAATTCGTCAAAAGAATTGGTACCGACTACGGCAGCATGAGGAATATTAATATCTATTCCATCATAACGATCCCGGAAGTCCGATGAACGAATCATTTTTTGAGCGAAAGCTAGTCCGCGGGCTTTTCCACCTAAAGATCCACCTGATATCTGGGTAAAACGCTTCGTATGATCAAATGTATCTCGTTGAATTTCTACAACCTGTCTTGCTTTGCGATTTTTAATTGTATTTTCGATCAGACCAACTAAATAGGCCCGATGAACATCTGAGTTTTTAAAATCAGCATGATTCAGAGGCCGCACCTGAGAGGCAAGTCCCAAATATCCGTGTGCAGCCAACCAATTAGAAAAGTGATTGCTATTTGCATGGTAGAGTAGCGATTCTTCCGGCACAGTTTGAATCGCCTTAATGAGTGCAGGCAAATCAGAAATTGTGATCAGTTCCTTACCTTTGGGTGTGCGGAATATGAGATCACCAAAGCCAAAATTTCTGACTATGAATTCACTGAGTTCTATTAACAAAGTCGGAGAATCCTTATACAGGAAATGAGCTTGAACCTCTTCAGCTAGTTCAGCATTTTTACTATATTTTGATTGCAGTATAATTGGTATGCTTGGATCAATTGATCTTGCCCATCGTGCAAATTTTACACCAGCGTTTTTATCTAGTTTGCCGTCTTTTGGGAAACGGATATCAGAAATTATGCCAAGTGTACTCAACCTGAAGCGCTTAAAATAGCGTTCAGCTTCCTCATATGAAGTAGCTAGAAGTATTTTTGGACGGCCGCGCATATATAATAATCTTTCGTGATCACTGGCACTTTTATCAACCATTTCTTTTACCTGGTAGCTGATCTCCTTATAAATCATTGGCAGTATTAGGGAGTAATACCGTGGTGAATCCTCTATTAGAATAATACAGCGTACATCTGCTTTTTTGATATCTCTGCGAATATTCATAGCGTCTTCAAACATTTTCACTATTGCTAATAATACATTGGCATTCCCTGACCATATGAATACACGATCTATAGCGGATTTTTCAAAATCTTCTGGTAATTGCTTTATCTCTGATTCATCAAAGGCTAACAGAATAACCGGTTTTTTTGGATAAGTTTCTTTAATCTTCGAACAGAATAGTACGGGATCCATATCTGCAATGCGCATCATCACAATTATCAAATCAAAGTCTTGGCGGGATAGCATTGTAAGTGCATCCTCAGCAGTAGAAGCTTGCCAGACTCGTGGCGCATTACTAAAATTCATCCCCATGTATTCATGCAATATCTGTTCAGTCAATCGACCATCCTCTTCCAGGACGAAAGAATCATAGGGACTAGCTACAAGGAGGATCTCATGAATATGATGGAACATCAAATCCTGTAATGTCAGTTTGTCTGCTAGTGTGAATTGTACAGATTTCATAAAGAAAACTTATAACCTATCAGTTATAGAGACACGAAAAAACAAGGTATAACCGAGTTGATCTTTACACTTTTCAAATATATTAATGCCATTAAAAATCTAGTTTTGGACTTGGTTTATCCTAATACTTGTGTGGGATGTGCCAGGATACATGAGGACAATCGTACAAATATATCCAAATTTTGCAAGGATGGGATGCAACCTACAAAGTTTGGCAACTGGGTCCTAAATGTTACCAACAAAAATTATCTGGATGATATGCGCTCAGCTTGGTTTTATAACGATATTTTACAAAACTTAATTCATTACCTTAAATACAGTGAACGCGCTAATTTGGGTTTTGATCTGGGAGTCCTTTTGGGTGAGGAAATTCTTATAGATGAAATAGGTGACATTGATATGATAATTCCCGTACCATTACATTGGTTAAAAAAAAGAGAAAGAGGTTATAATCAGGCATTTTGGCTGGCAAAAGGATTAGCATCTGTTTACGCGGCGCCTGTTGATACGAGTATAATTAAGCGTACACGTTATACTGTTTCCCAAACGATGCTGGGCAGTACAGAACGTATGGCAAATTTAGATGGTGCTTTTACCACTAATAAATCCCTGGAAAATCAGCACATATTATTAGTTGATGACGTACTGACCACAGGGTCGACTATTTCAAACTGTGCAAAAGTATTAAGAGAAAATGGTGCAGCACGGGTTTCAGGCATCACATGCGCAACCCCAAGGGAAAATTTTAGTAATGATTAGGACGTTACATTCTTTCGATGTGAAGCAAAAACGCGTACTGATGCGCGTAGATTTCAATGTTCCTATAGAGAATGACCGTGTTGTGGACTCATTTCGTATCCAATCTGCGATACCATCAATTAAGGAGTGTCTAGATTCTGGTTCATCAATAGTACTCATGTCACATTTGGGACGACCTAATGGTAAAATCGATGAAAAGTTCAGTCTTGTTCCTGTGGGGGAAGCACTTTCTGATATTTTAGAGATACCCATTAAATTTTCTCATGATTGTATTAGTGAAGATGCAATTAATGTGACAATCGGGTTACATCCTGGAGAAGTACATCTGCTAGAAAACTTACGCTTTCACTCTGGAGAAACTGACAATGATCCTGAGTTTGCAGGAAAACTCGCCCGGCATGGGCAGATCTACATAAATGATGCCTTTGGAACAGCGCACCGATACCATGCTTCAAATGTTGGTGTCACGGAACATTTCATACAAAAAGGTATGGGATATTTAATGGAAAAAGAGATTCAGTTTTTACTAGAAAGGTTTAAGAAACCAAAACCACCATTACTATTGATTCTGGGCGGGGCAAAAATATCAGGTAAATTACACCTTATTGATCGATTCCTGGATGATGCAGATACAATATTGATTGGTGGTGGTATGGCCTTCACTTTTCTTAAGGCACTTGGGGTGAAAGTTGGTCGATCAATAGTGGATAGTAAAATGGTTTCTACTGCGGAAGAAACTATAGCGCGAGCTCGCCGAAGGCGGGTAAAACTTGTTTTTCCAGTAGACTTTGTTATAGCCGAAGCGATTGAAAAACCGAAAGAAATGAAGACTGTAGCATTTGATTCTATTCCTGATAGTTATATGGGGCTTGATATTGGAACAGAAACTGTAAATATTTACTCCGATTATATTTCACGTGCAGGAACAATTTTATGGAATGGCCCAATGGGTGTTTTCGAAAAGAAAGAGTTCGAAAACGGAACAAAAGCCATATCAAAGGCGCTTTCCTTGGCTTATGATAAAGGTATTGATACGATCGTGTGTGGAGGTGACAGTGCAGCTGCGGTAAAGAAATTTGGTGTGAATGAAAAGATGACTCATGTTTCTACAGGTGGTGGCGCATCTTTGGAACTATTAAGCAGGAAAACACTACCCGCATTGGAGGCATTAGGCAGGTGATGATAAAAAAACCCATAGTTGCCGCGAATTGGAAAATGTATAAAACTCCACAAGAGGGCGTTTCCTTCGTCAGTGAGATATGTAATTTGCTTTTGGATAAGGAAAAACCAACAATTATATTCTGCCCGTCTTTTACATCGCTCTTTTACATGAATGAAAATTTGTCCGATTCGGGTATCGAATTAGGCAGTCAAAATGTTTATTTTGAACCCGAAGGTGCCTTTACCGGTGAGACTTCAGTTAGTATGCTTAAGGCCTGTGGTGTTCGTTACGTAATTATTGGACATTCGGAGCGGCGGCATATCTTTAATGAGAACAATACTTCATTAAATAAAAAGCTGCATGTGGTTCTGGATAACGGTCTTGTACCAATTTTCTGCATTGGGGAGACATTTGATGATCGGAATGCAAGGTACACGAAAATGGTATTAAAAGAACAGTTAACCAAGGGCTTGGATGGTGTCAAAGGTCAATTAATTGATCGCATGGTTATTGCATATGAACCGGTTTGGGCAATTGGTACAGGAGTTAACGCAGAACCAAATCAGGTTGAGGATACCCATTTACAGATAAACGGATTACTGGCTGAACTATATGCTACTGAATTAGTAAAACAAATCCCGATTCTATATGGCGGATCTATAAAACCTGAAAATGCGAAAGAATTGATTGAAGTTGAAGGTGTAGACGGATTTTTAATTGGTGGAGCGAGTTTAAAATTGGAATTATTTTCTAAAATAATAGAAATCGTTAAAAATAATTATAAGGGGTAAATGATGACAGGAATACTCATAGGTATCCATACAATCATTAGCATTTTGTTAATAGCTGTAATATTAATGCAAGCAGGCCAAGGCGGTGGTTTAGCTGGTGGTTTAAGCAGCGGTATGGGCAGCTCTATTTTTGGTGGTCGTGCAGCGGCAACTGCATTGAGCAAAATTACAACCTGGTTCGCTATTGCATTTATGACCGTTGGTATCTTAATTAGTCTGACTAGTGCTCCTGAAACCATTGATAGTGAATCCATTTTAAAGCGTGAAGCAGATCAACGTTTGCTAGATCTATCAGTCCCTGATATCCAGCAGAACCTGGACATTGAATAAAATCGATTGCCGAAGTGGTGGAACTGGTAGACACGCTGTCTTGAGGGGGCAGTGGGGGAAACCCCGTGCGGGTTCGAGTCCCGCCTTCGGCACAATTGGAGGAAAGAATGTTTAATAACTCACAACAGATATTTATAATTCTCGCAATATTTATGACCATTCTAGTTGGGCAGACACTCGATCAGGTTTTAGCAGATGGGAAGAATGAACTTACTAATGGTCAAATTGAGCGCGCTGAATCATTATTTACGCAAGCTCTGGAAATGGATCCTACTTTTGCCCCAGCGATGCTTGAATTAGCTAGACTTAATCTTCGTTTAGGTAAAATGCAAGAGACGCGGGACTTCTTAAAGCGAGCAATCGATGCCGACCCTGAAAATCAAGAATTCAGAGATGAGTTCGACCTTATAAATGAAATTAATACATTAATGAATGATGCCAGTCGATATATGGGCAATACTGATTATGCTAATGCCTTCGAAAGCTATCGAATTGTTCTGGAAAAATTTCCCACATTTGCTGAGGCGGCCTATAGTATGGGTTTAGTAAAGTATCGGGAAAAAAGTCTTGATGAAGCAGTTCAGCATTTTAAAAAAGCACTAGAAATAAATCCATATCATGAAAAAGCTAGAATGGCATTAGATAATGTTGCGAAAAAATCTTTTAATGACGGAAATAGGGCCTACAAACGAGGTGACCTAGATGGAGCTTTAGAAGCCTATAATAAGGTGTTGGAATTCGATGAAAATTTTTACCAGGCTCATTATCAAATCGGTGTAATAGAAGCGAAAATGGGTAACCGTGATGGAGCGATTGACCGTTACCAACAAGCACTAGATATAAATCCGAATTTTTATAAAGGATGGTATGCAATGGGACTTTCCAAGAAGTCTAATAGTGATAACGAAGGCGCTTTGGCAGCATTTAGAGCAGCTGTTGATGTGCACCCTGCCTATGATAAAGCTTTCGGTGCCATGGGTGAGATATACATCAGTGAGAAAAACTATGATCAGGCAATTGAGGTTCTAAATACTGCTGTTCAGGTTAATCCTAAGTATTCTAAGGGATATTCAACCCTCGGTGTAGTTTATAGCGAAATGGAAGATTGGGCTAATGCAGCAAATAACCTTGTGCTCGCTACGACATATAATGAAAAGGACGCCATGGCCTGGTATAGATTAGCTGCCGCTTATAATCAATTAGATGAGTGCGATCGTGCTGAAGAAGCAGCCCGAAACTCAACGGATCGCAAGCCATCTTTCGGTGGAGGATGGATTGAACTTGGTGTAGCAACGTGGTGTGGAGGTAAGGGTAACAAAGTTGCATCCGTTAATGCATTGGAGAAAGCGCGCAAAGATCGTAACTGGAGGAGAATTGCTGAGTACGAAATGGATAGAATTATGAATCCTCAAAAATACCAGAACTAATATTAATCGAACTCTAGGACTAGTTTCCTAATGATAAAAGCGGTCATATTTGACCTAGATAATACTCTGCTTGATTTCATGAAAATGAAAGAATACGCAGTAAAAGCTGCTATTGCCGGTATGATTGAGGCTGGACTTGATATTGATCCTGATAAATCATATGAGACCATAATCGGCATTTATGAAGAGGAAGGTTGGGAGAATCAACAGGTATTTAATGATTTTTTAAATAAAACGATCGGTGAAGTAAATAATAAATATTTGGCAGCAGGTATAGTAGCATATCGACGAGCCAGGGAAGCAAATCTGCTGTTGTATCCAAATGTAAATCATACGCTTGTGGAACTCCTAAAAAGGGGTGTGAAACTTGCTGTTGTATCTGATGCTCCCAGCCGAGAAGCATGGATGCGAATTTATTACTTGAATCTACACCATCATTTTGATGTGGTTCTCACTTTTGATGATACTAATGTTAGGAAGCCATCACCGATACCCTTTGAAATGGCTTTATCCCAGCTAAATATTGAGGCTGAAGAAGCTTTGATGGTTGGTGATTGGCCAGAAAGGGATGTCGTTGGAGCAAAAAAACTTGGTATCCGAACAATATTTGCTCGCTATGGTGATGCGTTTGGCACAGTTGATTCAGGTGCCGACTGGGATATCAATGATGTCTACGAAATAGTAGGTATTGTAAACGAGCTCAATAGTGGCTGAATATTTTATCGGCACAGATATTGTTTCAGTTGTACGTATTGAAAAAATTATCCAAAAAAATTCCCAGCAGTTCAAAGAACGTATTTACACACCCATAGAAATTAAATATTGCGATTCAAAAGCTGCGCCGCCTATCCATTTTGCCGGCAGGTTTGCGGGCAAAGAGGCCATTAAAAAAGCTTTATTATCTTCCGGTATTGTTTCAAATATTGATTTTGCAGCAATAGAAATAATTTCAAGTGAATCCGGCGCTCCTGAAGTGAAATTAAATCATCCGCAACTGGATCAAATTACTTGTATGGTTAGTATATCCCATACTAATGACACAGCTATTGCGTTTGCTTTAGTAAGAGTATAATGAAACTTCTGACACAAAAACAGGCCCGCGAACTTGACCGTGTTGCCATGAAAGAATACAATATTAAAGGTATTCAACTAATGGGATCAGCAGGGTTAGCTATTGCTGATCTAGCAGTGAAAATAATTGGTGATATCCATGACCCAATCATAGTTATTCTATGCGGCAAGGGTAATAATGGTGGAGACGGCTTCGCTGCAGCCCTTGAGCTCGATAAAAATGGATTTGAGGTGAGTGTATTTTGTATTTCTACTTTAGAGGAAATAACGGGTGATGCAAAGTATTTTCTGGACCTGTGTATTAACGGCAATATGCAGATAGAATTTTCAGGTGATTTATTAGATGAAGGTTATGGGTGTGATTTAATAATTGATGCATTACTAGGTACCGGTGTCCATGGCCCTGTAAAAGAAAGTATAATACCGTGGATTGAATGGATTAATGCAAAAAATAGTGTTGTGCTTTCAGTAGATATTCCAACCGGTCTTCAAGCGGACAGTGGTATTGCAGAACCAGTAGGTGTAAGAGCAGATTTTACTATAACAATGGGATGCGCCAAACTTGGTTTAGCAATGCGGCAGGGACCTTTTTTAGCAGGAGAGGTACATATAGCAGATATTGGCTTTCCCGATGAGGCTGTTGATAAACTTTCCGGATTGAACTGGCATAAAGCAATGGATGAATCGATTTCCTGTTTTCTAGAACCACTTGAAATCAATACACATAAATATAAACAAGGCAATGTATTGGTTATCGCTGGTTCAAAAGGCATGACGGGAGCGGCTGCGCTCTGTTCATATGGAGCATTACGGGTCGGAGCAGGACTAGTCATCGCAGCAGCACCAAGTTCATTAAATAATATCTACGAAAAAAAGATTACCGAAGGAATGACGATAACTTGTGAAGATGAAAATGCTGGGTATTTTTCTTCAAAAAATTGTGAAGAAATTATGCAACGATTTGATTGGGCCGATGCCATTGCTATTGGCCCCGGACTTGGACCAAATGAAGAAACAATTAAGTTTGTTGAAGTATTAATAAGTGCTGCTAGTAAACCATTGGTCATTGATGCGGACGGTTTAAGACCCTTTATGGGTAACCATAATCTCTTTGAAGAAATTACTGTTCCATTCGTGATTACTCCACATTACGGGGAATTCTGTCGCCTCACAGCTGCTGATTCAAAAACAATTGAAGGTGAGTTTACATCTGTAGTAACGGATTTTATGAATGATTTCAGTGGTATTCTAGTTGCCAAGAACGCACCTACCTGTGTTTTTTACAAAAATGATGGTATCGTAAATTCAACTGGGAATCCTGCCCTGGCCACTGCGGGAACAGGCGATGTGCTTAATGGTATGATTGCTGGATTTATTGCGCAGGGGCTTGAACCTCCCAATGCTGCCCAAACTGCAGTATACATTCATGGAAAAGCTGCTGACCTTTTTTGCGATAAAAAAGGTATGCGCGGAATGATTGCCTCAGATCTGCTTAATACAATTCCTACTGTTTTAGCTGATTATGACGATTAAACACTTCCGCGGTATGTTAATCGGATATATCCTTCTTATTATTTCCGTATCAAGCATACCTGGACATTCAATTCCTCGGTTTATATTGCTTTCATGGGATAAGCTATTGCATCTGGTTGAATACAGTATATTGGGTTATCTCGCCGTAAATAGTTTTAGAGCAATATCCAAAGACCAGGTAATTGTTATTATAATTTCTTGTTTAGGTTTTGCCTGCTTTGACGAGCTATGGCAGTCTTTAATTCCTGGTCGTTTTTCAAGCGGGCTAGATATAATAGCTGATGGAATTGGTATTATAATAGGAAGTATATTTGGATTACGATTAATTATTAATAAATAATGATTATAATATTTTTACCCTATTACTGTATTAATCAATTAGATACTCCTTTAGATTGCGTAAAAAATGGATAGACTTGTTGTAAGGGGTGGTAGGCCACTTTCTGGAACTGTAGAGATAAGTGGTGCGAAAAATGCGGTTTTGCCATTAATGACAGCCGCCTTAATGGTTAATGGCGAGACCACCTTAAAAAGAGTACCGAACCTTAAGGATACCCGTACGATGATTCGATTGTTGGATATCGTTGGCGCCGGAGTTTCCTTCGATGCAGGAGAAATGAGTATTGATGGATCCACTGTAAATAATCTGGAAGCTCCCTATGATCTGGTAAAGACGATGCGTGCTTCTTTTTATGTGTTAGGTCCATTGCTGGCGCGATTTGGCAAAGTTAGAGTGTCTTTACCGGGAGGATGTGCCTGGGGCCCGCGACCGGTTGATTTTCACCTCAAGGGGCTTGAAAAACTTGGTGCCAAAATTACGCTTGAAGGGGGTTACATATTGGCCGAGGCAGATCGTTTAAAAGGAAATAAGGTATGTTTTGATTTTCCTTCTGTCGGTGCGACTGGCAATATTGTTATGGCGGGTGTTTTGGCGAAAGGAGAGACTGTAATTGAGAACGCTGCTAGAGAGCCTGAGATAGTACAATTATGCGAAGCTCTAAATACAATGGGTGCAAAAATAGATGGCATAAGAACTGATAAGATCATTATTGAAGGTGTTGATCAGCTACATAGTGCAGATTTAGATGTAATTCCTGATAGGATAGAGGCGGGTACTTATTTAATAGCTGGTGCTGCCATGGGAGACATTACACTTAACTACTGTAATCCAAACCATTTGGAAGTTTTAATTGAAAAATTAATACAGGCTGGTGCAAAAATAGACACCTCTGAAAATAGTATTTCCATCAAAAAGGCTAACTCAATTAATCCTACTGATGTTACGACGGAAGTATATCCCGGTTTTCCAACAGATCTGCAAGCCCAGTGGATAGTGTTAATGGCGATCGCGACAGGATCTTCGGTTGTCACTGATACTGTTTATCATGATCGATTTACCCACATACCCGAGTTGAATCGATTGGGGGCAAATATCAAATTGCGGGATAATATTGCGATAATAAATGGGGTGGATCACTTAATTGGTGCGCCAGTAATGTCCACGGATATTCGCGCCAGCGCCGCGCTGATCCTAGGGGCAATTATGGCTAAAGGTCAGACTGATATTAGCCGTGTTTATCATATTGATCGGGGTTACGAATCAATTGAGAAGAAATTTCAGGCTTTGGGTGTCGATATTGTTCGAAAGAATGATTAATGCATTATGTTCTATTTATCCAAAACCTTTACTAATTTCGGTGCGTTTCGCTCGGCGGAATAAAAAATTATGCAGATTGTAATTATCGGCGCTGGGGAGGTAGGCTTTCACGCTGCAAAGGCGTTAAGCGAGAGTAATCATGATATTACTGCGGTTGATATATTACCTGAAAAATGCACCCGTTTATCAGAGAATCTTGATGTAATTGTTGTTGAAGGCAATGGTGCAAGTCCAAAAATATTGCACCAAGCCAAGGTAGAGAATGCAGACTATGTGTTGTGTCTTACCCGGGTTGATGAAGTAAACCTAATTGCTGCCCTGCAGGCACATGAACTGGGTGCGAAAAAGATCATTGCTCGGCTGAGGAATCAACAGTACACCACCCGCCATTCGATCATAAAGCCTGAGAAATTTGGCATCGACTTAGTCATCCACCCAGAGAAGGCAGCCTGTGATGAAATTATACGTCTCGTAAAACATCCATACGCTGTTCAGGTCATGGATTTTGAAGGCGGTCGGTTAGAGATGATTGGTATTCGGTTAAATGGTGATAATCGTCAAATAGTTGATTTAAGTGTTGGTGAGGTATGCGGAGCACATCCAGAATTTAAATTTGGAATTATAGCAGTATTGCGAGATGGAAAGACGATTGTTCCATGGTCGGATTTCGTCTTTGAAAACGGTGATACGCCGTACTTTATCCTACAGACAGAGCATGTGCATGATCTAATGAGGATGCTGGGTAAAGATTCATCCCGTAATGACCGAATAATGATTCTGGGGGGCAGTAAAATCGGGCGATCCGTTGCAGAGGGTTTGCAGGATGAAATGAATGTACGTCTGGTAGATTATAACCGACATAAATGTGAAGGGATAGCAAACGAGTTGGGAAATACCATGGTCATTGATGGCGATGGCACTGACTTGGAGTTACTTAAATCAGAAAACATTGAAATGGTGGATTGTTTTATTGCTGTGACAGAGAACGAGAAAACAAATATGGTTTCAGGCCTCTTGGCACATCATTTTGGTGTTGAACAGACAATTATGCATATTGGGACTACGGAGTTTTTGCCAATAATTCAAGAAATTGGTATTGGTTCGGTAATTAGTAAAAATATGTCTACGGTCAATTCTATTTTACGCCAAATACGTAGCGACTTATCTGACACTCAAGTAATGACCTTTGATGAAATAGATGTCGATGTCCTTGAACTTAAGCCGGATAAAGGTAGTCCTGTTTGTAGCCAGCCTCTTTCTGAAATATCTTTTCCTAAAGCAAGTATAGTTGGTGTAATAAATCACCATGGGCACTTGACAATTGCTAGAGGATCGTCGCAGTTAACTGAAGAAGATACAGCCCTTGTATTTGCGAAGAATTCCGTTACCGATAAAGTGCGGAAATTATTCCTCGCCTAATGAATTTAAAGACGATTCTAAATATACTCAGTGCTCTATTAACTATTTTAGGGCTAACTATGCTTTTCCCGGCATTTGTATCATGGTTATATGATGAATCTGATGTCATATTCTGTTTGCAATCTGCTGGATTAGCAGTATTTATCGGTTTACCAATCTGGTTCATGTCACGCAAGAGTCGAAAGCTTCGTAACCGGGACGGATTTATCATTGTAACATTTTCCTGGATCATTACAGCGCTTGCTGGTGCATTACCATTTTATATATCCGGTGCTATACCAAATTTTACGGATGCATTTTTTGAAGCAATGTCTGGAGTAACGACGACTGGTGCTTCAATTTTAGGTAACCAACAAACTTTACCCCATTTACAGAATGGGATTGAAAGTTTATCTCATGGAATATTGTTTTGGAGATCTTTTTTGCAATGGATAGGAGGTATGGGGATCATACTGTTCACCATAGCTATTCTACCCTTACTTGGGGTCGGAGGGGTACAATTATTCAAGGCAGAAGTACCTGGCCCAGTTACTGATAAGATTAGACCTCGTGTGAGAGAAACAGCAAAATTGTTGTGGATCGTGTATTTAGGAATCACTGTGCTGGAAACACTTTTACTTGGCATTGCAGGTATGGGCTGGTTTGATGCCATTTGTCATGCTTTAACTACGATGCCAACCGGAGGATTTTCCACAAAAAGTTCCAGTATTGCGGCATTTAATAGTGGAACTATTGAATATATAATCATAGTATTTATGATAATTGCCGGCACCAATTTTTCACTTCATTTCAGGGCAATATCAGGCAATTTTAATAGTCATGTTACTGATAAAGAATTCAAGGTTTATTTCTCTTTAATATTTTTTGTGACAGCAATAATATTTTTACGGTTGGCCCTAAATGGTGAAATAAGTGAGGAAAATTTTCGAGCTTCCTTATTTCAAACTGTTTCGTTAATAACAGGTACAGGCTATTACAGTGCTGATTATGAACTCTGGCCATATTTTGCACAAACCTTGTTACTATGTTTAATGTTTATTGGAGGGATGGGGGGCTCAACGAGTGGTGGAATGAAAATAATTCGGGTATATGTATTATTCAAATATATGGCTCTAGCCACCCAGCGTATGCTACATGCAAAAGCAATTATTCCGATACGAATAGGTAATCGTTTTATATCAGAAGACGTAATTCGTAACACGTTGGGATTTTTCCTTTTTTATATATCAATTTTTGTTTTTACTACCGTTGCTTTAACTCTGATGAATGTAGACCTTGAGTCTGCTATTGGGGCTGCGGCCAGTGCAATTGGAAATATTGGTCCCGCGATAGCAGATTTTGGGCCAACCGATAATTATGCTCTTTTGCCGGACTTTGGTAAATGGCTGCTTACATTCTGCATGTTGCTTGGTAGATTGGAGATTCTTACTATAATTGTGATATTTAGTCGGGTCTTTTGGAAATAACGGAGCGTATTTATGAGTTTAATTAAGGTCAACAATGAAAATGGAATATCTGAGATCACTATTGATCGACCAGAAGCACTTAATGCAATGAATCAGGAAGTGGTTGCTGAATTTTCAAGTGTGATTCAGGCCGCTTTATCTGATAAAGAAACTGGTATTATTATTATTACTGGTGCCGGGGACAAGGCATTTATTGCAGGTGCAGATATTAAGGCGATGCAAAAAATGACCGCGGAAGAGGCGCTGATTTATGGAAAAGCAGGACAAAAGTTAACGATGCTTATTGAGTCCTCGCCGAAACCTGTTATTGCTGCTGTGAACGGTTTTGCATTGGGTGGCGGATGTGAAATTGCCATGGCCTGCCATATCCGAATTGCGTCAGAAAATGCCAGTTTTGGTCAACCTGAGGTAAAACTTGGTCTGTTACCAGGATGGGGCGGTACGCAGCGTTTACCAAAAATAATCGGCGTTGGGCGAGCGAATGAACTTATTACCACTGGGAAAATAATTAATGCTGAAGAAGCACTGCGAATCGGTTTAGCAAACGTTATTTCTCCTCAAAATGAATTACTATCTAGCGCTCGAAAAATGGCATCCACTATTCTACGCAATGGTCCACGAGCAATTGCATCATCTTTACATTGTATTCAGGAAGGACTAGCAGCGCCGATAAAAGAAGGACTGGAAATTGAGGTGCAAGAATTCAGTAAACTTTTTCATCATGATGAACGGATGGAAGGTCTTACTGCCTTCATAGAGAAAAGACCAGCTAATTTCCGAGATTAGCCTATTATCATGGCAAGATACGCCACTTGGGTTGTTGGTGCATTTGACTATTTATTCAAAGAATCAATAACCACTCCATTTGAAAAAGAATTCACTTTTCCTAATGCTGACCGCATACAATTTACTTACGGGGTACAGGATTGATGGAACTAAGTTTTACCAGCTATCGATTGAATTGTACCCATCCGTTTGGAATCTCGCGGAGCACTAATGAATATTATGATATTGTTTATGTGTACTTGTCAGGCGCTGGTATTACCGGTAGAGGGGAAGCTGCACCTTCTGCGAGATACGGTGAGACAAAAGGTCAGGTCATAAAACAGCTTAATTGTATAGATGAGGTACCTGATGAGTCGATGTCAGTAGAAGACGGCGATATTTGGTGCAGTGATCATTCTGGTGGAATAAGTGCTTTGCAGGCGGCATTGAGCACGGCATGGTTAGATTGGTGGACACAGAAAGAGGAGGTGTGCCTTGCTGATTATTTCAAGTCTGATAAGAAAGATATGCCGTTAACTTCTTTTACAATTGCGATTGGTGATTTGAATTTGATACCACAAAAAATAGCCGAAGCAGCACCATACCAAATTCTCAAGATAAAATTAGGACTAGGCTTACAGGATGATCAGCGAATAATTAAGCGTATTAGAGCGGAAACAGATAAATTAATCCGGGTTGATGCGAACGAGGGATGGGACCTGGAAACGGGCATAACCATGTGTAAATGGCTAGCAGATCACCATGTCGAGTTCGTGGAGCAGCCTTTTAAGGCTGATAATTTGCATGATACGGCTACGTTACGGGAAAAATCACCATTACCCCTGATAGCGGATGAGAACAGCATTGTCGCTGCAAATATACCTGATATAGCCCATGCATTTGATGGCATAAATATCAAATTAATGAAATGCGCATCACTTTTAGAGGGGCAGCGAATGATAGATATAGCCCGTAATTATGACCTGCAAATAATGCTGGGTTGCATGGTTGAATCCGCAGTCGGAATCACAGCGGCAGCCCATCTTGCTGCCCAGGTTGATTACGCTGATCTTGACGGTAACCTGCTTATTGAAAATGACCCTTATAAAGGTGTGCAGGTAACAGATGGTCGACTGATTCTTCCTGATGAAAATGGGTTAGGTATCGTTATAGATTCTTACTATGAAAATACCTGGCCAGAACTGAAATGAAAATATTGGGAATAGAACATATTGGTATCGCTGTAAAAGATCTGGATACGAATGCGCCATTCTGGAGACATGTGTTAAAAATTTCGCATAAAGGAACGGAAACTGTAGCGCATGAGGGCGTCACAACAGATATTTATGATACTGGGAATGGTAAGATTGAACTACTGAAATCAATGGATTCTGGATCCGTTATTGAGAAATTCCTGGAGAAACGCGGTGAAGGAATACATCATGTATGTTTTGAAGTAGACGATATATATAAAGCAATAATAGAACTTAAAGAATTAAATATTGATGTAATATCTGATCGTCCTACGGTTGGTGCTGAAGGGTATAAAGTGGTTTTTATTCACCCAAAAAGTACCGGTGGGGTACTGGTGGAACTGGCGCAAAAAAATTAACTAATTCTATTCTTTTCCAAGGTTTTAGTTTCCTGCAAAATTAATTTCCAGGCCTTGATAACATGATCCCATGTCGTTTTTGTCTGACCGATAGAAAATCTTATGGTGTATTTATTATTTAATTTGGTATGAATTAAATAGAGTTTGCCGCTATCATTCAGTCTTTGGACAAGTGCTTCATTGAATTCATCCGAACCTTTATAACGGAAACAAACCAGATTTAGTACGGTTGGTGCCATTAATTCAAACCGATCGTCTTTATTAATCTCTTCTGTGAGCGCTTTAGCTGATCCTATATGCTGTCTTATGTGTGCTTGGATTCCCTTGATTCCATAATGGCGAATAACGCTCCATAATTTTAGGGATCGGAAACGTCTGCCCAGCGGTATCTGCCAATCTCTATAGTCAAATACAGAATTTGATTTACTTTCTTTAGTTTTTAAGTATTCCGGCGTGATGCTGAGCGAGTCGATCAACGCATCTCTATTAGATACGTAAAAACAGCTACAGTCAAAATTTGTTAGCATAAATTTATGCGGATTGAAACAGTAGCTTTGGGCAAGTTCCAAACCTTCGTGAATGAAGCGGTATTCAGGGCATGTGGCTGCAGATCCAGCCATGGCGGCGTCAACATGCAGCCAAATACCGAATTCCGAGCAAATGTTTCCGATCTCTGTTAGAGGATCAAGAGCTGTACTGGATGTCGTGCCCACTGTAGCACAGACAAAAGCGGGTGTTAAACCATCTCTTATATCTTGTTCTACAGCTCTGCGCAGTTCTGATGGTCTCATGGCAAATTCATCATCAACTGTAATTGACCGCAGATTATGTTTACCGATACCAGTAATCTTCACAGCTTTTTCTATTGAAGAATGGGCCTGGTTAGAGGTATAAACGCGAAGTTTACCATCGAAACCAGTCTCATTTATTTTACCATTTGATGCTTTTTCTCGGGCAGCTAACAAAGCACAAAGTATTGCACTGGATGCCGTATCATGAATTACACCACCGCCTGTACTGGTAGATTTGAATTTTTCGGGGAGATGTAACATATCCACCAGCCAATCCAATACGTGTGTTTCCAGTTCTGTACATGCCGGGCTAGTGGCCCACAACATCCCTTGCACACCAAGTCCAGTTGAGAGCATATCACCAAGAATAGCTGGACCAGTCGAGTTGCAAGGGAAAAAAGCGAAAAAATTAGGGGATTGCCAGTGGGTTACTCCGGGCAGGATTTTTTCATTCATATCCGCTAACACTGCCTCGAAAGTTTCACCATCTTCAGGAGGGTGGTCTGGCAGCTGTCCACGGATGTCACCAGGCCGCGCTTGGGAAAGTACGGGTAATGAATCCACGTTTTGATAATATTCTGCTATCCAATCTATTACCTTATAGCCATTATTTTTGAATTCGTCGATTGTCATATGAATTGAATGTTTGTTATCCATGTTCATTTATCCTTCATTTATTAATTATTTATATCGATAATATTAGAATTGACAGTCGAGGTATGAAATACAATTGTATTTCAAAACGGAGTAATCCAGATTATATTTTAATGAATGTATATTTTGGGTCATGAAGACTAGTTTAAATGAGAAAATAAAAAATATTCCCACAAAACCGGGTGTATACCAATTTAAAAACGATGTAGGTGAAATTATTTATATAGGTAAGGCCAAAAACCTACGCACCAGAGTACGATCCTATTTCCAAAAAAACAAATATCAGACACCAAAAAATCAATCCATGATCAAACGGATTACCGATTTGGATTGGATTGTAGTTTCGACCGAAGTAGAGGCATTGTTGACTGAAGCAAATCTGGTAAAAAAACATAAGCCGCATTATAACATTAATCTCAAAGATGATAAATCCTTTCCTTATATACGAATCACGAGGGAACCTTATTCGAGAATTTTTATTACCAGAGATATAGTTAAAGATGGATCCAGATATTTTGGTCCGTATACAGATGTTTATTTACTGCGCAGATCGTTAAAGGCCGTTCATAAGATTTTTCCTATACGTAGCTGCGACTTTTATTTAGATCAGGAAGTTATTCGTGCCGGCAAAGTAGATCTCTGCCTGGATTACCATATTAAGAAATGTGAAGGCCCCTGTCAGAATTTGGTCTCCCAGAAAGATTACAATGCGATGATAAAACGGGTAGTGCAGTTTTTACAAGGCAAAACGAAAGAAACAGAAAATTATATAAACAAACAGATGAGTGTCGCGGCAGATGAGATGCGCTACGAAGATGCTGCAATGTATCGTGATCAACTTGCAGCCGTTAAAAGTTTTAAAGAAAAGCAACGCAAGGTTGCTGCTGACTTTGATAATCGTGATGTATTTGCCATGGCAAAACAAGATAATATGTGTGTAACAGTGATTGTACGAATTCGTAATGGCAGGATCCACAGCAGAGAAAAAATCTCAATTAATATTGGCGATGAAAGGGACGCAGATATTTTTGAATCCGTCATCACACAATTTTATCTTAACTCAGATTTCATCCCGAAAACAATAAATGTTGCCGACGTACCAACTAATAAAAAACAGCTACTGGTCTGGTTAAAAGAAAAACGAAGCGGCCCTGTTCATATTCAAGTTCCAAAGAGAGGGGAAAAAGCCAGGGAGATACGGCTGGCAGCACAAAACGCAAAGCTGTTGCTAGGAGAATGGATAATCAATCGCAAGAAACGGCGCGAGTTGATACCAAAAATGGTGCAACAACTTCAGGAAGATCTGCAACTTAAGATACCACCACGCCGAATAGAGGCATTTGATATTTCTCATTTGGGAGGCACAAATACGGTTGCTTCGATGGTATGTTTTATTGATGGTAAAGCACGTAAATCGGAATACAGGAAGTACAAAATAAAGACAGTTGATGGTATTGATGATTTTGCCGCTATGCGGGAAGTGGTATTCAGGCGTTATCGGCGATTGAAAAGCGAACAGGCAACCCTGCCAGATCTAATACTTATTGATGGCGGTAAAGGACAACTTAGCATGGCAATATCTGCATTGCGTGAACTTGGATTGGATTACTTGACAGTCATTGGGCTGGCGAAGCGATTGGAAGAAGTATTCGTGCCAGGTCACTCGGACGCACAATCCATACCCAAACAATCACCTGGTCTGATATTATTAAGGAAAATACGGGATGAGGCCCATCGGTTTGCGATCACATTTCAAAAACAGAAACGAAACAAACAAGTACGCACATCAATATTTGATAGCATTGATGGTATGGGCCCGAAACGGGTACAATCTTTATTTACTGTATTCCAAGACATAGAAAGCATTGCCCAGGCTAATACTGATATAATTGCCAAGAAAGCTAAGATTCCCTTAAAACAGGCCAAAAGTGTGCGTTTGGCTGCTAGACAGTTTCGAACAGAAAAAACGCCTAAGTAAACCAGTGCGATTAAGCGTTAAAATAACATAGAGAAAGCTGTATTTCCTGTGATAAATATCAACTACACCTAACTCTATTACTTGTAGATTAGCTAAATGATTTGGTTTCGCTGCCTATTACTTAACGGATTAATACTTCATTCACTATCTGGGCAGGAATATGTTCCTGACAGAATAATTGTAAAACTTGCTCCGGATATTTCTCGTAATGATTTCAGCAGTATACTTGATACCAATAATTATGTGATTGAAAAAGTATTGGTCAGGCGTCTAAATATCATAAGCATCAAATTGAAGAACAATCAAATTTCTCCATTAGATGCTGTCAAGGAATTTCGCAGCAATCCATTTGTTGATAAAGCAATTCCAGACACAAAAGTTTCACGTAGGGATATACCGGATGACACTCAGTTTGACCAGCAATGGGCATTGCATAATGTAGGCCAGAACGGCGGTACAGAAGATGCCGATATTGATGCACCAGAAGCCTGGGATATCGCAACCGGGGGCGTAACACCTTTGGGAGACACAATAGTGGTTGCTATTGTTGACGGAGGCATGATGCTAACCCATGCGGATCTAACTCCTAATTTGTGGACGAATTGGGGTGAAATACCTGGAAATGGAATTGATGATGATAATAATGGTTATGTCGATGATGTGCACGGCTGGGATGCTTATTCCTCAGATGGATCTGTACCAAGTGATGGTCACGGTACCCACGTGGCGGGAATAGTAGGTGCGAAGGGTAATAATGGTGTCTATGTGGCCGGTGTGAACTGGAATGTAAAACTCATGCCAATAGCTGGTTCTTCCGGAACGACCTCTATTGTTTTGGAAGCATATGGTTATGCCCTGGATCAACGGGCAATTTATGATTCTACTGATGGATCCTCTGGTGCATTCGTGGTGGCTACTAACAGCAGTTTTGGTGTTAATAACGCTGACTGCAACAGCGGTAATTATTCTCTCTGGAACGATATGTATGATGCCCTGGGCCAGTATGGTATACTTAGCTGCGGTGCAACGATGAATATTAATTCCAACGTTGATGTTACTGGCGATGTACCTACGGGATGTGAAAGTGATTATATGATTTCAGTTACAAATACGACGCGAAATGATGCGAAAAACAGCGGCGCTGCCTATGGGGCAACTACCATTGATCTTGGAGCGCCGGGGACACAGGTGTTATCTACTTACACTGGCGGTGGTACTTCATCTCTATCAGGTACATCCATGGCCTCTCCGCACGTTGCTGGCGCAGTTGGCTTCCTGCACGCATCAATGTCTGCCGGTTTTGCGTCTTTTTTTCAAAGTAATCCTGCAGAAGGTGGTTTGCTTATTAAACAATTGATCTTGGATGGCACTGATCCATTACCAACACTTAATGGTGTTACGGTGAGTGGCGGGCGGTTAAACCTTTATAATTCAGCATTATTAAGTATGGAGACCATGGCAGCAGATTCCCTGGATCCAAACCCTGTCACCAATGTTACAGCAGATACTACAGAATGGTATCGCGTAACATTAAATTGGAACGATCCTACAGAGTTATTTGGAGGTGATGCAATCCCCACTTTTATGATAAATATATATCGGGATGGTGAATTTGAAAGTTCTGTCTGGCAAGGTGTAGAAAGTTTTACCGATATAGGGCTGCCAGCTGATACGGAGTACATATATACGTTGGTTACCAGTATTGTAACTACTGACTCACTGAGCATCGGTGTATCAATCCCAATAGTTGTTGGTGGTGGAAACTGTCAACCGGGTGATTTAACTGAAAATAACGTAGTGGATGTGCTGGATGTGGTACAATTATTACGATTTGTTCTCGGATATAATGAACCCAGCCCGGTACACTATTGCACAGGAGATTTGAACTACGATAATTATCTAAATATCACAGATGTCCTGATGCTTATGGATATAATTTTGGGTATATGATTTCTGACAATACTAGTATGAGGATAATGGAATGAATGATATTAGTATTAACGCACTTATAAATAATTACTGTAATAGAAGGGAATTTGTCAAAGATGCATTAACCGGGATAGGTACCGTAGCATTCGGAAGTTTTGTTATGATGAACCAAAGTAGTTGTAGTGATGGTAGCCCTACGGCGCCTACCGACAGTAACGGTGAGACTAGTATTACTGTCGACTTGTCATTACCACAAAATAGCGCTCTGGCAACAGTAGGCGGTACATTGGCATTGACCGCCAATGAATTGGACGGCTCGGGCATACTGCTATACAGGCAAAGTGATACCAGTGTGTTGGCATTCAGCAGAATTTGCACGCATAATGGTTGTACAATTGGTTCGTTTCAGAATGGTACATCTGCATGTCCCTGTCATGGCAGCCAGTTCAATACATCGGGCAGTGTTGTAAATGGACCGGCTGTAAATCCATTGAAACAGTATTCAGCAACTATTGTAGGTAATATAGTGACCATTTATCCCTGATGAAAAAGCGAGTGGTCAATTTATTTATTACCTTGCCCTTAGCCAGCATAGGGCTATACATTTTTCTCCTGGCAGCAGCCATAGTTTCCTACAATGGCGGTAATTCAATAGACCACCATGAAATCGGGTATTCTTTTTCCCTGAATTTCCTCAGCGATCTGGGTAGGTCCAGCGGTTACGCTGGACAGGATAATAGCCTGTCATTTTACAGTTTTAATTTATCGTTAGTCACTACAGGTATCGCATTTTTTGCATACTTTATATTCCTGCCTTCATTACATAATTCAAATCCAAAATCATTTCTATTTTCACGGGTTGGCAGTCTTTTTGGGTGTTTTGCAAGCATCTGTTTTACTGGGGTAGGTCTGACC
Organism: Fidelibacterota bacterium; assembly: GCA_004124535.1. The sequence goes on from SCKQ01000005.1 coordinate 22,989, forward strand.
CCTGCTGATACCTTAAAAGACTTGCATATATTTTTTGCTAACTGGGTTTTCCGTTCTATGAGCCTGGCGGTACTATTTTATGCCTTAACATTTCTTTTCCTTAATAAAGATAATCTATATATATCTATATTATTTCTGTTGAGCGGAATCGTTGTTTTTGCTCATATAGTGATTGCCGATATAGATCTGGCCGTTTATATGTCCAATCCCCATTATGCCCGAGTCCTATCCCAGAAAGCAGCTGTCATCGCGATGATATCCATGGTCCCATTAATGGCGATCATTAATTTGAGACACTTACAGGAAAGGACTATTAATCTGCGAATATTTGGTTAATGGGATTAATATAATTTAGATAAAGTACTATAGTCTCATCTCAGCCAAAGCGAGTTTCCTCTCTTTTCGGTTTAGTTCCCTTTCGGCTTTGAATAATTCTGTTTCAAGTTTCCTTATAGAATATCGTTCACTTCGGGTTTGCTGCTTCTTAAGCTGTTTCAATATTTGTCTTTTTGCAGTTAAAGATTGTTTTTGTTCCATTAATTGATCCATTAACAAATTATGTATGACACGTTTCATATCATTGAATTCTTGCATTTCAAACAATCGCGTAAGAAAGGAAATTGTCCCATCTGGTGCTATAATTACATTACGTGTTACCCCGCTGTTTCGATCAGCAAACAGGGCGAATATATCCGCGCCAGGATCTAGAGCAATAGGGTAGGTGACTTGCACTTCTTTTGCAAACTTGGTAATAACATCTGCTGGTTCATCCCTGTCTATGCCAATCACATTCAGCCCAATATTTTTGTAGACTTTCCAAATTTCCTTCTCAATGTAGGGCATTTCTTCCCGGCATACGTGGCACCAGCTTGCCGTGAACTGCAGCATAGTTACCTGGCCATTTAAATCTTCAAGAGAAGTTTGTGTGCCATTGGGAAAATCAAGCACAAAATTAGGGGAATCATCACCAACGTATAAAATATAACCACGATCATTCGCTGTCTGTGAAAAAGCAATAGTTAGAGCTAGTAGAAAGAATAATGGCCGTTTGATCATATACGAAACGCGTTGTTGGCCATCCACGCATCATTAACAAACTTGCTTAGATAGTTTCGAATACTATCTGGGAGAATTACAAGTACATTTTTATCGGACTCAAGATCTTGGGCAGCTTCAATAGCTCCCCAAACAACTGATCCAGAGGATCCACCGATCAATAAGCCTTCTTCCTTGATCAGTCTACGGGCCATGGTGAACGCATCTTGATCATTGGTTTTTATGTAGCGATCCACCAATGTGTTATCCAGCACCTCAGGGAAAAAATCATACCCTATACCTTCTACATGATAGGTATTTATTTCGCTACCGCCTCCAAGAACTGAACCAATTGGATCAACGCCGACTACTTCAATGTCAGGAATAGCTTCTCTTAATCTTTTTGCCACACCAGTTATAGTACCGCCAGTGCCAGCGCCGATAACGATCATCGCCAGATTTTTACCGAATTCATCAAGAATCTCTTCGGCCGTTCCATAATAGTGCGCATCCGGGTTATTTGGGTTAGCGTATTGATCGAGTATATGAGAATTAGGTATTTCACTATGTAACCGTTTGGCAACACCGAGAAGACTTTCAGGATCATCATGAGCTGCTTCTGTTGGTGTGCGTACGATTTCTGCCCCTAGCGCTTTCAAAACAACTTCTTTTTCCATACTCATTTTTTCCGGCATGGTAATGATGAGTTTATATCCTTTTACCGCAGCGGCCAGAGCCAGGCCAATACCCGTATTACCGGAACTAGGTTCGATCAATGTATCTCCTGGTTTGATACGCCCTTCTTTCTCAGCTTCCTCGATCATACGTACGCCAATACGATCTTTCAAAGAACCACCAGGGCTTAAAAATTCACATTTGGCAAATAACTGGCAGTTTAGCTCAGCACCTATTTTACCCAGTTTTACTATCGGTGTTTTCCCAACCGCATCTAGAATAGAATTGTGTATCATTTTACAACCTAATTAATTACTGCTATGATAAGAAATACCTGAAAAATTACGAATAATTAAATATAATATTTGTATTACATTCACCGTTAATTTGGCTGTCTATCTGAATATGAAATACTTTCACAAATTTCTAATAGCATCAGTTATATCGCTTCAGTTAGTAACGGCTGGTACTACCGGTAAACTGGTAGGTATTGTACTAGATAAAGCATCAAAAGAACCTCTTATCGGTGCGAATGTGATGATTGCTGGTACAGGTCTTGGTACCGCCACAGATGCGGAGGGCAGATATTTTATTTTGCAGATCCCACCGAAGACTTATAGTGTGAAGTTTTCAATGATCGGCTATAAGGATGTCCTCGTGAAAAACGTTAAAATACAGCTGGACCTAACTACGAAGTTAAATGCAGAATTGGAAGAAGGTGTCATTGGTATGGAAACAGTTGAGGTGACCGCTCAGCGACCAATGGTCCAGCCTGATGTTACCTATTCACAGGTCAATATTACTAGCGATGAGATCGATATGTTGCCTGTGGAAGAATTTGAGGATATAATCGCCTTACAAGCGGGTGTAGTTAATTCCGGTGGATTGCACGTCCGCGGGGGTAGAAGCGGTGAAATAGCCTATATGATCGATGGGGTTACTGTGACTGACCCATATGATGCGGGTATGGCAGTGGAGATTGAGAACAATTCTATTCAAGAATTGCAATTCATCAGCGGCACATTTAACGCTGAATATGGAAAGGCAATGTCCGGCATCATCAACATTATAACAAAAAGCGGGGATTTTTCGAAATATTCCGGCAATGTATCCTCCATGCTGGGCAGTTATTATGCAAAAGATAATCTTTTCCCGCAGTTGGATAAATTTCGTCCAAATACGATTCAGGATATTCAGGGCTCAGTTAATGGCCCAATTGTGCGCGATAAAGTATCATTTTTTGCTTCTGGCCGTTATAAACGTAATGGTGGTTATTTATACGGGCAAAAGATATTTGTACCCGAGTCACACCAGTGGAATCCGCAAATAAATGATTTTGAATTTATAAATCCGGGTCATGCGCTTTGGGACTCGCTTTACCATCCGTTTGGAGAGAATGATTCATCCTGGATTGCAATGAACTGGTCTGAACAATATACTGGCTTGGCAAAACTTACCTGGAAAATTAATTCAACGCTTAAGTTAGCCTATAGTTTTAGCGGTAGCGAGACCGCATCGCAAGGTTATTCCCATGCCTATAAATGGAATCCGGATGGCAGATCTCATCAATTCACTACAAAAGCCAGTAACATGTTGATTGTTGATTACAGTTTAAATCCATCTACTTTTTTCACGCTTTCGTTATCACAGTCCATAAACCACTACCGTAGTCAAAGAAGTGATGATAGCAAATATTTTAGAGATCACTCTATTATTTCCATAGATACTGTAAACTGGTTTGGCGGTGAATTTATTGATACAACTCTTTCCGCAGATCCTAACCTCTTTTATGTAGACCCAACTATAGTAGATTATACTCCCGGGAATAATTTTGAAGTGGGGGGGCATAGCATGGACTATTTTGAACAAAAATCAACGATAAATACCTTCAAATTGGATGGGATCAGTCAAATTAATCGATTTCATTATTTAAAGGGTGGTTTGGAATTGAGAATCACGAATCTCGACTTAACTAGCTACACGGTTCAGTTGGCTCAATATACTGGTTACACCCCAAGAATTCCTAACGTCAATGGTGTTAATCATGATACTTATGGAGATGATGGACGCAATCCTGTAGAATACGCTCTTTACCTACAGGATAAAATAGAATTTGATGACCTGGTTGTGAATATTGGACTGCGCTGGGATTATTTTGATCCAGATTGGAAAACTTTAAATGATGGCAGTGATGCGAATATTAATAGTCCCGTAAAGCCAATCAATAATTTCTTTGATCTGGATGGAGATACAGCAATTTCTGACTGGGAAATGACGTTTGATAATCGGAAAGATGTGGATGACCGTTTAGAAAGTAATGCATTTGGTGACCCCTGGTATAGAAAAGTGAAAGCTAAACGGCAGCTTAGCCCGCGCTTTGCCTTGGCTTTTCCGATAACAGACCAGGGACATATGCATTTTTCCTATGGACATTTTTTTCAGATTCCAAGTTTTAGTTATTTATATACTAATCCAGAATTCGAAATACCAGCGGGTAGCGGAGCAGGTTATACAATGGGAAACGCGGACATGGAACCGCAACGAACTACCCAATATGAAGTAGGTTTTTCGCAACAGGTTGGGCAGGATATAGGTATAGAAATGACCATGTTTTACAAGGATATCCGCAATCTGAATGCTACCAAGGTAATTCAATCATTTGTTGCGGGTGATCGCTACGGTCTATATATCAATCAAGACTATGCCAATTCAAAAGGTATCACGATCGCGCTGTCAAAAAGACCTTCTGCAAAAGTATCCGGCAACATCGATTATACCTATTCTATATCTGAGGGCAATGCTTCGGATCCAGCGGCTGCCTTTCTGGATGAGCAATCGAATGTGGAACCGGAAAAGATGCTGGTGCCATTAGACTGGGATCAGCGGCATACATTTAATACATCGCTAACCTACCACCCGGTGAAAAATTCGGGCATCGGGTTGATTTTTAGGTTTGGTAGTGGTTTCCCATATACAACAGCATATCTAGGGGTGCGAACATCTTTTGAGAATAATGCTCGCGAACCAAGTACATATAATCTTGACCTGCGCAGTTACTATCATTTTAATTTGTTTGGCTTGAAGGCTTCATTGAGTATGAATGTCTATAATTTATTTGATATCCGTAATGAGCTGACAGTTTATTCGGATACGGGGCGATCCACATATACTCTCGTGCCAACCTATACACCTCAGTACAGTGGCCCGGGTTATAACAACCTGGATGAATTCCTGGTGCGGCCGGACTTTTTTTCCAGCCCACGACAGATAAAACTTGGATTTAGTATTAGCCTGTAATAAGCGATGAGATTATTCATTATTATTTTCCTGTTTTCTTTACTGATTGGTCAACAACCAGACAAAAATTTAGAAGGTGTTGAAAGCCGCGCAAAAAGCTTAGATGTGACGGATAGGAAATATGGCGATCACAACGGTAATCGTATTTTTAACCGTTTCTATAATTTCGGTGGTATTGGAGATGCTGGTGGAAGTTTATCCGGAGTTTATCCATATGGTTCAGGACATTCTTATTTTTATGAATTTACACCTGTAGTAGCTGCCAGTGTCATTGATACCAATGGCAATCGTGTCCACATTGTTTCGGATGGCGCAGTGGCGCTTAAGGATAATTCTCCCCAAGGGTACCAGTGGGGCTTTGAGCCACTTACAGGATATGCCAATCCTAATCAGGAAATCATGGCTATGAGTGATAAATCTTACACTTGGCCGGAAACCTGGCCAAATCGTGAAAGTGATTGGGATGGGTATTGGAATGGTCAATATGGTAAGTATGAGCGTGCGGACCAGGAATCATATTTTGTGATGGATGATTATTATAATGATGAATTTTCACATTTTCCTGATTCGGCAGATACCGACGCGGTTCCGAAGCGCAGGTCAGGGATTGGGGTCGAGTTGGAAGTGCGGATTTATCAATGGAATCATCCGGCCGCAGAAGATATTATTATCGTAACCTACTGGATAACGAATGTTGGTACATCGCGTTTGGACAGCGTCGTATTTGGAATGTATGGAGATGCGGATATTGGCAGCACAAATGGTGATTATTCGGATGATGATGCCTGGTTCGATATTGAAAACGATATTGTATACCAATGGGACCACGATGGTTGGAGTAATGCAGATGGCGGTTTCAAGCCGGTCTACTTTGGCTGGAGTTTTTTGGAATCCCCAGGAAATCCTCACGATGGAATAGATAATGATGAGGACGGAATGATTGATGAAAGTCAGTTTGATGGTATTGATAATGACGAGGATTGGCTGGCGGAAAGGGACGATATTGGGTCAGATGGACTCGGTGAATATCATTATGGTTATACTGGTCCTGATGCAGATGGTACAGAAGGAAATGGAATACCTGATCTGGGAGAACCAAATTTTGAAATTACTGATAATGATGAATCAGATCAGATCGGGTTAACCAGTTTTTACGCATCGCCTTATCCGAGTATATATCCTTCCAATGATGAAATTATGTGGAACCAATTAAAACCGGGGTTTTTTGATGTAGCAGCGCAAAATATTGATCAAACTTTTCTTTATGGTTCTGGATATATTGCGCTGGATCCTGGAGAGAAAAAGAAATTCGCCGTGGCAATGGTGTTTGGTAATGATATGGATGATATTTTGAGAAATACGGTTACCATGCAAAACATATATGATAATGATTATAATTTTGCCAAACCGCCCCTGAAACCCAACTTGACTGTAATACCGGGGGATAGGAAAGTGACCCTTTTTTGGGATAAACTAGCGGAGAATTCACTCGATGCCATCTATGGCGCAGATTTCGAAGGATATCGTGTATACCGCAGTACGGACCCTGGTTTTATTGATCCGTACATTATTACGGATGCCTATGGTAATAATACCTTTAAAAAACCGATCGCTCAATTCGACTTGATTGATAGTTTAAAAGGACCCCATCCAATTGGTTTTAACGGAATACAATACGATATGGGCAGTGATACGGGTCTGGAACATATGTATGTAGACAGTAACAATGTTTATAATGGTATGACCTACTATTACGCTGTCGTGGCCTATGATAAAGGGTATGACCTTGATTTCTATGAACTGGGATTTAGTGAACAAGAAAACTTGTTACCAATAGCGCCTTCTGAATGTTCAATTATCGTTGACCTTGACCGTAAGGGTAACGTGACCAATTTGAGTGAAAATGCTGGTAAAGTTGTAACGAATGCACCTGTGGCAGGGTATATGGGGCCTAATACATCAGCGCCGGGGCAAGAGTTTGTAGCACATGATTCTGGCTATGCCACCGGTAGAATAGAAGTGCTGACTGTCGATCCAACAGCCGTACCTGAAAATGCTACTTATTCATTAAGTTTTGAGAGGGCCCTTGGCAGTTCTATTATTTACTATTCGGTTCGGGATGAGCAATTAAAAGATGAAGCATTTTTTATAGCAAGTGGGTATGGATCCCTAGACCGTAAAAATATAGACTCTACGACTGTAGATATTACTGATGAAAGTGGTGCAACGACTTATCAGCTTGGTATTGATTATACCATGGACTATGCTAATGGTATTATTATAGCTACTGAAGGCAGCGCGCTGGAAGAAATGAATACTTATGTTGCCAGCTATCTCTATTATCCAATTTTAAATAGTAGTTCAACTGCAGGAGAAACTGATAATCCCATTTTTGACGGCATGAAAATTTATATATTTAATGATTATATCGGTGTGAATGTTGATTCTTCAGGCTGGGTTGGTGTGAACGCGCCATATTGCTACAGAATCTTTGATCAAAGAATTCATCCTGCCGATTTCGAAATAATTTGGGAAGGGGATGTTGGCGACTCGGTCACGGCTGATTATTCTAATCTTCCTTCACCCTTCAGGGTCAGGAACATTACGGAGGATAATGAGGTTACTTTTCGTATCTATGATATTAATAATAATGACCTTTGGGAACCTGAAGAACCAATTTTATTAATGCCTTATCCGGGTATGCAAACACCCTACATGTTTGTCCAGTTTTTCCCGGATTCAGTTATGTGTCCTTATAATGAAGATGATGTTTTGTATGATACGACCGCTACCATCGCGAAAGGCGATCGTTTTAGAATAACTACAGTGCGGCCCTTTACCAGCAATGATAAATATCATTTCACCACCAGAAAGTCATGGGTGGACAATCAATTGGCTACTGATGAACTTGATGATATCGTAGTTGTGCCAAATCCATATGTTGTAACAGCTCGCTGGGAACCAAAACATATCTATGTATCTGGGCGCGGTCCTCGGAAACTGGATTTTATCAATTTACCCCAGGTTTGCACCATCAAGATCTTTACTATGGCTGGGTACCTAGTTGATGTAATAGAGCACAGCAGTGCATATGAGTATGGTACCTATTCATGGGATATGTTATCAAAGGATGGATTGGAAATTGCCTATGGTCTTTATATCTATCATGTAGATGCGCCAAATGTGGGTGAAAAAATAGGGAAATTTGCGGTAATAAAATGATCGGCATTAAAAGAACATTAATTATTATGGCCTGCTCAGCGTGTCTTTATGGTCAAATAACTGGAAGCGTAAGTAATGTCGGTACAACAGCAGCATCATTTTTGGATATTGGTATTGGAGCAAGATCGCTATCGATGGGCGGCGCCTTCGTTGCCCTTGCTGATGACCCGACTGCCCTGTATTGGAATCCAGCAGGTACGGTAAATATTCAGACACCAACAGCGCATTTTTTTCACTCACCATGGTTGGCTGATATCCGTTTCAATCATAGTGCAGTGGTAGTGCCAATAGATAGGTCTAGTTCTTTTGGTTTTTTCATTACATCCGTTTCGATGGATGAAATGCAGGTGCGAACAGTAAAAATTCCCCAGGGAACTGGTGAATACTTTTCGGTTAGTAATGTAGCCATAGCTGGTTCTTACGCTCGACGACTCACCGATCGCTTTTCATTCGGTTTTAATATTAAATACATACAAGAAAAGATATGGCATATGAATGCGGGTGGATTGGCCGTTGATTTGGGGAGTTTATTTGTTACCAAAAACAGCGGTGTTCGAATTGGCATGTCCGTTTCAAATTTCGGTGGAAAAATAGCCATGGAAGGATATGATACTGAAGTGGATTATGACGTGGATGAGACCATGTATGGTAACAACGATAAAATCGATGCGCATTTGAATGCGATGAAATGGCCGCTACCATTAGTTTTTCGCGCAGGAGTGAGCAAGGATTTAATTCAATCAGATTTATATAAACTCACCCTTGCGGGTGATGCAGTCCATCCAAATAATAACGTTGAGTATCTGAATCTTGGGTTTGAGTATATATTCCGCGATATTCTTGCTCTTCGGGGTGGACAGGCTTTTCTTGGTATGGATGACTCAAAACAAGGTTTGACATTAGGTGTGGGTCTTAATTATCAAATACCGAGAGGACCAAGGATTACACTAGATTATGCTTACCGATCCTTTGGTGTTTTTGAAAATATCTCTGGTTATTCTCTAAACCTTATTTTCTAATTTAAATTATGACGGAAAAAAAGAGCATTCTGCTGGTTTCCGCCACTGGGAGGGAAAACTACGAATTAGCCCAGGAACTCAAAGAAATAATTGATTATGAAGCAGCAGTTTTTGCGACAGTAATTAACCTTGAGTCTTATGTTTTGCCACTCTACAGGCCAGGTATTGAGATTGACAATAAAACTGCCCAGAAATTGAGTGCGGAATTCGAGAGTACGGACGGATTTGTTTTCTGTGCCCCGGAATATAACGGTGGGGCACCACCTATATTGACCAACGCGATTACATGGGTGTCAATTACAACTGCAAACTGGCGCGATGGCTGCAATGATAAATTTGCTGTAATTGCAACTAGCAGCGATGGTTCAGGTCAACGTTTTCTTATCTCATTTCGCTCGCAATTAGAACATATGGGTACATTGGTGTTGCCGAGAACTATTACGGTTACTAAAGGGCAATCTTTGAATAGAGAATCTGCAGAGAGGACATTGCAGAGTTTGGTTCGCTATATGACCTAGTAATTATTTGGAATATCCTACATGATACAAGCTAGAGGTTTTATGCAGACCAAGGAGATGGTTTTGCTTGAATAAATTCTAATAATAAAGTGATAAAAAAGGGGCGAATAGCCCCTTTTTTATTTACAGCCATTACTATTAACTGATCTTTATTTGACGACCTTCAGGAAGAATTTCCTTGGTCTTTGGTAGGGTAACCGTTAACACGCCGTTCTTGAATTTTGCGGCAACCTTGTCCTCATTTACGTTATCTGGCAGCCTGAAACTGCGATTAAATGAACCAAGTTGACGTTCACGGATCCGATAACCATCAGTGGATTTTTCATTATCAATAGCGCGTTCACCTTTAATTGTGATAACGCCATCGTGAATATCTACAGAAACGTCATTTTTATCTAAACCCGGCATATCTGCGGATAAGAAAAATTCTTTTTCTGTTTCGTTCACATCGACTGCAAGCATCCAGGATTGTCCAGCAGAAAGACGGGGCAAACCAGGGCTAAACATGCTATCGAAGATCCGATCAAAATCAGTCATTAAACTGCGTGTTGGGTTCCATTTTACTAGTGTCATTTAAGACTCCTTTCTTTGATTATTTAATTGTTTCACCATTATTATTACAATTTTCGTGCCAACATATCATTTAGACATAATTTTCATTGAAAGATGCAAATTTGTCGCTTTCTATAATTATTTTGTCAGGCCAGTCTGATATTTCTGCAGAGATCGGCTTTGGATATTCGATTTTAGACCAATTATTGTGTAGTTTTTCGTTCTTATATTGTATTGTTTATGAGTGATTTAGCATTATTTGGCGGAAAACCGGTCAGAAAGGATCCATTTCCGGTTTGGCCACGGGTTACCGCAGGCCAGAAAGAACAACTTCTTGATACTTTGGAAAGCGCTACCTGGGGCATTGGAAGTGACGCGATCACAACTTTTGAGGATCGATTTGCCGATTTTCACGATGCAAAATATTGTATTGCTACAAGTTCAGGTACGAACGCGTTATGGGTTGCTTTAAAGGCTGGAGGTGTTACCGCTGGGGATGAAGTTATTATACCACCCTATACATTTATAGCAACTGCATCTGCGGTACTGATGGCTAATGCTATACCCGTATTCGTTGATATTGATCCTGATACGTTTAATATTAATCCAACCCTGATTGAGAAAGCAATTACTGAGCGGACGAAAGCAATCATGCCTGTTCATATCGGCGGGAATCCTGCAGATATAGATCGTATTAAGGATATTGCTAAAAAACATGATATATCCGTTATTGAAGATGCCGCGCAAGCGCACGGCGCGGAATGGGGTGGCGTGAAAGTTGGCGCCTTAGCAACAGGTGGAATATTCAGTTTTCAATCCTCAAAAAATATGAGTGCCGGGGAAGGCGGGGCGATCCTATCCAATAATGATGAATTCATGGACACCTGCTTCGCCTATTATAATTGCGGGCGCCAACGTGGCGGTGATTGGTACGAACACCAAATTGTAGGGGGTAACCACCGCATCAATGCTATGGCAGCCAGTTTATTACTACCACAGCTTCAGACTGTGGTAGAAGATATGAATATACGCGATAATAACAGGAAAAAACTTGACGAAGCGTTAACCAGTGAAGGATTGGTACCGACAGGTTCTTATGAAAGGACCACCCGGAAGGCTAACCACTTATATTTACTCAGGTATAAGGCAGGACACTTTAATAATGTTCCACGAGAAAAGTTTTTCAAAGCAATGCAGGCGGAAGGTGTATTTACCTATGCGGGTTATAAACCATTGTATCGTGAAAAAGTGTTCAATGGTCAAACAGATGAATTCCCATGGTTGAAAGAGGTTGATTATCATGAGATGTCCTATCCCGTAACAGAGTTAATTGCTGACCAACAATCCGTATGGCTTACGCAAAATCATTTACTTGGAAATGAAAGTGATACACAAGATATTATTGATGCGTTTGAAAAGGTTATAACGGCATTAAAACATACTCCTGAAATATTTAATTAATTAAGATTAAGGATAAATTATGCAGAAAATAGACCTAAAAAGTTTTCTCGCAGCAGTTGATGTTCCTGCGGATTGGGTAGGGATCAGGGAAGTAACTGAAACTAATTCAGCCCGCGTTGTGCGTGATGGTGTACCTGAAGTTAATGGTTGCTTCACAACCCAAGGTCTGATGGTTGAAGTGTTGGCTGATGGCCAATTTGGATATTACGGGACTCCAAATATGACCGATAAAGGTATCTCAGAGGCGGCAAAACAAGCATATGCTCAGGCAAAAAAAGCTGCCCAGCATGCAACCTATAAATTTACCGATGCTGCTCGTCCAGCAAATGTCGGGTCTTATCAATCGCCTTTTGTTAAGGAAAAAGATACCATCACTCCAGGTGAACTCAATAAGACACTGCTGGATGCATACAATCAATTAAAAGTTAGCGATAAAATTGTCAGTGCTCGTGCGTTGTTAAAAACCATTCAATCCCTATTTCGTTTTGTCAGTTCTAACGGCAGTGATATTACCCAGGATTTCCTTATGCTTGAATTTGATCTTTCTGCTACTGCGGCAGACGGTGCCAACCAGCAAACCCGTACCTTTGGGGGTATGCGAGGTAACTGTCTACAAATGGGAATGGAGTTCTTTGATAAGTGGGAATTGCTTGCCCAAGCTCAGAAAATAGGTGAACAAGCGATTGAATTATTGGATGCTGATGAATGTCCTACTGGTGTAATGGATCTGGTTATTGCTTCTGATCAGATGATGCTACAGATTCACGAAAGTGTAGGGCATGCATTGGAAGTTGACAGAATACTAGGGGATGAGAGGAATTATGCCGGCTGGAGTTTCGTTAATATGGATGATTTTGGCAAACTACAATATGGCTCAGAATTGATGAATATCACCTTTGATCCAACATTATCATCTGAGTTTGCTTCCTACGGCTATGATGATGGTGGCTTGGAAGCAACCCGGGAATATATCATAAAGGATGGTGTCCTGTTACGCGGTCTGGGAGGGATGGAAAGCCAGATTCGGTCCGGTGTGCCCGGTGTGGCAAATTTCAGGGCCAGTTCCTGGAACAGAACGCCTATTGACCGCATGGCCAATATAAATTTGGAACCGGGAAACTCAAGCTTCGATGAGATCATTGGTGCTTTAGAAAATGGTGTATATATGGAAAGTAACCGATCGTGGTCCATAGATGATTATCGCAATAAGTTTCAGTTTGGCTGTGAATATGCAAAATTAATCGAGAACGGAAAAATGACAAAAACGTTGCGGAATCCCAATTACAGGGGTATCAGTAATCCCTTCTGGAACAACCTGAAGATGGTCGGTAATAATGATACCTTTGGTATTTATGGGACACCGAACTGCGGAAAAGGTGAGCCAAACCAGGTAATCCGCGTTGGCCATGCTTCTCCGGTTTGTATGTTTAAAAACGTTCAAGTATTTGGAGGTACCTAATTATGGAAAATATCTTTAAGGAACTGTGCACAGGATTATTCGCAGAATTAAAAAATGATGAATTATTAACACTTTCCTTTTGCGGAGAGAATAGCCAGTTCATCCGCCTCAATAACGCCAGCATCAGGCAGACAGGCCTGGTGGATGATGCAATGCTTGGATTGAAGTTCATTGCCAATGACAGAACCTGTGTTAGCAGCATTACTGTTTCCAGTAACTATGATGTAGATATGGCCCGTGGCGCAGCAGAAATAAAGAGAATGCGTTCAGAAACGCAGGAGATACTTGAGGACCCCTTTCTGGTATTGCCAACAAATGCTGGTTCCAGCCGTGAAGTCAAAAAAGCTGCAGGTTTAGGATTTGACGATGCTGTTGACGCATTGCTGCCGGCAATGCAGGGCGTTGACCTGGTCGGTATTTTTGCCAATGGCAGGATGTATCGTGGTAATGCTAATTCACTGGGGCAGTACCATTGGTTTGAGACTGAATCACACTGTTTGGATTATTCTCTTGTTACACCAGAACATCAAATGGTAAAGGGGACCTATGCAGGTACAGACTGGAATCAGGACGCTTACGAAAGCTACGTGGACCGGTCGATAAAGAAATTAGCATTAATGGATCGAAAGCCTGTACGGGTCGATCCTGGTATTTACCGTACCTGGTTTGAAGCAGCAGCGGTAGCAGATTTCCTCAATATGTTTTCATGGAATGGGATCAGCGAAGCGAGTTTACAGCAAGGCTGCAGCGGTTTTGGAAAAATGCGGCACAATGATCAAAGGTTGTCACCGAAATTTACTATTAGTGAGGATTTCTCCTCAGGATTGGTACCCAAGTTCAATTCTAATGGAGAAATTGCCCCAGAATCATTGCCCTTAATTTCAAACGGTGAGCTGACGAACACATTGGTGAGTTCACGAACAGCAGCCGAGTATGGCGCATCCACGAATTATGCTGAAGATGGCGAAGAGATGCGGTCGCCAACCATGAATCCAGGCGATCTGGCGCATGATGATGTTCTAAAAGAACTGAAAACGGGTCTGTATTTGTCCAATATTCACTATTTAAACTGGAGCGATAATCCTGGTGGACGAATTACCGGTTTAACCCGCTATGCGTGTTTTTGGGTGGAAAAAGGTGAGATTGTAGCGCCGATTGAAACCATGCGTTTTGATGATACATTTTATCGTTTCTTCGGAACTGAATTGGAATCAGTAGGATCGACAGCTGAAATTATACCAGATGTATTAACGTATGGACAGCGCAATTTAGGGGCTATTACATGCCCTGGAATACTTACCAGTGAGTTTCAATTAACACTTTAAGGATAGTAACTAACTAAAATGATATATAAAGATCTTAATCAATATTCAGGGCATTTCTCTGAGTATACTGAGCTGCGGCTGCAAGAGAATAGAAATAATCGGATATCCATGGTTAACGGAGATGTAATGGGCAATTCAGTTTCGTCTTCAAGTGGTGTTTCATCGCGGGTCTATAAGGAAGGAAACTGGGGCTTTGCCTCCAGCCCTGATCTATCTGATTCTGCCGTAGAATACGTAGTACAGAGTGCCAGCGATAATGTGCGCTTTATGAATGACCGTAATAAGATGCAATGCGGGTTTATCCTACCCGATACGTGCGGACATTATGAAATGGATTTAACTACTCAAATTTCGCGGAACAGTCAAAAACAGTGGATCGACTTCCTCAAAGATATTGACGATTACATTCAGAAGAAATATCCAAATCTCACATCCCGCACTATCGTATTAGCAGGTTTGGACATGGAAAAGTCGTTATTAACATCTGCTGGATCCACTTCCTATTCGATGACGCCCCGTGGTATCATGTATATTTCCCTCAATATAGAAAAAAATGGTGAACCGGTTGAGTTGATGGATGTATTTGGTGGATTGGGGCAGCTTGAAGATCATTTTCTTGATCCAGCCCATTTCTATAAAAATATAGATAGTTTGGTTGATCATTTATCTAAAAAGGCAGACGGTGTTTACGCTGATGCTGGAACGAAGGATGTAATATTGGATGCTGATCTGGCGGGAATATTAGCGCATGAAGCCATCGGTCATACTACGGAGGCTGACTTTGTTTTAGGCGGCTCTGTCGCTGGAGAATATATGGGCCGGCAGGTGGCCAGTGAATTGGTTACATTGATAGATTATGCTAATTCTGTGGAAGGAGAGGTTTGTCCTGTCCCGGTTTATATTGATGATGAAGGTACACCATCGGAAGATACGGTGATTATCAAAGATGGTGAACTAAAGAGCTTTATGCATAATAAAGACAGTGCCCGCCATTTTGAAACAACCCCTACAGGCAATGCCCGTGCCTATGCATTTTCTGATGAACCGCTGATCCGGATGCGCAACACAGCAATTAAACCGGGCACTAATACGCTGGAAGAAATGATTGCCGCAATAGATGATGGTTACTACTTAATGAAATCCAGTAATGGTCAAGCAGACTCGACCAGTGAGTTTATGTTTGGTGTGCCGCTGGGCTATGAAATAAGGGGGGGGAAACTGGGCAACGCTATCAAGGATACAACTATTTCAGGTGTAGCATTTGATGTGTTAAAAACAATTGATATGATCTCTTCCGATATGACTTGGAGCGCTGGAGGAATGTGCGGGAAAAAACAATGGATTCCAGTGGGAATGGGCGGTCCCGCCATTAAATGCCAAGTCAATATTGGGGGTCGCTAGCACATTTGCGCGGCGCCGAAATTCCAGATTATTGTATTGAACAGCTGATAAAAGCTGGTGCCGATAAGGTACAGTGCGTCTATTCCCAAGGAGAAAAAAGAGAGTTGAATGTGGATGCGGGGGAATTTTCTCTTTTCCGCACTACAGCAAATCACGGTATATCTCTAGCGGTGATTAAGGACCAGAAAAAGGGATCCTTGAGTATCAACAAGATCAATCAGGAAGATATCGACGAATCGGTTGCCACCGTACTGACAATGGCTGCATCATCTATGCCAGATGAGGCATATGACATATCCGAAAATCAGCCGGCCAAATCATTTTCGAAAGGACCGACCGAACCTGAGTTGGAGAAAATGTATAACCGTATGGAAGAATTTATGGATTTTTCCGGTTCTACTTTCCCCACGACAATCATTGAGCAGGCAATTATGGATTTTAGCGCAGGAACCAGCTATTACCGCAACTCAAATGGCGTGGCCTTTGATGAGACCGGGGGATCGTACAGTTTTTCAGCCATGTTTACATCTAAAGAAGGAGAGGATACATCGTCTTTTAATTCAGCCGGGTTTTCATCGCTGGACATGGATAAACCACTGCATGAAGGCGGATCTATAAAGCGACTGTTGAAAGAATCTGCAGAACATGTCAGGACAAAACCAGTGCCGGAAAAATTCACGGGCGATATCATCGTTACACCTGATTGTATCATGGATTTTATTGGTTTTTTTCTTGGTAATATATCCGATTACAGGCTTATCGCCGGTACATCACTATTCAGGGAAAGTATTGGCGAAGCAATTACTAACGGGCTTCTGACCCTGCATTCAACGCCCCTGTCGGATGACCTCTCTGGTGGATATTTTGTAACGGGCGATGGTTATGAGGCAGCAAATGCCACCATTATCGAACAAGGTATTTTAAAGACATTTCTACTTAGCCTGTATGGATCCAATAAAACCGGCCTTAAGCGGGGACCAAATTCAGGAGGATCACTGATAATAGACTCGGGTAAAACAGCACTGAATGACATTGTAAAATCTGTGAAACAAGGTGTATTGTTATCCCGATTTTCTGGAGGCAGCCCCAGCGATAATGGCGACTTTTCCGGTGTGGCTAAGAATAGTTTTTATATAGAGGATGGAGAAATCCAATATCCAATAAGTGAAACAATGGTTTCTGGAAATATTGTGGATATGTTCCACAATATTAAAGATATATCTGAAGATAATGTGAATTTTGGTGATGAAATTTTTCCCTGGGTACATTTTGGCGGTATTATTGTATCCTGAATCAAACGGGAAGGTATTTAGGGACTTTTAGATCTGATCAGATAAATTCCCGCTTCTTCATTATTATATTTTTCCAATGATATATCAATAAATTCAGCCTGTTCAAGAATCGATATAATATGTACGGGTTTTTCTAATGGCCCATCTCCATGACCGCAGTTATCACCATCAACAATATCATTTGCGATGATGAACGAACCATCCGGACGCAAGACCCGAACGACTTCAACCAATCCTTTTTTGTAATCTTCCCAGTGATGTAAGGAATTGATGGTTATCGCTATGGTAACGGATTGCTCAGCGAGCGGTATTTTTTCCGCACAACCTGCCCTGAACTCTAAATTCGTATAGTTTTCATCTGTTCCTTCCCGGGCGATGCGGATCATGGAGGCTGTAGGATCGATGCCAATAACTTTACCGGCAGTGCATATTTCAGCAGCTAATCTGGCTGCAGTACCGGTGCCGCAGCCAATATCCAATAGTATATCGTTCGCCTCTAACCCAATATTTACAATGGTTAGATCGTTGGAAATATGATCACCATATTCCGCCGCATACCATTCGGCTGTCTTATCATCCCAGGTAAATTGTCCTGCGCCATGATCATCATGACCTTGGGTTGGCTTTACAAACATCGAATTAAATAAAAATTTACAGTGTGCAGATTAGGTATAAACAAGAAAACGATAAGATTATTGTGTGCCCGGGACTGGAGTCGAACCAGCACATCCTAAAGGACACTAGATCCTGAACCTAGCGCGTCTACCAATTCCGCCACCCGGGCGACTAAATTGGGATGGGATTTTAGTGGGTTCTACAGGATTCTTGCAAGGATTAAACTTGTGTTAGCTGAGGGAAAACTCGTATCTTGATATTTAAATTATTACCATGGATCGAACACTTGTTGCCAAAAATAAAAAAGCGTTTCACAACTTCCATATTATTGACCGCTATGAAGCGGGGCTGGTGCTAACTGGCAGTGAAGTTAAGAGTCTCCGGGAAGGAAAGATGAGTTTACGGGAAGCCTATGTATTGATCCGCGACAGCGAAGCGGTGTTAATCGGCGCCCATATTAGTTCCTATTCTAGTACAGGTTACAAAGGCCATGACCCAAAGGCCAATCGTAAATTACTGCTCAAAAAACGGGAAATTCTTAAACTGAAACAGAGCATTGCCCAAAAAGGACTTACTGCCGTACCATTGGAAGTGTATTTTAATGAAAAAGGCTGGGCCAAGATAGTTATCGCCACGGCCAAGGGGAAGCGCCAGTATGATAAAAAAGATGCGCTCAAAGAACGGGATATTCGGCGTGATATGGATCGCGAACTGGCAAAACATAAATGAGTTTTCCCAGTATAGATAAACAACTGGCACTTATTCAGCAAGGCGCTGAAGAGATAATTCCAGAAGATGAACTATGGGATAAACTAGTACGGTCTCGCAAAAATGGCCAGCCGCTGGTAGTGAAATTGGGGTGTGATCCCAGCCACCCGGACCTGCATATTGGTCACGCTGTGGTCTTAAGGAAGTTGCGGCACTTTCAGGATCTCGGCCACCAGGCAGTGCTGGTTATCGGTGATTTTACAGCTATGATCGGTGATCCATCAGGTAGAAATAAGACTCGACCGCAGCTTACACTGGAAGAAACAAGGGTAAATGCTGAGTCCTATATCGATCAGGCCAAGATTATTCTCGATGTTGATTCTTTGCAGATCCTCTATAATTCGGATTGGTTGAATGCAATGAACTTCAGCGATGTAGTGAATTTGGCCAGCAAATATACCGTAGCAAGAATGATGGAACGGGATGATTTTGAGAAACGATTCAAGGCTGAGACACCAATAACTATTCATGAGTTTCTCTATCCGTTGGCACAGGCAATGGATTCTGTTCATCTTGATGCAGATGTAGAACTGGGCGGCACGGATCAAAAATTCAATTTACTTGTTGGTCGTGATCTACAGCGGGAACATGGTAAGGAAGAACAGGTAATATTGACGGTCCCGTTAATCGAAGGTACTGATGGCATTGACAAAATGTCCAAATCCTATGATAATCATATAGGCCTGACCGATACGCCGGAAGATATGTATGGCAAAACAATGTCCATCCCGGATGCAATGATCGAAAAGTATTTCCTACTGGCCGCTAATGCGGATGAGGCAGAAATGAAGCGCGTACATTCACAACTCGCTGATAACAGTGTTAATCCTCGTGATTTGAAGCGGGAATTGGCCCTGGAACTCGTTACAATGTATTATTCCGCAGAAACAGCCACGGCCGCAGAACAGCATTTTGATCAGATTTTCATTCACAAGGATACTCCTGAGGATATACCTGAAATTAAACTGGATGATGATATTGCCCTTGTTGATCTCATTTTTACTCATAATCTTGTAGCCAGTAAATCAGAGGGACGGCGTTTAATTGAGCAGGGAGCGGTGAAGCTGAATGCTCTGAAGTGCAGTGATAGAGATCAGGTGCTTAAAAAAGGCGAAGAAATAGTAATAAAAGTGGGTAAGCGACGGTTTCTGAAAGTCACATAAATTGACCCAATACAAATTAATGCTAAATTGTTAAGGGATGGTGTTGATTCCTATTTCCAAGGAAACTGAAAGCAGGTAAATTGACACCCCATTATTTATCATAATCAAATATTTTAGGAGTAAAAATGGCAGGAAATCTAATCGAATTCACGGATGATAATTTTGATACGGAAGTTCTGAAATCACATCTACCAGTTTTGGTTGATTTTTGGGCAGAATGGTGCGGGCCATGCAAAATGATTACTCCAATCGTTGAAGAAATTGCCAGCGATTACGCTGGAAAAGTAAAGGTCGGCAAGGTAAACGTCGACTTCAACAACCAAGTGGCAATGCAATATGGAATACGAGGTATTCCCGCATTGCTGGTTTTTAAAGGTGGGGCAGTAGCTAACCAGATTGTTGGTGCTGTTCCAAAAAACGACATAACTCAAATTCTAGATGAGGTTATTTAAACATTAATCAATATGAACCGGAAAGTCATAATTATTGGATCCGGACCGGCAGGACTCACTGCCGCGACGTATGCTGCCCGAGCCAACCTGGAACCGTTGGTTTTTGAGGGCAGTCAACCTGGTGGTCAATTAACCATTACCACTGATGTTGAAAATTATCCCGGATTCCCTGATGGTATACTTGGACCGGACCTGATGGATAAATTTCGTGATCAGGCCAAACGTTTTGGCGCAGAATGTCATTTCAAACATGTAAACAAGGTTGATCTGAGTGATCGTCCGTTTAAGGTATGGGTTGCAGATGAGACCTATACCAGTGATACCATCATTATTGCAACTGGAGCAACGGCACGTTTATTGGGCCTGGAATCTGAAACAAGATTGATGGGTCACGGCGTCTCAGCTTGCGCAACGTGCGATGGATTCTTTTTTAAAGATAAAAAGGTCCTTGTTATCGGTGGTGGAGATGCTGCCATGGAAGAAGCGAACTTTCTTACAAAGTTTGCAGCGGAAGTGCAGATTGTGCATCGTCGTGATACCTTAAGAGCATCAAAAATCATGCAGGACCGGGTAATGAATAATCCTAAGATCACTATACAATGGAATACAGTACTCGAGGAAATAGAGGGAACTGCAGAGGACGGTGTAAGCGGTGTGAACCTGCGGGATACGCGCACAGATGAGGTTAGACAGGAGCCGTGTGATGGTGTATTTCTCGCTATTGGGCACGTACCAAATACGGAGTTGTTCGATGCAGCGCTGGATAAGGATGAACAAAAATATATCCGTACCATTGATGCCAGTACCAGGACTTCCATTGCTGGGGTATTTGCCTGTGGCGATGTCCAGGACCATGTCTATCGACAAGCAGTTACTGCTGCGGGCACAGGTTGTATGGCTGCCATGGATGTAGAAAAATATCTGGAGTCCTTAGCGGCTTAGTTTTCAGCACAGACTTTCCTGTTCATAACTCACAATATGGAGGTATGAACAATGAATCAAAGAGCCACACTGATCTACGAACTGAAGAACCTTAAAAAGGTCTATCATCAACAACCTGTTATCAGTATCGGTCGATTACAAATCCATCGGGGCACTATCTATGGTATTTTAGGACCGGTTGGATCGGGAAAGACCACACTGTTACGGCATCTCGCTGGGCTTGAGGCACAGACAGAGGGTATCCTGAAATATGATAACAATGAATTCGAGCGTACCTGGCTGGGTAAAATCAAAGTACCGCAAGAAATATATTATGTTGGTGAACATCCAGTCAGCGCGAAACAAACCGTAGAACAACTTATCAAATCAGTTTATTCAGATAAATCAAATAGAATAGTAAAGAGGTATTTTAGAGGTAGTGTCAGCAAACAGATCCTGCCCTTGGTCCTAAATTCCTTATCGCCCGGACAAAGAGCTTGGTTTGATCTGGTACTTGCCCTAGAGAGTGATCCCAGAGTATTGATTCAAGATAATTTTGCCACCTTGTTCGATAATGAAATGGAATCCATCGCCCGCAAGGAATTGAAAAGGATGAATAAGGACCTGGGAACCACCCTTATATTATCATCCATCAATGATCATGCGTTGAAAAAGTTTTGCTCTGTACTGATCTATCTTGAGAATGGGCATATTACAAAGGTACGATCCGGAAAACCGAAACAACAGCGTGGTGATTATTCAAAAAAGTAAAATATTCTACCGTGAACAACCATTAAAGACGGTTCGCGTTGGAATTAATTTCTTTACATATTTGTAAAGCTAACCTTACTTTAAAGAGATAAGCAGTGATATAAACAGCTTTGAAGCGTTTAGTAAGAACCAGAGATGACAGTGTTTTGGCCGGTGTTTGCGGCGGAATTGCAAAATCAATCGGTATGGATTCTACAATCATACGCTTTTTTTAGGTGTAGGGAACAATCATGAGTGTGGGGATCGGACTAATATTATATTTTGTATTGGCCCTTGTCTTACCTAACAAACCTGCAGAAGTTGGTCAAAATGGATAGAAAAAGGTTTCAGAATATCAGCTCTACGTTTGCCAATAAATCTATTTTGGTCGTGGGCGATATTATGCTGGACTCATTCATGTGGGGGGTAGCTGACCGGATATCACCAGAAGCCCCCGTTCCTATTGTTGCTGTAGATACAGTGACCCATTCTCCGGGAGGCGCTGGGAATGTTGCCCTCAATTTATCCAAATTATCTGCAAAAATTCGGGTTATTGGCCTGGTTGGTAATGACGCTGAAAGTGAAATCCTGACCAATAAGCTGCAAGATGCAGGTGTGGATACTAATTCCATAATCAAAGATACCACTAGACCGACAACGGTGAAGATCCGGGTCATAGCGCATAATCAGCAGGTTATTCGTACCGACCATGAGGAAACCGGCAGTATTCATGAGGACAAGCTGGAAGAAATCGGGAGTATCCTGGATAATGTTTTAGCCAAAACCGACGGGATAATCATTGAGGACTATAATAAAGGTCTTTTAACACCGGACTCCATAGCGCTAATACTAGCCAAGGCAGTCAACCACGGTGTACCAGTATATGTTGATCCAAAAAAGGAAAATTTCTTTGCTTATCAAGGTGTGCGCCTGTTTAAACCAAATATGGCGGAATTTGAGTCAGCGCTCGGCGGAGATGATGACCACAAAGATTTCGAAGATTCAGGAAAAGAATTACGAAAGAAACTAGGCACCGAAATACTTATGGTAACTCGTGGAGAGCGGGGGATCAGTCTCTTTTCCAATAAAGGAATGCACACTATTGTAACTAAGGCTCGTAAAGTTCATGACGTTTCTGGCGCAGGTGACACAGCCATCAGCGCTTTTGTTCTTGCGGATCTAGCAGGCGCAACCATTGAAGAATCCGGTCAGATAGCCAATTATGCTGCTGGTCGTGTTTGCGAAGAAGTAGGTGTAGTACCAATTACATTGGAAATGATCCATGAAATCGTCGAGCATTACAATGATCATTAGTTTATTACAGCTACAGTAAATGGCCACTATTATTGCCAAAACTAATTTCGGCCGCCACAATTCAATATATCATCGTTATTGGAAGTGGGTATTTACCTTTGTCAGTATACATTATTTTGTTATTTGTCAGCCAAGTTCCCGGCATGATCCATTTGACTGGGTCATATTTAGAAAACCTGGTGCGATCAGATCATTTACAGAAGGGTTCTCTTACATTTACATCGGTACTGAATCTGCTGGTATTTACCGCTATTCCATTTATGGTCACCGTTTTGAAGTACCAATTACCCGAGCTCAAGGACTATCAAGTAATGAGATTACCGCTATCCACTTTGATAAAAGAACAGGGACCTTATGGGCGGCAACGGATGAATCCCTGGATTACACCTACACCAGGGAAGGTAACTGGTCAAGTAAAAGATTGGATAATTATAACCTGCTCAGTGGCGTCAAAATCGAACAGCTGGGTTCAAGTAAAAATTATCTTTGGGCACTAGCGGGAACATTATACCTCAAACTGGACCGGCTATCCGGTATCTTTTTGGGATCCATGCCTTTTCCTGATGAAATGGAAATTAATTGGTCCAGCGGTCCCATACGCTACGCTGAAGGGGTTGATGACTTGTTAATGGAGTATACCGTAATGGACGGCTGGCTACTTAATCTTGATACGTTCATCAGTCCGTTTGGCAAAACAGTCAGGGCAACGACAATTTACAAGAGTAGCACGAATGCACTGTGGGTGGGTTCTGACAGCGGTATTATTTTCCAGGGAGATCCCTATTTGAAATCATTTTATCCGCTTACATATGGATTGGCCAATACGGATGTACAGGCAATGACGTATGAATTTCCTTCATGGCTTGGCGGCAGGACCCACCCCGGTGATCCAGGTGCAGTGACACTGGTTGACCCCGAGCGTGGGTATTTTACCTGGTTCGAAGGAGAAACAGCAATTAACGTGGACCAATTAGAAGTTTTTGGGAACTGCAGTGTGGAAAATGAAGTGTGGTTTGGCGGTCAAAACGCGATTTATGTATATAATCAAAAAGATGACTTCTGGCGGACATTAGATGCCGCTAGGGGATTACCGATTGGCAGGATCAAGGCGCTCGAACCGGATACACATTTTGTCTGGGTCGCGTCAGCATATGAAATCGAAAAAATAAATATCAAGACAAAACGGTCTGAAGCTTCAACACTAAGCGGCTCGTTACAGAATAACTTTATTCATGATATTGCTTTGATCAATAATAAACTGTGGGTCAGTACAGAATATATGCTGTTATGCTACGATATTTATTCTGAAACACTGCTGCCATTCAGGCATGTCGGAAACGTAGACGCAATAAATGACCGTCTTGAACCAATGACCCGATTTTTTGCCCTGCATGCCGATGAAACCAAATTATATGCAGGCACAAACCAAGGAATTATCGCCTATAATAATGTAAATTCATCCTGGGAAGTAATTGCGGAACCGACAATATACAATAATGATTTCGTAAAGGAATTAAATGTCTATAAAAAGCAATTATTCATCATTACGGAGCGGGGTTTGACTAGAATGCATATGAAAAAACAGTTTCAGCGACAATATAATTATCCATTCATTGGCATTGTCAATGACCTTTATGTGACTCGTGACAGGTTATGGTTAGCCACAGATAATGGGCTGATACAGTTCAGTTGGAAAAAAGACTTATAATGAGACCTTTTTTCAGTAGTTTATTAATTGTAATCATTCTTTCAGGTGCTGCCCTTTTTGCGCAGGAGCGGAGCCGTAAAGGACGTGATTCAAAACGCAATATAGATCAATTTAAAGTAAATGCATACCCGGTCGTTACCGAAGGCGATAATATTCGTCTGCTTGTATACGGTTTAATCCCTTACCAGTCATTACAATTTATAAAGGATGAAGACGGATTCAGCGCTGGTTACGAAGCCAGCCTTGGTATACGGGATAAAGATGGAAATCAAATTGACCGCAAAACATTTCTAGCCACGGTAGCCGTAGGTGATTATGTTAATACAATTAATCGATCTGCTCGAGAAGTTGTCATGGCTGAATTTCTTCTTAATGCTGCCGAATATACAGTCGTTGGTGAGTTGATCGATGAAGACACGCGACTTAAAGGCATTATCCGTGAAGAAATTAATATGACAGACTTATTACAGCCACTGGCAATTTATCCTCCATTTATCATTGGTGAATACCCTGGCAATTGGGGATTTGAAGAGAATGAGATTCCGGTATCGACCAAGGACATTAGTCACAAGATCAAGGAGTTCCCTTTATTTCTATCGGGTAGAGTGAAACCGGGCGATTTTACACTGAAAGTAGTGGCTAAAGATTCAAATAAAGATATTTTTTGGGAAGAGGAATTAAAACTGACTTCTGAAAACAAAACATTTAAGCGCCGTATCCTGATCAATCAGAAACCTGATGAAAATTTAACCATGGCTATTGATGTAACAATCACTCAAGAAAATGAAAGCGATTCAAAAGCAATGGAACTACGGATCAGGAAACCAGGCCTTTCTTACTTCATCAGCAATGTGGATGAGGCACTGGATCAGATGCGCTATATTGTTACGGATAAAGAGTACAAACGTGTTAAAAAGGCAAAACGTAAAGAACGGGAAAAATTATTTTATCAATTCTGGGAAGACCGTGACCCGTCATCTGGAACTGTTGTAAATGAATTGATGGATCAGTATTATTACCGGGTGAGTTACACAAACGAACATTTTGCATCTTTTCTCCCAGGATGGAAGACTGATATGGGTATGATATATATTCTTTTTGGGCCACCGGATGATACGCAGCGTTCATTTAGTACCAACAGTCGCAATACGTATGAAACATGGTATTATTATACTATAAACAGAAATTTCGGGTTTTATGATGAAAACGGTTTCGGGGATTACAAACTTACCACCCCATATTACCGGGGTGTCGGCTGGTAGTCTCCACATGTTTTAAGTGATCAATCGCTTTTCCCACAGCGGGCTATCCAGTTACGAAAAATGCCCAGCCCAATTCCGCATTCGATATATAGACCGTGTTGACAAACAGGACGAAGGTATCGAAGCCTTTATGGGTAAGCGGGTTCATGAAGCATTAGAATTCCTTTATAATGAAATACTGGCTGGACGAATTCCACTCCTTGACGCAGTGCTAGATAAATACGATGCGTTATGGGTGGACCATTGGCACGATCGCATCGCTATTGTAAAACGAGAAATTTCCATCGAACAAACCCGTCGGATTGGGGAAGCGTGCCTTGCCAGGTATTACCGTAATCAACACCCCTTTGACACACCGGTAATCCACAATGAACTGGATATGAAATTTTCTATCGATCCGGATGGTACATACAATTTACGGGGCATTGTAGATAGGGTTGATCGGTTTGAAAACGGTCAATACGAGATCCATGATTATAAGACATCTGGCCGGGCTATGAGTCAGAATGAAGCAAATAAAGACCGCCAATTGGCATTGTATCAGATCGGATTAACAGAAATATTTCCCGACGTGCGGGAGGTGAAATTAGTTTGGCATTTCCTGAGGCAGGGGATTCGACGGGAAGTAGTAAAAAGTGCAACGGATCTCGATAAGTTAATAGATAAAATCAAAGCGCTGATCGACACCATCAAAAAAAAGGAGGAAAGTGGCGGGCAGTTTCCTGCCAAAGAATCAATATTGTGTAATTGGTGTTATTATTGGGAAGAATGTCCCGCTAAGAACGGCAGTAATCCGTACGTTGGCTAGTCACTGCCAGCGATAGATGTAATAGCCGGAGCTGTTTTTTCCAGCATTTCCTGATGCAAATGGCCATTGGTGGCCAATAACTGCTTGTCGTGGATCGAAAACGCTTTGCCATCCATACGCGACACTTTTCCGCCGGCTTCTTTGACCAATAATATTCCGGCAGCACTATCCCAGGGATGAAGGCCGATTTCCCAAAAACCATCTGCTTTTCCGCAAGCCACATAACATAGGTCCGCAGCCGCTGATCCCAGGCGGCGAACCCCATGACTGACGTGAGTGAACTCCTTGAATAAGTTCATATTCGTTTCCCATTTGGCATCATGTTCATAGGCAAACCCAGTAATTAGTAACGCATCAGCGATTGTTTTCGTAGTGGTAACATGAATGGGTTCGCCATTACAATAGGCACCTTCATCGCGTACGGCCCAGAACAGGTTACCTGCGGGCAATTCAGAAACAACACCCAGCAGTGGTTTATTATTATTCGTTAAAGCGATGGAGACGCAGAAAGGAGCAAGACCATGTACGAAATTGGTGGTGCCGTCCAGGGGGTCAATGAGCCACTGATATGGTGAATCTGAAGCAGTTACCCCCGATTCCTCCGCAAGAATACCGTGATCCGGGAAATTTGTGAGAATATCTTCTTTTATAATCCGTTCTGCATTCTTATCTGTGGTGGTTACCAGGTCAGCAATACTTGATTTAGTTGACACCTCTCGATCCAAATCCTGGACCTGCATAATGAGCTCCGACGCGTCTCGGGCAGCTGCCTTGGCTACCGAAAGCAATAGTCTCGTATTTTCCACTAATTGCTACTGGAAAGAAATGTGATACTGGGAAATATAATCCTTGGCCATGGATTTAGATTATTCATGCTTTAAAAGGTATATGCTCTTTAGCAAAATATTCCGAAGTGATCTTTTTAAGGGCTCCTGTCAAGAATAACACACCGATCAAGTTCGGAATGGTCATGAGGCTCAACGCAATGTCACCAAAATTCCAGACGAAGGTCAGCGGTAGAATGGCGCCCATAAAATTAAAAAACACGTATACCCACCGATAAGGTTTAATAGCCTGGGGACCAACCAAGTATTCTATCGAACGATCTCCGTAGTAACTCCAGGCCACCATTGTGGTGTATGCAAATAACAGAACGGCAATATTTACAATAATACTACCAATTTCAGGAGCAAATGCAAAACCATTACGAAATGCTTCTCTGGTCAATTGTGCACCTGTTAAATCTGTTGATTGAAGTACACCCGTTGAAAGAATAGCAAGGCCAGTCATTGAACATACAATTATGGTATCAATGAATGGTCCCATCATAGCCACAGCACCTTCACGAGCAGATTCTTTTGTTTTTGCTGCAGCATGAGCGATGGGGGCAGACCCCTGACCAGCTTCATTTGAATACAAACCTCTACGCACGCCCCACATGATTACAGTAAGCAAACCACCCCAGCCAGCTTTAAGGGAAAAAGCCTCACGAAAAATACTAGCAAAACTAGGGATGATATTTTCAAAATGAGTCAATAGAATTATCAGTGCACCTGCCACATACAGAACAGCCATTGTGGGCACCAATCTACTAGCGACAGCAGCAATGCGTTTAATACCGCCAATGATAACAAGACCAACCAATAATGCAATTAATCCACCCGAAACCCATAATGGAACATCATACGTAGCAAATGTTTGAGCAATTGTATTGGCCTGATTCATATTTCCTGTGCAGAACGAGCAAATCACTGCACAGGTGGCAAAGAAAATCGCAAGCGGTTTCCACTTTGGACCAAGTCCTTTTTCAATATAATACATCGGTCCGCCTGAAGCTGATCCATCATTGTGGATTACGCGGTATCTATGTGAGAGAGTGCATTCCGCATATTTTAATGCCATGCCAAATAGAGCTGTCATCCACATCCAAAAAAGAGCACCAGGCCCTCCAAGACGCATTGCTAAAGCAACACCGGCAATATTGCCAATACCAATCGTGGCAGATAGAGCAGCAGATAAAGCCTGGAAATGGGTAACATCGCCTTCATCGTCCGGATTATCATATTTTCCTGAAACAACTTCAAAGCTATGTTTCAATCTGCGTAATTGTATGAAACCTAATGATAGGGTAACAAACACACCCGTACCGATCAGGATAATAGTGAGCGGCATGGATATCCACCCACTGAATATTTCTGTCCAATGAGTTAATGTAGATGCTATTTTATTCATATATGACTTTTTGCAAAGTTGCTATGATTAGCTGAAAAATCGAATTCCAGTTTACATGTCTGTCTTTGAACTGGCAACTGGCAATTAGACCAAATAAACGGGTAAATTGAGCAAATACTCCTAGCATTACTCTTTTATAGAAAGTTATGGTTCTATAAACAGGTCAAGCAACAAATGGCAGGAAACGGCAGTGTACTGTATAAACCAAAAAGAGGTGAGACGCTGCGGCTGAGTGATCGCACGTCGATCCAGATCCTGGCACCTGATTCAGCTTTCGCATCCAGTACAGCTAATGTGAATAATGCCAGCATCGTATTCAAATTAACCCATGTTGATGTAGGTGTTATCTTTACGGGCGACCTGGAGTATGAAGGGGATGTAATGCTGGAATCAATGGCGCCATATCTGAAAGCAGATGTGTTGAAGGTTGCACACCATGGTTCCATTACCAGCAGTACGGAATCCGTACTAAAACTAATTGATCCTAAGTTCGCTGTTATTTTTGTCGGTAAAGGAAATAAATTCAGGCATCCATCACCAATCGTAATGGAACGCCTGGGTAGGCTGGGAATCTAGATCCATCGCACGGATATGAGTGGTGCAGCGTGGTTCTAAACTGATGGACAAGAAATCTGGAAACGAAAATGGCATTAATTGCAGGTGTAGATGAAGCAGGAAGAGGGCCACTGGCCGGGCCGGTTGTGGCTGCAGCGGTGATCCTGCCGAATTACTATGACCTGAAAGGCCTTGATGATTCAAAAAAATTAACCCCTAAAAAACGATCTCAATTATTTGTAGAGATACAACACCAGGCCACCGCTATTGGTGTGGGAGTTGTAGCAGCAGCTGATATTGATAAAACCAATATATTGCAGGCTACTCAGCAAGCGATGAAAATGGCCCTGGGCCGGTTAAAACCAAGACCCGACCAGGCCGTAATCGATGGCCATGCATTGCCAACACAGATCATACCGAACAAAGGGGTCATAAAGGGAGATCAAACAGTCGATGTTATTAAAGCAGCTTCTATTATTGCTAAGGTTACCCGGGATAATATGATGGAACAGTATGATATAATTTTTCCA
Source organism: Fidelibacterota bacterium (assembly GCA_004124535.1). Next base: position 53,323 of record SCKQ01000005.1, read on the forward strand.
GCATACGGTTTCAGGAAGCACAAAGGTTACGGAACCAGGGAACATATGGACAAGTTGCGACTTAATAAAGCATGCGTAATTCACCGCAAGAGCTTCAAGCCTGTTGCCTCAGCAATGCCCACATTATCCTGGCTGCGGAAAGAAGGCAGAATCGGACAATGGGGAGAACAGACGGCAGCTGTTTATCTGGTGGAAAGAGGCTATGAGATAGTGGCCATGAACGTTCATTGTGCTCCTTATGGCGTGATCGATATTATTGCCGAAAAGTATGGAATCATAACCTTCGTAGAGGTAAAAACATACAGCAAAAAACAACTAGGCACACCGGCGCAAAATATTGATCAGAATAAATTGAAAAAATTGGAGGCAGCCATACATAAATACGTTGTGGATATGAAGGTCAAAAAAGATATTTGCCTGGATGTAATCTGTGTCTACCTAAAGCCATCGGTTCCCATGTTTGAACATTTCAAAGGCATACGTTTAGAAGCATAATGTTTATTTTTTATCCGATTGGGAAAGATTCTAAATTCAAGGTCAATGAAAGAATCCAAAATCTATAAGGAAGTCCGTTCACTTACGATCCTGGTAATGATCGCCTTTCTGTTGAAAGCGACCCTTGTGGAAGCATATATCGTGCCTACAGGCAGTATGGAGAACACGGTCATGACTGGTGACTTCCTGATCGGGAATCGCTTTGTTTATGGTATGCGGACCCCGGATTGGATCGGGATTCCATATACCGATATTGGATTTGATCTACCTTACATCGTTTTTCCAAAATTTCGCAAAGCCAAACAAGGCGATATTATCATTTTCAAGTATCCGCGGGATACGCACCAGAAGTATGTAAAACGCTGTATTGCGCTACCGGGAGATACCGTAGAGATCCAGGCTAGGCGTGTCTACGTGAATGGGCGCGAGTATGGCCAACCGGAACATGGCAAATTTCAGGGCAGAATGGATGAACCGGGCTGGAATAATCCGATGATATTTTTGGGCAATAAAGGGAATAAAGATCATTTTAAACCACTGCGGGTGCCCAAAAAAGGTGATGAAATTGCTGTGACCCCTGCCAATGCTCAGTTACTGCTGCATTTGATGGTTCTTGATGGTCATAAGCTCACCATTAAAAGTGAATCAAAGGAATATATGTTTACCATGACGGACCCGGAGAACCTGCTACGCAGAAAGAAAAACGAATCCGTTTTTGATGATTATTATCCAATAGGAAATAAAATCAATCCCTGGATGCGCAATTTACCTAATGGTGAATTGTATATTGATGGTAAATCAATCAAAGAAATACCACACTACACGGTTGAACAGGACTACTTTTGGGCCATGGGTGATAACCGGGATGATAGCTATGACTCGCGCTTCTGGGGTTTCGTACCGCGGAAATACCTGCTGGGCGAAGCATTATTTGTCTACATGTCACTGAATTTCAAAACCAAACTGCCCAGATTGGACCGGGTTGGGACGGTTTTGAATTAATATATTTGACCTTGCCTCCATCTTAGATTGGTGTGTATTTTGGTGTACATGGTTGGTACAATACGATACACTGTAACAGCCGTTACCTCGGGTTCCCAATGAACCGCACTATTTTTCTCCTGACGGTTTTCTGCGTCTTGACAGCCCAAGACGAGGGGCCCAGTGCTGCGGATACATCTGCGGTTCCTGACGCCGCCGTGGATACAACCAGCAATGATTCATTAGCCTGGGCTGGCGATTCACTGGGTGCTGCAGTTGATACGATCGGTCCGCCAATGGATCTCGATTATGGCTATAAGGGATTCATGTGGGGAGCTCCATTAGGTGCTATACCAAGCTTGCAATATATGGGCGAACCAGTATTTATTCGTGATAGTACAGCATTAGAGATGTCTGGTTATCTGGGACAGGAAGCTGTGATCATAGAATATGTCTTTTCAGATAGCGGTTTCTGGAAGATAGAAATTAACTATGTCATGGATCCATCTGATTATGAATCCCACCTGGAATTATTCACGCAGGTCGAACGAAGCCTTTCAGAAGTGTATGGTTTTCCACAAACAACGGATCGCATCGAATCTGGTGCTATGGGTGTCCATGATGTTGTCAATATTGGCTTTGAAAGGGCGTTTTATTTTTCATCCTGGAATGTGTCCCCGGTAAAGATAAGCTTGTTGCTAAACAGTATTGTTCAAGTACCAAGAAATGACCTGAATGTTTTTGGCGATGACATGTCTATTATGAAAATGGTCTACTATAATCCTGATTACATGATCATGGCTGAAGAAGTAATTGTGGTAGAACCGCCGCCGTCCATATTTGATATTTACTGATCATACATATTTCCATGCTGCGGCCAGTACTTTTTGTCGTTTTAGCTGTACAATTCTCGTTCTGCCCAGAACGACCGCGAATGATTCGCTATTTCAATTACGAGTGTACACAAGAAGAGGCCCTGGAACTGGCCAAGAATTCATTGCTGGACCTGGGCTACAAAATTGACCTGGTGGCACCGGAGGGGTACTTTATGCTGACAAAAATACAGGGTGTGAAAAAAGATATTCGGCAGTATGATATCCGCATCGCAGTGTTGGTCGAAGACCGGGTGGAAGTAATTATTGTCGCCCAAAGAAAAGTCTTTAAACGTGATTCCGAGGCTAGCATCGGCGGGAAGGGTCTGATCCAGACTGAGGTCTCGGACAAACTGCCCTATAGTTTACAGCGCTCCATATTTTATCCGATCATTGATGAATTTACAAAAATCGGCCTAGCGGAAGTAGAAGACATCACCTTTCTTACCAGTGCCTGAATCCAAGAAAATATATTTGTAAAGTGCTGTTACTATCATGAAATTAAATTTCGTATTTTATTTAACTATCGGTAATTTGGAGTAACATATATGGCTAGTGAAATAAATATTAAAGATCAGCTTGCGGCCATGCTTTCTGCTAAATTAAATGAATTCCTTGATGGGGTCAGTGATAGCTATGGCAAGGTTATCCTTGATGAACTTGTGGCCAGATTGGAATACACCGTGACCGATTTCAAGGATGAAGTAGGCGATATAATGGAACAAATGTTAGAGAATGCTGCCAATAAAAAAGAGATCCTTGCAGATCTTATCGCAAGAGAAACCAAACCGGCCGCAGCTGAAGAAGCAACGAATGGGGAAGCAGCCGCAGGTTCTGCAGAAGAAGGTGATCGGGAGATGAGTGAATGGGAGAAAAAGTTAGAACAACTAGGATAATTTAAGGAGTGATAGTAATTAATGAGCGTAAAGGACAAGATTATTTTCGGAGTGCTGGTAGTATTGATCGGGGTTGCTGGTTATTTTCAATACATGGCTACTAATATGATAGCGCGCATGGATGAATTAAACAAGAATGACGCGGAACATGTAGATGTGGTTCATAATGAGTTCAGGGAAGATCTACGCAAACTGAATTTACAATTCATAGGGAGAGGCAAGCACCTGCAGAAGGCACAACAGGATATTATCGCCAATACCAAATACATTGAATATGTTACTGATTCACTGGGCAATGCCATTCAGGAAGTACAATATAACCTTGATGAACTGGATCGTACGGTGGCCAAACAGTTTGCCAATGTGGAAGATGATATTCAAGACCTGACTGAAAGTTTTAACCGGGAGCGGCGTCGGAGTAAGAGTGAACGGGCAGAAATCAAACAGACGATCACGGCCATGCAGAGTGAGATCAAAGCACTTAATGACAAAGTCTTTGGCGTGCCGGAAGAAGAAAAAGACAAGAAATAATTTTAATCTAACTGTTTAGTTATAATGCAATGGCTGATGATCTCATCAGCCATTGTTTTTTCCTGAACTAGCTACAGATCCTAGGATTGCGCAACCGAATATTTAATTTGAGGCAGGTGTTTAAACTAACAATTCAAGTAGTTTTCTGCATCGAAAAGGTAGTACTTAAAGTAATTTATTTGCAGGGACGTTTTGGCATTTTATAGACGGAAATATTGGAATATATACAGTGATAACCGACGGCTTGTAAGCGATTAAATATAAAAAAGTGGGGTAGATTTCACGATGACCTCGGAACAAAGTGAAGATCTACCCCTTCCACATACCAAAGGCACCAAACCAGCACCTTCTTAGTTTAAAGTAAAAGTTTAATAATCTATTTGCAAGTTAATTATTGAAACAAAATTCGGTGCCGAGGGCCGGAGTCGAACCGGCACGGGGTTGCCCCCATCGGTGTTTGAGACCGACGCGTCTACCAATTCCGCCACCCCGGCATTACTACAAAAAAAAGCTGTTCATAAATTAGAAGACTCATTAAACTATTGTCAATATATTTGAATCTGCTTTTAATTAAATGGAGGTAAGGGAATGTCATACAATACAATTGCACAGTTATTCCTAGATTCGTGTGCTAAGTATCCGGATAACAAGGTATACCACGATAAAGTTGATGGCCAATGGCAGGCGTTAACGTACAGTGATGTACTTGCCACAGTAGAGAATTTTGCCTATGGGTTAGCATCATTAGGAATCGAACAGGGAGATAAGGTGGCGATCCTCTCAAATAATAATTCAAAATGGGCCATGGCTGATTTCGCCATTATCTGCCTGGGTGGTGTTACCGTCACTGTTTATCCTACGCTGGTAGCGACCCAGATCGAATACATCATCGATAATTCAGATACCAAACTGATCATTACGGAGGATGATTCCCAGACTGAGAAAATAATGGATTTTATGGCGCACAGTCCGACGCTGGATAAGATTGTTTCCATTAAGGAATCAGAGAAATATAGTGATCGGGTGCAAACCTTTGACGCAGTGGCTGCCGCTGGTGAAAAACATAAAGCTGGGGCCGGTTTTGATTTTCTTGAACGAGCCAATGCGATTCAGCCCGGGGATCTACTGACATTGATATATACGAGTGGTACAACGGGCAACCCCAAGGGAGTGATGCTGACTCACGATAACCTAGTGTCCAATGTAAAAGCGAGTTTGAAAGCTACCCATGTAGATGAAAGCGACATTCGCTTATCGTTCCTGCCCTTGAGCCACGTATTTGAGCGTATGGTCGGCCACTTTACCGGTTTTACTGTTGGCGGTCAGGGCTGGTTCGCGGAAAGTATTGATAAGGTAGCTGAAAATATGGGCGAAGTGCGGCCCACGATCATGGCCTCTGTACCGCGTTTATATGAAAAGATCTATAATCGTATCATTGAGAACGTAAACACGTATCCGGCCTTGCGGAAAAAAATATTCTGGTGGGCTATTGGTGTGGGCAAAAAAGCCATTCCGTTGAAGCAAAAAGGCAAGTCCCCAACCGGCTGGTTGGGGTTCCGTCACGCTGTTGCCGATAAACTGGTCTTTTCCAAGCTGAAAGAGCGTATTGGCGGTCGTTTACGATTCTTCATGTCTGGCGGCGCACCACTGCCGAAAGAGATCGGCGAATTCTTCCTGGCTGCCGATATTAAGATATTGGAGGGTTATGGATTAACGGAGACCAGCCCGGTGATCACCACCAACCGAGAACATAGTTTCAAATTCGGTACGGTTGGTGTTCCCATCGATGGGGTGGAAGTCAAGATCGCTGATGACGGAGAAATATTGTGCAAGGGACCCAATGTAATGAAAGGCTATTATAAAAATGATGAAGCTACCGCCGAGGCCATTGATAGGGATAACTGGTTTTACACCGGTGACATTGGTGAATTTGATGAGGATGGTTTTCTTAAGATCACAGACCGTAAGAAAAGTTTGATCGTGACCTCCGGCGGAAAAAATATTGCACCAGCCCCGCTGGAGAACGCATTACTGACCTCAGCATTTATCGAGCAGTGCCTTGTGGTTGGTGACCGCAGAAATTTCATTTCTGCCCTGGTAGTACCGGCCTTTGATGCGCTGAAAGCCTGGTGCACCGATAAGGATATTGAAACGACGGATGTGGATACCATACTGGCCCATGCGGACGTTCAGGCTCATTACCAGCAGATCATTGATAAAGCCATGGAGGGCTTCTCCCGCTTTGAGCAGGTGAAAAAATGCGCCCTGGTGAATCGCGAGTGGACCATTGAGGATAATGAGCTGACACCAACGCTTAAAGTAAAACGCAAGGTTGTTACAAGTCACTTTGATAGTTTAATTGATAGTATTTACGAAAGCTAAACTTTAAGTAAGAAAAGTATGAAAGTAACTATCCTTGGCTGCGGAACCTGGGGCAGTGCGGTCGCCCAATTGCTGGCAGAAAAAGATGTGGCCGTTACTGCCTGGCAACGCCATGAGGAAAAAGCGGTGGCAATGGCCCGAACGCGCAAACACCCCCACCTTTCCGATCTGGAATTCAATGAGAATATTGTATTTACCGCAGACCTGAACGACGCCTTGAAGAGTGGAGATATTATTGTCCTAGCCACACCGTCCCACAGCATCAGGGAATTGATCCGTCGGGTGGAAAGCGGCATGAAGGACCAGAGTATAATTGTTAACCTAGCCAAGGGAATTGACCTTAACAGCTTGATGACCATGAGTCAGTTGATTCAGGCGGAAACCGCTATTGGCAGCGATCAGATCGTTTCGCTCTATGGCCCCAGTCACGCGGAAGAGGTGGTCCGCAAATTGCCCACAACACTGGTGGCGGCCTGTCCCAAAAAAACTACGTCAAAAATGATCCAGGAACTGATGTCTTCTGAAGTATTGCGGGTGTATCGAAACAAGGATATACTGGGGGTGGAAATAGGCGGTTCGGTGAAAAATGTTATGGCTATCGCCGCCGGAATTTGTGATGGTATCGGATACGGAGATAACAGTAAAGCAGCTATCCTGACCCGTGGTATCACAGAAATGACCCGCCTCGGTGTCGTCATGGGGGCCAAGGAGTCCACCTTTGCGGGACTGAGCGGCATTGGCGACCTGCTGGTGACCGCACTAAGTCAGCACAGCAGAAATCGCTACTTAGGCGAAGAGATCGGCCGGGGCAAGTCCCTGCAGGAGGTAACAGAGGGTATGGATATGATCGCGGAAGGGGTCAACACCTGCCGAGCCGTTCCGCGTATTGTAGAAAAATATGATATTGAAATGCCCATAGCTGAGGCAGTGCACGGTATCCTTTTCGAAAACAAGGATCCGCTGGCGGTGGTAAAAGAACTCATGACCCGGGACCTGACCGCTGAAAAACGATGATAAATTTTTCAAACCTAGCTAATTTTGCAGCCGGCCCTTGTAGTTCAATGGATAGAATAGGTCCCTCCTAAGGATTAGATGTAGGTTCGATTCCTACCAAGGGCACAGGAAATTAAGATGGAGAAAACATGTTAAAACCAAGACGAAAGATCATTAAAAAAGAATTAAAAAAAGATCCGTATATAGAATTCCTGGCCAAGGCCAAGAATAATGTAGATAAAAACAGGACACTGTACATGCGCTGGGCGCTGGGTGTAGTGGCCGTGATAGTTGCCGTGGCATTTTTCAGTAACAATTTACAGAAAAGCAAAGACGCCGCGGCGGAGTCCTTGGGCAAGGCCTTGGTCACCTTGGCCAGCGGTGATGTGGATAATGCTACCCTGCAGTTTGAATTTGTAGCGGATGAATACGACAATAATGAATCGGTTAATTTGGCGAAATATTACCTGGCCCGTTCCCATTTCAACGACAAGGATTACTTGGCGGCATCTTCCTACCTGAATGAGATCGCCGACGCAAGTTTCAAGCTCACCCAGTTTCCCTTAAGTATCTACAAGATGCTGGCCTTAATCGCATTGGAAGATGGGGATCAGGCGGCAGCAGTGGATCATTATGAACAGGCCCTGGCCAAGGCGGAGGTCACGCAGCAGGAACAGAATATTGTCCTGGATCTGGCCGATGTACTGCTGACTATGGGCGATTTCGGCCGCAGCCTGGAACTGGTGCAGAAGGTACTGGATGAAGCAATGCCGCGTACGCCCGTGCATAACCGGGCCGAAGAATTATTCGGGCGTATTGAATTTTCCCAATCGGCCGGTTAATAGCACTTGTAAAAAACCCAGAAAAAGAATAATTTCGACTGGCGAAAAGTGGGTGCATGCACCCACTTTTCATTTCTTAGAGATGTATATGATACAAGAAGATATTAAAGCAATACTGCCCCAGGGCGTATTCCTGCTGGATGTAAAAGAAGATTTTCACCAGGGTGTGGTGAAGTGTGTCATAGATGCGGAAAAACCTGTGGACTTGAATTTGACCACAACCGTATCAAGGACCATTAATGATTCTGGAATTCTAGAGGAACAGTACCCTGAGGGCATGGCACTGCATGTTTCGTCGGCCGGTGTGGATACACCGCTGAAGCACGATTACCAGTATCGAAAAAACATCGACAGAGTTATCAGTATTACTGTTGTTAAGGATGGTAAACCCTACAGTACGGAAGCACAAATACTGGCGGTGACCGATGACAGCGTGCAGATACAGCGATCAGGGGTCGCTGAGGAATGGATCCCAATCGCGGATATTATCCATGCCAAGGTATTAATAAAATTTTAGTGGTTGAGGAGGTCGAATTTGATTAATCGAGAATTGATCGATGTATTTTCGGAAATTGCGCGGGAAAAGAATGTGGATCGTTCGGAACTGAGTTCCATTATTGAGCAGCTGTTTCTGCACCTGATAGAGCGGGATCGGGGCGATTCTTCGAACTGCAGTGTGATCGTGAACCTGGAGAAGGGTGAACTGGAAATATACGCGGAGCGGGATATCGTGGATGACCTGATGGATCCGGTACTGGAAATTACGCTGGAAGAGGCTCTAAAATTGGCGCCGGGTGAAAATTTTCAAATTGGTGAAACCTTCGTCGAAGTAATCGACCCTACAATTTTTGGCCGGCGACTGGTAACAGCCGCAAAACAATTCTTCAGTCAGCGTCTGCAGGATGTGGAAAAACGCTATATTTATGAGGATTATTCGCAGCGAGTCGGCGAAATTGTTATTGGTACGGTGCGGCAGATGCAGAGGGACAACATCTATATCAATATTGACCATGCGGAACTGCTGATGCCAAGAAGGGAACAGATCATAACGGAACGGTACCGCCGAGGAGAGACGATACGGGCGGTGGTAAAATCGGTGGAAGTTACACCACGGGGGCCGGAGATCGTCATTTCCCGAACCGATAATCATTTTCTCTATAAACTATTTGAATTGGAAGTACCGGAAATCGAGGATGGTATTATTGAAATCCAGGCCATTGCCCGTCAGCCGGGGGACCGGGCCAAGATCATTGTGCGGTCCAACGATCGCCGGATCGATCCGGTGGGAGCCTGTGTGGGAATGCGCGGCAGCCGCATCCAGGCCATTGTCCGGGAATTGAATAACGAAAAAATTGATATCGTCAATTTCAGTGAACAGCCGGAAATACTCATATCACGGGCCCTTTCCCCTGCTACACCGCTGGACCTCTATATTGATGAGGATGACAAATATTGCGTAGCCCTTTTCAGTGATGATGAATTGGAATTCGCGATCGGCCGGGGCGGGGTGAATATCAACCTGGCTTCACGGATCACGAATTACCGGATTGACGCGTTCGGTAAGAAAGAATATGATCGCAATCAGAAGCAGCAAGCCACACCACTGGCAGAGATATCCGATTTTACATCAGCAAAAGCTAAATTATTAGATGCCGCCGGAATTGTGACTGTATCCGATCTGTTAAACGGCGATGAAGAGGAAATATTGGCTATTGACGGCATGGGTGAGAAAACACTGGAAGATGCCTATAACCTGGTGGCCGCTTTTATTGAAGCAGACAATGCAGAAGAAATCGAGGAAGAAGTGGACGTAGAAGAATTACTTGATGACCTGGAAGAACAGGAAGCAGCTGCAGAAGAAGCGGAAACAGAAACAGCAGAAGATGATGAGTCCGAAACTACCGCAGAAGAAACACCTCTCGAGGACGAAGAATTAACCCTGGAAGAGGAAAGTAAGTAAGTATACTCCTATGGCCGCAAGACAGACACGAATATTTCAGATTGCCAAGGACCTGAATATATCCCATTCGGAGATTCTGACCTTCCTGAAGGGCAAGGGAATTGAAGTGGCCAGCCTTATGTCCTCAGTGGATAAAGAGACGCAAGATATGATCCAGGTGGAATTCCATAAAGAACGGGAAGATATTGAACGATTTCGGAAAGAACAGGTTCGTCGTGAGATTCACCAGACGCGCATCGATGAACAGCAAAAGGCGCAGAAAAAACTTAATCTCCTGAGCCTGGATGAACAGCGCGCGCTCGAAAAGCTCGAAAAGCAGGAACAGAAAAAAGCGGAACAGAAAGCAAAAGAAAAAATAGTATTAGAAGAACGGAAAAAGGCGGAGCAAGTTGAACAGAAAAAGCAGGCCGAGAAAGAAAAAAAACAGAAAAAATCAGCGAAATCAAAGCTGCGCAAGATCGACCTGACCGAGATCAAGGCTCAAATCGGTACGGTCACGCGAAAACCACCAGTAAAGAAGCAGGTGGAGCCGGCGACCCGGTCGGCCAAGGATGCGGTGAAACAGACCCTGGCCCGCATGGATAAGAAAACCAGGAAAAAAGTATATAAAAAAGAACGCAAGCAAGAAGCAGAAGAAAAAATTGCTGAGGAAGATGTCCAAAAGATCAAGATCCCGGAATATTCCAGTGTCGACGAACTGGCGAAGATCATGGAAGTGGATCCCAGTGATATTATCCAGGAATGTATATCCTTAGGCAAGCTGGCCACCATTAATCAGCGACTAGATTGGGACATCATTGAAATGCTGGCCGAAACATTCGGTTACCAGGCAGTAGCGGTAGAGGATGTTGCGGAAGAATTATTTTCCCTGAAGGAATCAGAAGAAGATCTGGAGAAGGCCATTCCCCGGGCACCGGTAGTGACGATCATGGGCCACGTGGATCATGGGAAAACATCATTACTGGACTACATTCGGGACGCGAATGTTGTAGCCGGTGAATCGGGAGGCATTACCCAGCACACGGGGGCCTACCAGGTGGATCTACCGAAAGGAGGTAAACGGATCACTTTCCTGGATACACCGGGTCACGAAGCATTTACGGCCATGCGCGCCCGCGGCGCCCAGGTCACGGACATTGTGGTCTTGATGGTAGCGGCCAATGACGGTGTCATGCCCCAGACAATAGAGGCAATCAGTCATGCCAAGGCGGCAGGGGTACCGCTGGTGGTGGCAATCAACAAGATGGACCTACCGGATATCGATCCGGAACGGGTGAAACGAGAATTATCAGAAAATGAAGTATTACTTGAAGATTGGGGCGGTAAAGTACAGGGTGTAGAAATTTCGGCTAAGGAAGGAACAGGGGTGGACGACCTGCTGCAATCGATCCTGGTGGAAGCGGAAATACTAGAATTGAAAGCGAACAAGGATACGCTGGCTCGCGGTACGGTGATCGATTCAAAACTGGACAAGGGTCATGGACCCATGGCCACTGTGCTGATCCAAAAAGGTACATTGAAGGTGGGCGATCCATTTATCTGTAATAATTATGCCGGCCGGGTCCGGGCCATTATGGATGAGCGGGGACACCGGATCCAGGAAGCATTACCTTCAGAAGCGGTGCAGATCCTTGGTTTTGACCAGGTACCCCAGGCAGCGGATATATTTTCTGTTGTCGATGATGCGCGAGACCTGAAACGCCTGGCGGCGGACCGACAACGCACCAAGCGGGAGATTGATCAACGTAAGATCACGGCTACGACACTGGATTCAATTTCGGCGAAGATGAAGGAAGGTTCCATGAAGACACTGCCGCTGGTGATCAAGGGCGATGCAGACGGTTCCATTGAAGCATTGAGTGAAACACTGGAAAAGATAAAGAACGAGGAAGTCGGCATTCAGATCATTCACAAGTCTGTTGGGCTGGTGACTGAATCTGACGTACTCCTGGCCGCAGCCTCTGGGGCGGTGATCATCGCTTTCCACGTGCAGGTGGACTCCAATGCGAAACTACAGGCCCAACAGGGAGGAGTGGACATCCGCTCCTACAATGTGATCTATAACGCAGAGGAAGAGGTCAAAATGGCCCTGGAAGGACTGCTGGAACCGGAAATGAAGGAAAAGATAGTTGGTCGGGCCGTGGTCCTGGAAATGTTCAAGATACCGAAACAGGGTTTTATTGCCGGTTCAAGAGTGGATGAAGGCATTATCGAGCGCGGTGCCAAAGCGCGCCTGATCCGGGAGGATGAAGTGATACATGAAGGTTCTATCACTTCCCTGAAACGATTCAAGGATGAGGTGAAAGAGATCAAGGAAGGCATGGAATGCGGTATCGGCATTGACGGTGCGGGGAAATTCAAGGAAGACGATGTTATTGTGACCTACGAAATACAATTTATCAAGAGGACGCTTGAAGTATAAACATGCTAGAACTACCATACAAGCGGACCGATCGCGTCGGTCAGCAAATCAGGGAGTTACTTGGTCAAATCGCCCTCAAGCATATTGATCTGAGTCACCTGGGATTTATCACTTTTACGGGGGTCAATATTTCTCCTGATCTGCGCAGCGCCAAAGTATTCTATAGTGTACTCGATCCAAAATACCCCAAGGATGAATTGCAGGCCGCCATGAATGACCTGCGCAAAGCATTCCGGAAATACATCGGCCCGGAATTAAAAATCAAGAATATACCGGAACTGAAATTCTATTTTGATGAATCCCAGGAATACAGTGAAAAGATCGACAAACTGATGAAAGACCTGAAACGGAATACGTGATTATAAATATTAACAAGCCCGCCGGGTGGACCTCCTTTGATGTGGTTAAGAAAGTGCGGGGTATTATCAAGGAAAAAAAGGTTGGCCACGCTGGTACGCTGGATCCCTTTGCTGAGGGTGTGCTGGTGCTGGGTACGGGACCTGATACGAAAAAATTGACGGATATCACAACGGCCAGTAAAATCTACCGGGCGGAACTGACTCTGGGGAAGGCCACCGATACGCAAGACCGGGACGGAAAGATCAGCGCGGAGGCACCGGTGCCGGAATTGACCAGGGAAACTATTGATGCTGTCCTGGCCAGTTTTGTTGGCACACAGGAACAAATACCGCCCATGTATTCAGCGAAACAAGTGAATGGCCAGCGGTTGTATAAACTGGCCCGGAAAAACAAAACGGTGGAACGGGATCCGGTAACGATCACCATTGACCAGATCAGTCTGCTAGATTATACGGAACCGGTAATCACGTTCGAGGTAACCTGCTCCAAAGGTACGTACGTGCGGGCGCTGGGGGCCGATATTGCGGCAAAACTGGGTACGGTGGGTCATTTGACGGCCCTGATCAGGACCAGCGTGGGAGCCTACCATATCGCTAACGCGACAACGATCGAAGAATTGAGCAAAAGTTGAAGGTATTCAACCAGATAAATGATGTGCGGGATTGTACCGGCAGTGTGGTCACAATCGGTTCCTTTGATGGTCTGCACCGTGGCCATCAGGACATTATCAAGACGCTAACCACTATCGCGGCAGCCAAAGGGAGCCGGGCGGCGGTGATCACATTTGAGCCGCACCCGCGGCACATTCTGGACAAAAAGAACAAACTATCCCTGTTAATGTCCTTGGATAAGAAAGAGGCCCTGCTGGAAGAACTGGGTGTGGATGTACTGCTGGTGGTGCCCTTTACAGAAGAATTTTCCCGGATCACAGCGGAAGCATTCATGGATGATGTGATCATGAAACATTTTCATCCCGCAGAGATCGTGATCGGTTACGACCACCATTTTGGTCATAAGCGGCAGGGGACACCTGAATTTTTACAGGTTTACGCTAAAAAACGAGGTATCAAGCTCGATATCATCAATCCGGTCGCGGATGACAAGATCGTCCTATCCAGCACCCATATCCGGGAACTGATCGCCAACGGCTTCGTACGGCGGGCCTCTTTTGAACTGGGCTGGGTCTACGGATTTCGTGCCAAAGTGGTCCATGGATCTGGCCGCGGTAAGGGTCTGGATTTTCCCACGGCGAACGTAGTTCCACTGGATGATGATCAGCTAATGCCCAAACCTGGGGTGTATTTGACCCGGGGCAGACTTAATGGTGATTTTATTGTAGGAATGTGTAATTTCGGCACGCGTCCAACGTTTAATGAGACAGAGTTGGTAATGGAAATTAATTTTTTTATATCTAACATGGACGACATCTATAATCGTGAGATATACATTGAATTCCTAGAAAGAATTCGCGATGAAAAGAAATTTGACAATCCGGATCAGCTGGTAGCCCAGTTGCGCCAAGATAAGAAGTATTGCCTTGAATTAAAGAGAAAGTATGAATAAGGAGGAATATGCCTTTAACAACAGAAGAAAAAGAAAGTATCGTATCCAAGTTTGGAGAAAATAAGATGGATACGGGATCTGCGGCTGTACAGATCGCCCTGCTAACCAGCAGAATCCGACAGCTGACAGATCATGCAACGAAACATAAAAAAGATAATCATTCTCGCCGCGGGCTAGTATTGCTCGTAGGACAGCGTAAAAGACTGATGAAGTATTTACGGAAAACAGATCTAGAAAAATACGAGAATGTGGTTAATGAACTGAAGATAAGAGGATAAAAAAGATCGAAATGATAAAAAGAGAGATAGAGATAAACGGAAAAACACTACGTATAAGCACCGGCCAGGTAGCGAAACAGGCTGCCGGTTCCGTGTTGGTAAGCTATGGCGAGACAACGATCATAGCGGCTGTGAATGCGGCCAAGGAAATGCGGGAAGATATTGATTTCTTTCCCTTGCAGGTAGAATATCGGGAACGGCACTACGCCGGCGGTAAGATACCGGGCGGATTTTTCAAACGGGAAGCACGTCCCGCAGAACGGGAGATACTTACTTGCCGACTAACGGACAGGCCCATACGGCCATTGTTCCCCGAATCATTCAAATATGAGACACAGGTGATTATCACCGTACTGTCTACCGATGGCGAGAACCCGGCAGATGTACTTGCAGGTGTAGGCGCATCGGCAGCACTGATGATTTCCAACATCCCCTGGAACGGCCCCATCGCTACGGTGCGGGTAGCCCGGGTGGATGACAATTTCATTGTCAACCCCACCAAGGAAGAAATGGAAGATTCTTCGCTGGAACTGGTCGTTTCAGGAAATAGCGAGACTATTGTTATGGTGGAGGGCGAAGCGGATGTGATTCCGGAAAATGTATTCGTGGACGCATTGAAATTCGCCCATGAGGATATTAAGAAAATCATCGCGCTGCAAGAAGAGATCGTGGCTGAAGTAAAACCCGAAAAACGGGAAATACCGGAAGAAGAGTCCAACAAAGACCTGGCGGTGGCAGTGGATAAGTCCCTGGGTGCTGAGGTTGAGCGTATTATTCAGATTGGTGATAAACAGGAACGGGAAACGGCTACCAAGGAACTGCATGATAATACAGCAGCCGCAATGGAAGAGGAATTCCCGGAATCGGAAAAAGAAGTCAAAGGACTGGTAAATGACAAATTCAAGGCCGCTTTCCGCGAACGGGTACTGGAAACGGGCGTCCGCAGTGATGGCCGCGGTACCACCGATATCCGCGATATCACCATTGAACCCGCATTTCTGCCCCGGACCCATGGTTCGGTGCTGTTCACCCGCGGGGAGACCCAGGCCCTGGTTGTAACCACCTTGGGCAGCAAGAGGGATGAGCAGATCATCGATAGTATGGATGAAGACTATAAGAAGAACTATTATTTGCACTATAATTTTCCACCCTACTGCGTAGGCGAGGTGGGCCGGGTCGGTTTTACCAGTCGTCGTGAAGTAGGGCACGGTAACCTAGCGGAGCGGTCATTGAAACCGGTCCTGCCGGATTATGAAGAATTCCCGTATACGGTGCGGGTCGTATCAGAAATTATGGAATCGAACGGTTCGTCATCGATGGCCAGTGTCTGCGGGGGTTCACTGGCCCTCATGGATGCGGGCTGCCCCCTGAAAGAGCACGTGGCCGGTATTGCCATGGGCCTGATCCTGGATGGGAAGCGCCACGCTGTCCTTAGTGATATCCTGGGTGCGGAAGATCACCTGGGTGATATGGACTTCAAAGTGGCCGGCACTAAAGATGGTATCTCGGCTATTCAGCTTGATCTGAAGATCGAAGGTATTTCCTTTGAACTGCTGGAAGAAGCACTGGAACAGGCGCGGCTGGGCCGACTGCACATCCTGGAAAAGATGAACGAAGCACTGAGTAAACCAGGAGAAATTTCCGATTACGCACCAAAGATCATTACCCTAAGTATCAATCCGGAAAAAATTGGCGGACTGATCGGACCAGGTGGAAAGATCATCAAGAAAATCATTGCTGATACGGAATGTGATGTAAACGTGGATGACGATGGTACAGTGACCATTGCCGGTGTGGACAAGGTCAGACTGGAAGAAGCGGCCGAGATCGTGAAAGCAGTGACCCTGGAACCGGAAGTGGGTATGGAATTTGACGGTATCGTAACCCGAATGATGACCTTTGGCGCTTTTGTAGAGATTGTGCCAGGTAAAGAAGGTCTGGTGCACATTTCTGAAATGAATTGGAAACGCACCGAACGGGTCGAGGATGTCTGTAAGACCGGTGATGCCATGCGGGTGAAACTGATCAAGGTCGATGACCAAGGCCGTCTAGATCTGAGCCGCAAGGCGCTGCTGGATAAACCGGAAGGATACGTTGAACCACCACCCCGCAGCCGCGACCGCAATCGGGGAGGTCGTGGTGGCGGAAGCCGCTTTGGCGGAGGTGGAGGCCGGCGGGATGGCGGCAGAGGTCGTCGTGATGGCGGACACCGCGACAGACCGGTCCGGAAAAAACGCTTCTAAAACAGGAACCCAACATGACGCGCACTATTCCAGTCAATCAAAACCTGGTTGAGATGGAATATGCCGTCCGAGGGGCTATACCCCGACGGGCCATGGAAATGCAGCGTACGGGGCGTACGATCTACGCCTGTAACCTGGGCAACCCCCAGGCCTTGGGTCAGAAACCTATAACCTTTTACCGGCAGGTACTAACCCTGCTGGAAGCGGCGGGAAATATTGACCGGGAACGATCCTTGGCCAGGGTAGCCGCCGCTAATCATGAGTTGTTTAACGAGAGCGGTGTAGAACCGCTTTCTAATTATATTATTGATTACAGCGCCAATTTTCTGGAACAGTGCCGAACAGGTATGGGTGCCTATACGGAAAGTAGCGGCCCGCTTTTTATCCGCGCTGCGATCGCCCGTTTTATTGACCGGCGTGACGGGGAGAGCATAGCAGCAGATCCAGAACAGATCTTTCTCACCGATGGCGCCAGTGACGCCGCGAAACGAATCCTGGAACTACTGATCAATGGACCGCAGGATGGCGTTATGATCCCTATACCCCAGTATCCGCTCTATTCAGCTACGGTCAAGCGCTGCGGCGGAGCACAAGTGAACTATTACCCGGATGAGGACAGTGACTGGGCCCTGACACCGGAGATCCTGGGAGAGGCCTACCGGAAAGCAACGGCAGATGGTGTACACGTAAAATGTATCGTGGTGATCAACCCGGGGAACCCTACCGGTGCGATATTGGACAAACCCAGCATTGACGGCGTGGTCCATTTCGCCGAACAGCACGGCCTGGCGATAATTGCCGATGAGGTCTACCAGAACAATTTATACGGCGGTACATTCATTTCCATGGCCAGCGCTGTGGGATCACGGGAGATACCGCTGTTCAGCCTGCATAGTATATCCAAAGGCTTCGCCGGTGAATGCGGCCACCGGGGCGGCTACATGGAACTGCGCCACATGCCCCAGGTGGAAGGGACGGGCATGAACCTGGCCGAATTGATATTGAAGCAGGCTTCGGTAAGCCTGTGTTCCAACACAGTAGGGCAGGCCATCATCTATATGCTGGTGAATCCACCAGAAAAGGACAGCGCCCCGTATGGTGTCTACCAGGAAGAAAAAAATGCCGTATTGGGGGAATTAGAGGCCAAGGCCGCATTGATCAAGGAAAGCTTTAAACAGATGGAAGGGATGGAGTGCTTCGGCCGGACCGGGGCAATGTATCTCTTTCCACGCCTAAATACATTGCCATCGGGGAGCAACGATTTTGATTATTGTATGGCCCTGCTGGAAGAAACGGGTATCTGCACTGTGAACGGTGCTGGTTTCGGACAACTGCCGGGGACCAAGCACATGCGCATCGCTTTTCTGCCGCCCCGGGAAACGGTGACCGGATTCCTGCCGGAATGGATTCGCTTCCACAACCGCTATGTGCACCGGCCGCAGGTCTAGCGGCGAGAAAGCGCAGGTACATTAAATTTCCTTTGAATTGACTTATTATATAGGTTAATATAAAGTAACACTTTAAGTTATTCATTATGAGTTCAGAGCCGAAACAGATTAAGAAACTGTATTATTCGATTGGCGAAGTGAGCAAAATGACGGAGCTGAAAGCATACGTATTGCGGTACTGGGAAACGGAGTTCAAGCAGCTGAAACCGCCGAAAAACCGGGCCGGGAACCGCACCTACCGCCAGAGCGATATTGACCTGATTCTGTACATAAAGGACCTGCTTTACACCAAGAAATTCACTATTGAAGGGGCCCGCAATCAGCTGGCAACAGAAAAAGACGGTAAAAAGGAAGATGCGCCCGCACTAGTGGAAAGCGTACAGCAGACGGCACCGGCCAGGAAGGAAACATTACTGAAGATCAAGCAGGAATTGGAAACACTGCTGGAAATATTACGTAGATAGATTTATCGGAGCGTGGCGCAGTCCGGTAGCGCACTGCAATGGGGTTGCAGGGGTCGCAGGTTCAAATCCTGTCGCTCCGACACTGTAAGTACCCTGTTTTCTTGACGGAAAGCGGGGTTTTTTTATAGCAGTAACTGCTGCCTAGTTAATTGTTAAATAACAGCCAAAAATAGCCCTTTTTGGGCTTAATCTGCTACATATATGCTACTTGGTAATATCCTACGATGTTTTTTTGTAATCTTCTTTTAGAAAAGAATCAACTTCAACA
>SCKQ01000080.1 GCA_004124535.1 Fidelibacterota bacterium
AAGGAGGATTTGAAATTATTTACTTTTATTTGTGATGACTGTGACTATCATGAAACATCGGAGGATAAGGACCTTCATTCTATTTGCAAAGAATGCCATGGAAAAGGTAAAAAGAATGTCCTTTCTATCGACTATGGCTGGAAAACAAGGGAGTTAAATAAACTGGTGACTGGTTTAACTAATAGCTATTCATCGAATAGCAAAGATAATTGATGGTAAAAATAATATGAAGAAAACAGACGGTAAAACGGAAGAATCATCACTCACAGCAGAGAAACATGAACATGGCAAGCATCCCAATTCTCTTGCCAATCTACAACCCTTTGAAAAAGGTATCAGCGGCAACCCAGGCGGTAGACCTGTGAAGTATGCAGGGTTAAAAAATGCCTTAGATAAATGGGCTGATGAAGTAATCACTTATTTGTTTGATGGTGACGAACTCCCACTGAGAGAACAAGTCATTTATACCATTTGGAATAAAGCAAGAAGAGGTGACCCCAAGATGATAGAGATACTGGCTACACTTGGCTGTCTCGACGAGAGATAATGATGAAATCTGGTCGGTACTTGTTAAATTCTCTATGTCGAGAACATGCTTACTCACACTACAAATCAAACCCCATTTTCAGATGAGAGCGATCCCAAAAACTCTACCGTTTGTATGTACGGAGACACATCTAATTATGGGTATCTGCGTAAGGAGGTAGTTATGGCTACACTGAAAAAACGCAGAAGTAAATGGTATGCGAGAGTACGGATATGGGCTAATGATATCCGTAAGGAAAAGGAAATACAGATACCACTCAAAACCAAATCAAGAGTAACTGCATTGGAACGATTATCAGCAGTCAATAAAGTAGAATCTGACATCAAGAATGGGATATTGTTCACATTCCCGTGGATGAATGATGATACCCAAATAAAGGTATCAAGATTCACTGTCTCTGATGCAATAGAGGAGTGGATGAACCGTAGAAAAAAGATAGGAATCAGACCAAAAACACTGGAAATAAACAGTAATGGTTTGAAACACTTCACTGATGTGATTGGTAATACCTGTCCACTTGAAGCGGTAACCGTTAAAATGATTGATTCATTTGTAGACTACCTGCAAAGCAGAGGTTTATCAATTACTTCAATCAACATCTATCTGCGAACAGTAAAGTCTATGTTTCGGTATTACTGGAAGCGAGAACGGTTAGATAAAATCCCAATGATAGAACAGATCAAGAAGGATGAAAGTAACCCCATTTATATTAATGATGCTGATTTCCAGTCCATCATGGAATTGGATTGGCTGGATAAGTTCTATAAAAGGGTGTTTTACTTCTATCGGGAAACTGGTTGCCGATTACGGGAAACATTCATTAGTTCACTTGATGGTAGTTGGTTAGATATACCAAATCTATCAAAAGGTAAAAGACCGAGGAGTATTGAACTTTCTGAATCACTAATGGAGATATTCAATGAACTAAAAAGCTGGCTTGAAACTGGCTATGGTTCAACGCTTGTTGATCCAGCTGGTCATATCAGTAAAATGTTCAAGAAAACACTCCGTTCCATTGGCGCTGATGAGACAAAACACTTTCATTCATTACGCCATACATACGCAGTCCGTAGGATAGTGGAAAATGTACCTGTTTACAAGGTTCAAAAGATGATGGGTCATAGTTCTGTTGTTACAACCGAAATCTACTTTAAACTGGATCTAAAACGGTTAAAACGAGACTTCCCCACTATAAATACTGGCTACTATGAACCAGTGAAATCTGTGTTTCGGGACACGAATATTCGGGACACAATAAATAAAAACTACGCAATTGTCGAGAGTGAAATGACCAATTAGCACCTGCTTTGGAAGCAGGGGGGGGGGGGTCGAGGGTTCGAATCCCTACACTTGTATTTCTCACCAATAAGCCCCGTATTTTTATGGGGCTTTCCTCTTTAATAGGTTCAGGTGTAATATGCCTAGCCTTTTATAACTAGCCAAAATCTTTTAAAATTAAGTCGTTGTGGGAGATACTAAACGGGGGATAACAGGTTTTTTGTTTGTGGATGTGGTGGTAGATTTGGGCGATTTATAGAAAATAATGTAATAGTCGTCATTAATTTCCGATGGAATGTTGCATAATATCACTCATACGGGAACACTATTTGACGAATTTGTCACATATTAACCGATGGTCCGGCGTATTTCGACGGCTATATAAATGAGAATTGCACTGGTGTAGGAAAAGCATT
Organism: Fidelibacterota bacterium; assembly: GCA_004124535.1. The sequence goes on from SCKQ01000080.1 coordinate 2,242, forward strand.
AGATCTATCTAAGAAACAAATCGCTGAAATAGAAAAAAACAGTTTTAAGGCGAGTATCCTTTCGCAGATAGTAAAGTATCAGGTGGTTCAGAAGATCAAAAACTATTATCTACATAATTAACCCGCCATGGAGGAACAAAAAAAATTCATGAGGGAAGCCATTCGGTTATCCGTTGAGAATGTAAAAAATGGAAAAGGCGGTCCTTTTGGGACCGTCATCGTAAAAAATGGGAATATCATTGCTTCCGGTGTTAATAGAGTAACCCAATCCAATGATCCCACAGCACATGCGGAAATTGTTGCCATCAGAAGCGCATGTGAAAAACTTGGTACCTTTCAGTTGGATGGTTGTGAAATTTATTGCAGTAGTGAACCGTGCCCCATGTGCTTGGGCGCCATTTATTGGGCCAGGCCAGATAGGATATATTTTGCCAACACAAAAAAGGATGCTGCTGATATAAACTTTGACGACAATTTCATATACAATGAGTTGGATGTATCCATCAGCCAACGAACACTTCCAACAACTCAGTTATTAAGAGATGAGGCTCAAGCGGCCTTTACACAGTGGCGGGATAGCACTGAAAAAATAGAATATTAATGGTTGAGTTCATTCTCAATAATAAGAAGATAAAAAAGGATAAACCGAGGGGTTCACTTCTCCTTGATTTTATACGGTATGACAAAAGTCTGACCGGCACTAAAATTGGATGCAGGGAAGGCGACTGCGGAGCCTGTACTGTTCTTATCGGTGATTTAATTGATGGGCAGATGAATTACAAGCAAGTAACATCATGTCTTACGCCTCTTGGTAATGTTCAAGGAAAACATGTGGTTACTGTAGAGGGTCTCAATATGGAAGATCTAAGTCCAGTTCAAAAGTTTATGGTTAACGAAAGCGGTACCCAGTGCGGTTTCTGCACCGTGGGTTTTGTTGTTTCCTTAACTGGATTTTGCCTCTCCAATTCAGAACCTTCTTATAAAGATGCCATCGCCGCCATAGATGGTAATATTTGCCGGTGTACCGGGTATAAGTCCATCGAAAGAGCAGCAAAACATATTACCGGTTCATTAACCGGAAAGGACCAAAATGAAACCATCCAATGGCTTGTAAAGCAGGCGTTCATTCCATCCTATTTCAACAAAATTCCAACGATGCTGAAGGAGTTGAGTCCAATTAAAGACCCGCATCAGAACGGAACACTCGTTGGCGGTGGAACCGATCTTTATGTTCAAAAATATGATCAATTGATAGATCAGGATGTGAATCTAATTGTTAATTCATCTGAACTAAGATTCACAGAGGTCCAAAACGGAGTTTGTTCATTGGGCGCCGGAAACAGCGCCACGGACATGTTAGAATCTGACGACTTGCAGGCCATGTTTCCCCAACTCGCGGAGCACATAAAGTTGGTGGCATCCTCGCCAATACGAAATATTGCTACACTAGGTGGCAACTTTGTGAATGCATCGCCCATTGGCGATTTCACAGTTTTTTTCCTGGCCCTTAATTCCAAACTAACATTGACTGAAAACAATCAGAACAGAACCATCCTCTTGAAAGACTTTTATAAAGGGTACAAGGACCTTGATAAAACAGCAGGAGAAATTATTTCAGCTATTACATTTGATATTCCAGATAGGAATACCGAATTCAATTTTGAAAAAGTGAGTAAACGGATAACTCTTGATATTGCCAGTGTCAATACAGCTGTTCAAATATCTGTTTCCGACAATAAGATCACTCAAATTCATTTATCAGCAGGAGGTGTTGCGCCAATCCCATTGTACATGGGCAAAACGTGCACCTTCCTTCGTGGGAAAGAACTCTCACCCCGGAATATCAAATCTGCCAATGAGGTTCTTCAATCTGAAATCAGTCCCATCAGCGATGTGAGAGGATCAGCGGAATATAAACGAATATTGCTTCGCCAGCTTTACTATGCACATTTCATCAAACTATTTCCAAACCAATTCACCCTGGAACAACTGATATGAAAAACATTGATTCGAAAGGACATGTCACTGGCAAATCCATTTTTCTGGATGATATTCCCACCGTCCAGGGAACACTATACGGGGCTGTTTTTGATTCACCAATTGCACACGGACATATTGAATCTGTTGACTACACGAAGGCACTTGCTTTACCTGGTGTTATTAAGATTCTTACCCATGAAGACATTCCCGGAGAGAATCAAATCGGCGGTATTATTCCAGATGAACCATTGTTCGCGTCAACGGATGTACATTTTCAGGGACAGCCAATGGCACTGATTATCGCCGAATCAGACCTGATCGCTTTTGAAGCCAGGAAGCTCATTGACATCCGTATTTCAGAGAAGGAAGTCATAGTTGATCCTCGTGAGGCACAAAAGAAAAACAAATTGATCATACCTCCCCGGACCTTTTGTTTAGGGGACACCGAAAAAGCCTGGGAAAAATGTGCCCATATTTTCCAGGGGCAAACCAATACTAACGGACAGGAGCATTTATATATTGAAACCCAGGGGGCATACGCTATCCCCCTTGAAAATGGGAACATACGAATTTCATCATCTACGCAGGGTCCCACCGCAGTTCAGCGAACAACAGCCAGAGTCTTAAATGTTGGGATGCACAAGATTGAAGTTGATGTTGTTCGAATTGGCGGCGGTTTTGGTGGAAAAGAAGACCAAGCTACGCCATGGGCAGTTATGGCCGCCCTGGGTACCCAGATTTTGAACCGACCCGTGAAAGTAGTCTTGCACCGTCAGGATGACATGCGCATGACGGGGAAAAGACATCCATACAGTTCCGATTTTAAGATTGGATTTTCGGATGAATTAAAAATTTTAGCCTATGAAGCTATATTTTTTCAAAACGCCGGTGCCGCTGCTGATTTGTCGCCAGCCGTGATGGAAAGAACTCTTTTTCATGCAACGAATTCCTATTTCATTCCAAACGTTAACGTGACCGCTTACTCCTGTAGAACGAATTTGCCGCCTAACACTGCCTTTAGAGGATTTGGCGGCCCCCAAGGCATGTTTGTGATCGAATCTGCTTTAGCTCATGCAGCGTGTGAGTTAGGCGTTTCAACCCATGAGTTGCAGAAAAAAAATCTACTTAAGAACGGAGATGAATTTCCCTATGGCCAAATAG
>SCKQ01000039.1 GCA_004124535.1 Fidelibacterota bacterium
CAGTCAGGTTGTATGACCATATCGCTGTCCAAAAAACATACAATCTCTGATTGACTGTTTTCAATCCCGGTATTTCGTGCTGCTGATAGTCCTTTATTTTTATCATGGTTGAAAAAATAAAAGTTTGGATGCGTTTTAAAAAATTCAAGATGTTCTTTTGTGCTATCTGTAGATCCATCGTTAACGGCTATAATCGAAAATTTATCCTGAGGGTAGTCTTGCCGAACAAGACTTTTAATACATTGGTCAACGATATGTGCTACGTTATTACAGGGCACAACAACAGCTACTGTTGCTAATTCATTCATACCCAACCTAGATCATTATAATAACCATACAATATATCTGCAGTCTGGTAAAGATCGTGGTAGTTTTGTACCCAAGATCGACCTTTTTGCTGGTATTCTATTATTTTCTCATTATTACTGATCAGATCAACCAGCGTTTCGTAAAGAGTATCGCCAGTGACATTAACAAATGGGTGATCTGGAATAAATTCCACGTATTCAGGCACTAATTCCGTCACACAACAAAGACCCATCGCCAGCGCTTCCACCGAATTCATGCCATAACCCCACCCGCCGCGATTATGAACCTGATCAATGAGTATATCGCACGTTTGTTTAATGCTCTGCACCTCGTCAAACGGTTTATTTTCCAACAAAATAAATTCAATTTTCTGTTCTTCGGCCAGTTGTTCGCATATCGGAATAATTGTATCGCTCCCTTTATAATGCCGATTTGTAGGGCAATGACAAATGCGGATCGGATCATTCAATGCAACGTTGAGTGAGAATTGATTCGTATCAAAAGGCAAAAACATATATTTCATGTTGGGATGTTTTTCAAGCAAATCAACTTCACTGGTCAAATTTAATTTACTTACCCTGTCAATCGCCCGCAGTACACCTCTGGTACGTAAATCTTGTCCGTGATAGGTGCAGGTAATTGCCTTATTTAAATCTACAAGACGTTTAACAAAACTACAATCCCGATAAAACTCAAGCCCCCATTCGAGATGGATTATATCGAAGTCTAATAATTGGTATTGTTCAATGGTTGGTTCTATTTTGAAATGCCACAGCCAATCGCGAAAACTAAAATACCATCTTTCCAATTTGGAGTGCGGATTCCATATTGGAGGGAAACCATCCTTTTCTTGGTAATCGCCCAACTGACCCCTATAAAACTGGTAATATTTATGGCGACCTGTCATATACCAAGGTTTTGCCATAACTAATGGCAGATTCAAGCATATACCAGAATCAAAATCGTTCCGCGCCTTAAAAAGTGTAACAAACTCACATTGATTACCTTGGGCTTCATGTGCTTTTTTCCACAAGCTTAATGTACCAACGGTATTTTCAGGAGAGATGTACAGAATTTTCATAATTTTGCTTAATTAAAGAAAATTGGAACCGGTTAGTTCCTGAATCATTTCAAGTTACTAAAACGAAGGTTAAATACTAACCAACATCGATTAATCTTCATTGATGGTTTCAATCATAATGAAAGTAAATTTACAACCACATCAAATTCAATGAAGCTGTTAATTATACCATCTTGGTACCCATCTAATATCCACCCGGAAAGTGGTACATTTTTTCGGGAACGGGCGCTAATACTGCAACGCCATGGTTTCAACATAACAATTGCCGCTCACATCGTACACTCTGCCCGTGATGTGCTAAAATTCAAACCAGACCCAAATGATAACATGCCGGTAAGTGATAATGAAATGATTGTGTATAAAACAGAGGCGCTCAATCCCTACCCCAAGCTACCTAAACAAGCATTCAAAAGTTATAAAAAATCAATTTCAATATTGGTCCAACATATCATTGCCAAACAAGGTAAACCAGACCTAGTTTTCATCCATTCATCACTTTTTGCAGGAGCGGCGCTGGCTAAAAACCTTCATGAGCAATCAATTCCCTATATGGTTTCTGAACACCTGAAAGAATTTATCATTGCTGATGGATGGACAGCATTTCAAAAAGCATGTATCAAAGACAGTTACAATTATGCTTCGCGAATAATCGCCACCAGTAATGCATTAAAAAATAATATTCAGTCAGAATTTGATATCAGTAATGAAAAAATCGTGCAAATCCCCAATCCTGCGGATGCGCAATTGTTCTCGCTAAGAATAGAAAATATAGAAGGGCCTTTCACATTTATTGCAATTGCTTTATTGCGCCAGGAAAAAAGGTTAGACATATTGATCAGCGCCTTTGCTAAACTGATCGAAAAAGTACCCAATGCGATCCTTACAATTGTTGGAGATGGTTCTGAAAAAGATAATCTGGAACTATTGTCGCGAAAACTTGGCATAAGCAAGCGTATTAATTTTACCGGGTACCAGAAAAAACCCGTGGTGGCCGAAATGCTTAGTCACCATCATGTACTGGTATTATCTAGTGAAGTAGAAACTTTTGGCGTCGTGCTTGTAGAGGCAATGACAGCAGGATTGCCGGTAATAGCGACACGCTGCGGAGGGCCAGAATCAATTGTATCGCCAGACACAGGTATGCTAGTGAAACCCAATGACCCCGTTAAATTGGCAAAAGCAATGCGGAAGATGATTGATCGCTACTCAACTTATGATCCCGATAAAATTCGCCATATTGCCCTCGAACAATATGGAGATAAAGCATATGTTACACGAATCACGGAGACAATCAGTTCGATTGTTCAGGCCAAACATTAAGGAATCGCCGAATCCAGGTTTGCTCGCTATGATTCAAAAACCCCACCATTGTTAAACCAACGGGATAAAATAAGGTTAACATTACTTTAACAAAAAGATCATGACTGCTAACATCATGTAATAAATAAACAGCAATCATTAGGATTGCAATTCTTAACAAGCGAGACCACTCATAAGCGATTGGATAAAGCGTACGATTAACACTAAATAGGATCACCGCCATTACCATAAAAGATATACAAGTAGCAATGGCAGCGCCAATCGCACCATAATACGGAATTAGATAAACGTTTAAACCAACGTTACTAAGAGCACCAATGGCTCTAGTACTTGCTACCCATATTGATTTTTCCTGTTGAAACACCCCCGGCAATTGCAACAAATATAAACCATGGAATACATATCCTAGTGCGATCCAAGGCACAATATTTGTGGAAGACCAATAAGCAACGTTATAAACTGTAATACTTCCTAATTGGATCCGAACTATATCATCCACCCAGACCAGTAAAATAATCCAGATAAATCCCAATATTGCCAATACATAAGTAGTAATTCTGGCAAATAACGGCTTTTGTTCATTCGTACCGCCTACTTTAAGGAAAAACGGTTGCCAACCCATATTAAATCCCATTACGATTAACATCATTAGCATTCCTAATTTATACCCCGCACTGTAAATACCGACAGTAGTCAAGTCTGTCATTTCTTTCAGAATATAACGGTCAGCCAATTCCATTATCATCGCAAATATACCTGAAGGAAGAAAGGGCAGGCCAAAACGCATCATCTTTTTCCACGCTAACACAGAGATTGCAGATGATTTAATACGTTTTAGAATAGCAGGTAATGTCAGTAAAAAAAGACTTCCGGAAACAATAAAGTTGCTTAACAGGACACCATATATTCCCATTCCCAATTTCAAGACAAACAACAAATTCAACGTCAGCGACCCCAATACATTCAGCAGACTATTGGTTATATATATATATGGTTTTTCTTCTGCACGGAAAATTAATTGCGGAATCGACCACATTACATCCATTGCAATGATCCAGCCCGCTAATGTCATCAACCTATGATCTGTTGACCCGAGAATAATCGGACCAAGCCAACTCCGGAGCAAGGTTATTAATAGCCCAAAACAAATTGATGTAACTAAAAACGAAAACCAAGCTGATGTTAAATAACCAGTTTTTTCTGATACACCAGACTGTACATATCGTTTCAAGAGAGCTGCATCCAGGCCATAATGCAACACGACACTCATGAAACCCATAAATGTATAGGCCAATGATATAACGCCATAATCATTTGGATTAAAAACATTGGTATATAATGGCAGTAATAAAAAAGTGACAATTCGTGCCAAGATATGGCCAGCACCATAAACCAACGTATTAAACGTAAGTGCTTTTATCTCTTTTATCACAATTGATTAAAAATGATAATCCAGAGTGTCTCTGAAGATGCCGCTGGAGCCAAATTTTTCTTTAAATTTGGCTAAGCCCATGTTTGGTTCTTCATTAACTGTAAAAATTCCAAAATCGAAAACAGAATAATTATTTGATATTGCCCAGCGGAAAATTTCATAGAACAATAAGTTGATTGGTCGATATTCCTGATAGTCTTCATCATGACTGATATAGAAAGCAAGAATCACATCATTGTTGGCAATAAAATTCACTACTCCGCCAATCATAATGTCCTTAACAAACGCTCCATTAAGCTGTACATGGTCGGGGAATAAAGTTTGCAGACTCTTTAACTCTGCCACCGTATGAGTAGGTTCTACGCCATGACGTGTTTTCAGATTTTTCTGCAATATTTCATAAAATGAGTCAATATCATCGGTCTGCCTTACATCCACGTCCATACGCTGTGCCTTGCGTACGGCTCGTCGATGTGCAGGATTAAATTTTGCCAAATTTTCTTCAATAGAATCTTCTAGAAATAAGATACTGGTTACTTCCCGCTTCAAATATTGGTAGCCACATTGCAGGAGTGAAAAGTCAATATAATTTGATTGTCTTTTGTTGTAAATAGTTGGTGGCAGGGTAATTCTTACCCCAGAAAATCCCTGGTCCTTGGCATAACTATTCAGTGCCTCCACCAGTTCAAGTGCGTCAGCAAAAGAAAGGTCTTCGGGTACTACAAATGATCCCATCGATGCACCAGGATGGGAGATCAGCATTTTATCTGGTACATTGGTTACTTCTGCAGCTGGTAATAAAACATAGGGTTTATTCTTTTTATAAAAAACAAGGCTGTGATCAATAAATCTATCTGGCGGGTGGTAAGCTAAAAACTGACGGGTATGAAATATTGTGCCATTATTTGCCCCCCAGACTATTTCATCCCATGCCTTAGCAAAATTTTCGTTAAACCTCTTAACTTGCATCGTAAGTAAGAATTTAACGAATAAGTTAAGGTGGTTTGTTCCAAAATTTTATCGAGCTTAGGAGTTGATATCAGATAAAAAATCGCTCTAATTTGGAGAAAATGATTTACTGTTTAAATGTCTGATTCAACTATTGTAACGGTTGCCGCTCGTGAAATCTTGGATTCGAGGGGGAATCCAACTATTGAAGTGGATGTTATCCTTCGGGATGATAGTATCGGCCGCGCCGCAGTGCCATCTGGCGCTTCAATCGGAGAGCACGAAGCCGTAGAACTCCGTGATGGTGATCAATCTCGTTATCTAGGTAAGGGTGTACACCAGGCTGTTGATAATGTGAACAACATTATTGGAAATGCTATTCAGGGTCTGGATGCAACCCAACAAGAGACCATAGATCAAAATATGATTGCATTGGACGGTACGAAAAATAAATCCGTTCTTGGAGCAAACGCTATACTTGGAACTTCAATTGCGGTTGCGAAGGCCGCAGCTAAATCATCTAACAAACCCCTTTATGAATATCTGAGTACGAATAACAATTATACAATGCCAATTCCGATGATGAATATTCTTAACGGCGGAAGTCATGCTGATAATAATGTTGACATTCAAGAATTCATGGTTTTCCCAATCGGCGCATCTTCTTTTTCACAAGCACTGCAGATGGGTACAGAGATTTTTCACCAATTGAAGAAAGTTCTACAAAAACGTGGGCTTAATACAGCCGTCGGGGATGAAGGAGGCTTTGCCCCAGATTTAAGATCAAATGAGGAAGCGATAGAAGTTATACTGACGGCCATTGATAAAGCTGGGTACTCAGTGGGTGAAGATATCTATCTGGCACTAGATGTGGCGGCCAGTGAAATTTACGATGGAAAACACTATCAGCTTGAATCTGAGAATAAATCTCTTTCAGCAGATCAAATGATTCAATACTACCAGAACCTAGTTGATAAATATCCTATCGTTTCAATTGAAGATGGGTTATCGGAGAATGATTGGAAAGGCTGGGTAGAATTGAATGCTGAATTGGGAAATAAGATTCAAATCGTTGGAGATGACTTAACTGTCACAAATATTGACAGACTTCAAAAAGCTATTGATTTGCATGCCATAAATGCAATTTTAATAAAATTAAATCAGATAGGTACAGTTACTGAAACGCTCAATGCAATTAGATTAGCAAGTGAAGTTGGTTTTGGTGCAATTATTTCTCATAGATCTGGTGAAACCGAAGATACAACTATAGCAGATTTCGCAGTAGCAACTGGTGTCGGTCAAATCAAAACAGGAAGCGTATCGCGTACAGATCGTATTTGCAAATATAACCAGCTGCTGCGGATAGAAGAAACGATTGGGGAAACTAGCCAATTTCCTGGTAAAGAAGTATTGGGAGGAAAATGAGAAGTAATCCCAAACGAATACGTCAAAATAAAAAGCAGGCGAATCAAATCCAGCAGCAAATGATCCGCGCTATCCTTATTATCGGCGCATTGATGTTACTCATCATTTTTTTCTTTGGAGATCACGGTATGTATCAATTATATCTCTTGCGTTCTGAGCGATCCGAGATACAAGCCTCAATTACTACACTCCGGGAGCATAAACAAACATTAGAAGCGGAGAAAAATAAACTCACTACTGATTTAAAATACATTGAACAACTTGCTCGGGAAAGATTTAGAATGGCAAAAAAGGGTGAAAAAGTATTTAAGGTAATAGAAAAGAAACCCGAATAACTCAGAACCCCAAAGTGTAGTAGACTCGATCTCCACCCATTTTACCAGTACAGACCAGCTCTACATTTTTCGGGTTTGACTTAAAATCATAGAATAGTTCAGCAATTACGTAATCTCGGGGAGCAATAATAGCCAGATCTTGATATTTACCCTGGAAGGGGTTTAACTCCCCTTTATTACTACCTTTACCAATAGCCTTCAATAAAACCATTGCGGAGAAATCCAATTCCTTGGTATGGCTGATATTTTTCACACGCAACTTAAGCACTACCTGAGTACCAGTCTGAATTACCTCTATTAATTTGTATTTTGCATTATCCGCAATTTGTGTAGTGCCTATTGGATGTGAAACGCGTCCTTCAAGAAGTGACTCAACAGGAATATAAAATTGGATGGTGGCTTTAATAAACTTACCAGATTTATCTTTTTTCAATTTTGTGACCGAAGATCCGGGAAATATTTCACCGATAACATTATCCTTACTTGCATTAGGGGATAGATATACTTTTGTATTTTTAATCACCTCGGTTTCCTGACCTATCAGCCTGAGCGGCAAAACAATCAAATATATAAGTAATCGGTACATCAGCTATATTTAATTAGTGAGTATATTCTTTTTAATAAAAGCATCCATATATATCTCCACTCGGCGATTCTTCGCCCGTGCGTTTCTTATATCCACTGCATTTTTACCAACTGAACTGATCGGGATAACAGGACGGAATTTTCCATATCCCATGGCAGAAAACTTGCTTTCCGGTATTCTTGAGAATTCACTAAGGAGTTTTACAATATTCAACGCCCGTGAAGTTGACAAATCCCAATTGCTCGCAAATCGTGCCTGTTTTGGTAGCGGCAGGTCATCAGTATGTCCTTCACATCGTATTTCCACATTTAAAAAACCGCCTCTTTTCTCTATGGCCCCTAATAATTTATTAAAGCGCTCGTCTTCATCTAAATTTAACAACTTTGATACACGCACAATGCCGCCGATCTGCCTTAATAGTGGATATACTAGAGTTTGTACACCGTCATCCATAGATCTGAACAATCGACCGCTTGCCATGGTAATTTTCACACCCTTTGTTACCCGATCAACAAATACATAGGAAGATTCAATATTTTCCTTCAATTCTTGGTAGGTCTCATCTAACAGCAAATTGATTACCCGATCAATGTGTTTTTCAGCATCATTGAGAATCACCAATAATAAGATAAAGAAAGTCAACAGCAGTGTAACCAGATCAGCATAGGTAACGGCCCAGGCAGTACTTTTTGCCTTGGCCTCCTCAGCGGACATACCAAAGGAATCAATGGCCATAAACTAGCTTTCTAGCCGAGCGGACTGCGGGACAAATGTCATCAGTTTCTCCCGCATTAAAATCGGGTGCTCTTTGGAATGAATGCTGATAATCCCTTCGACAACAATACTCTTCAGCATCATCTCTTCCTGGGATTTGCGGGTTAGTTTGCCACCAATTGGCAAAAATATCAGGTTTGCTAATAATACCCCATAAAATGTAGTTATCAGGGCCAAACCCATGCCGCCAAGTAGCTGAGAAAATTTTTTCGCTACATCAAAATCAATGCTATTTATTTCAGCCGCACTACCACCTGAAAAATTGTTCATCATAATAATCAATCCCATTACCGTGCCCAACATTCCAAAAGCGGGCGCATAAGCACCCAAATAAAAGAAAATTTCCTGCCCCATTTTATGGCGATTTTGAATATTGCTCATTTCCAGATTCAGATAATTACGTAAGCGAGCTGGATCTCTTTCATTAATGGCCAGTTCTATGCCATTACGTAAAAATGTGCTTTCTATTGATGGGAGATCAGCCTCAAGGGACAACACACCATTTTTCCGCGCTTTTTCCCCTTTTTCTACCAATTCTCCAATCACACCTTGATAATCATATTCCTCACTGGTAAAAGCATTCTTTAAGACACCAAACAATCCTAGTATGTTTTTCAACGGGTAATTCACCATGGCTGCAGCAAGGGTACCACCAAAAACAATCAGCACTGAATTCAAACTAAAAAACCAGTATAAATCACCGCCGCCCCTTAATACGCCTAAAGCAATAATTCCAACACCGGCGAATAGACCAATTAGAGTACCAAAATCCATGTATGCTCCTTATACCCTCTAAAAAAGAGTAACTTGTCTTTTACGAAATTATAAAGTAAGACATATTATTTATTATTAAAGGAAGTTACAATTTAATTGATTTAACCTTTAAAAAATGATTGTTACATTGCATCTCTATATGAATAAAGTGCTTCTGGAACAACATGTTGTTATCTAATAAAAATATTGTCATTGTCGGCGGTACTTCGGGGATTGGATTTTCGGCGGCAAGTGCTTTTGTTAATGAAGGAGCAAATGTGATCGCCATTGGCCGCAAACCAGATCGGATCACAAAAACCCAAAAAATATTAGGTAATCATGGAACAGCAATACAAGGGAACGCAGCTGATTCTACAACAGCACAGGAAGGGATTCAATTAGCCGTAGATGAATATGGTTCCCTACATGGGTTATATCATGTTGCCGGCGGGAGTGGACGCGGTAAAGGCGATGGCCCGTTACACGAAATTTCTGATGAAGGCTGGGATTATACTTTGTCTACAAACCTGGATGCTATCTTTTATTCAAATCGTGCAGCAATCAAACAATTTCTAAAACAGAGCGATGGAGGAACTATTTTGAACATGAGCTCTGTGTTAGGCTTTTCGCCTTCATCTAAATACTTTGCCACCCATGCCTACGCCAGCACAAAAGCAGCTGTTATTGGTCTTACCAAATCACTAGCATCTTACTACGCAAACCAAAATATCCGTTTTAATGTAATCGCACCTGGGCTAGTGGCAACGCCCATGTCTGAAAGAGCACAATCGGACAATGATATTATGGACTTCATCGCCGGTAAACAACCGCTGGATGGTGGTCGGATCGGAGAACCAGCCGATTTGGATGGGGCGGCAGTTTATTTCATGTCAGATAATTCGAAATTCACTACTGGACAGGTACTTAGCGTTGATGGCGGCTGGAGTGTCAGTAATGATCATTAAAAACAGTATACAGGCAACCTTATCACGGCTACAAATAATCCCCGTGATCACCATTGATAACCCGCAACATGCAGCGCCACTTGCTGAAACTTTGCTTAACGCGGGGCTGCATTGCGCCGAAATAACATTCCGTACGGAAGCTGCAGTGGAGGCACTAAGAACTTTCGCCAGTTTTGGCCAATTTACTCTTGGCGCAGGAACAGTTATTGATAAAGAACAATTGAAGGCTGCGATAGAGGCAGGTGCAGATTTCATTGTATCTCCAGGATTTGACCCAGCGTTAGTAGCTGAATGCCTGGAAAACAAAGTACAGTTTATACCGGGATGTTGTACGCCAAGTGAAATTCAGCAAGCAATTAAACATTCCTTGAACCTAATAAAATTTTTCCCAGCTGAGGCATTTGGAGGTGTAAGTGCACTGAAAGCATTAAGCGCACCCTACCCGAATGTTTCATTTATACCAACAGGCGGCATAACAGTAGACAATGTTGCTACTTATCTAAACCTCGACTGCGTTACGGCCTGCGGAATGACGGAAATTGTAAATCGTGACTTAATCGCAACTTCCGATTTTGATACAATATTTAAACTAACAAAAGAAATTCTCGATAAAAGACAGGAATAAGTTTTATTTGCAAACCATTTTTGATAATGTCAATCACAGCCAAGGATTAGTACTGTGAAAAACATACCATTCAGAACAACCGTTATTGGAAGCTACCCCCTTCCCGGATGGTATGAATATGCGTTTAGCAATATCATATCATTCGGCGATCCAGACCGTAATGAACTTATCGAGGATGCGGTAACCGTTGCGATCCAGGATCAGGTTTCTGCGGGGTTAGATGTAATAACTGATGGAGAAATGTCCAGAAGAGATTTCAATTTGTCATTCTACAGCTTCATTGAAGGTATTGAAAAAACGGTAAATAATATCAGACAATTTGGACCGCCAGCGCATGACCAGCGGGGTAAATATAGTATCCATGGAGAATTATCCGCACCAAATGGATTGGGCGTGGTGGAGGATTATAAACGTCTTCAGAAACTAGCGCCCCAAGGACCCATCCTTAAAGCAAGCATTCCTGGTCCTTATACATTAAGCGGTCGCTTACTACCCAACGAACAGTACCCAGACCGTTATATCATAACAGAAGCGTTAGTTTCAATTGTCAGGGAAGAATTACAGCGATTACTGGATGCTGGATGCAAAGAAATTACGGTGGATGAGCCATCAATGAGTTGTTATGCCTACAAAGAAGATCCTGTAAAATTTGTTGATATTTTTAACCGTACTGTTGAACCGATTATAGGAAAAACACATCTTTCGGCCCATTTGTGTTTCGGTAATTATAAAGGTCGGGCTGTGAGCCCAAGGCAATACAGCCCGATGTTCCCTGCATTTCTAGAAATGCAAGTAGATGAAATCCACGTTGAAATGGCAAGTAGAGAATTCTCTGAATTGGAAATAATTGGAGAAATTGCGAAAAAGAAAAATGTGACCGTAGGTATCATTGATGTAAAAAGCTATTACATAGAACCAGTTGAAGAAGTAGTAAGGCGGGTACACAGATGTTTAGACTATGCGCCAGCAGAACGGCTATCATTTGCACCGGATTGCGGACTCAGCCAAACTGCTAGATGGGCTGCAAAAGAAAAATTGCAAAATATGGTCGCTGGAGTACACAAAGTAAAAGCTGAACTATAGCGCGATGCGCAGACCTCACTGCTCGGGAAATACTTTCCTCGCTGACGTAAAGAAGCACCAAAATGATACAGATGATTTTAACGTTTGGTGGCTGGGCCAAAGTGGGTTTCTTATCCAGTGGCTGGGTAAACATTTGCTTATGGATCCTTACCTATCAGAATCCTTAACTAAAAAATACGCTGAAACTGATAAACCGCACGTACGGATGACTAAACGTGTTATTGATCCACTACAGCTTGACTTTATTGATGTAGTTACAGCTAGTCATTCGCACACTGATCATCTAGATCCTGAAACTTTACAGCCACTGGTACAATCCAATATCAATCTTGACCTAGTGGTACCTGCCGCAGTAGTAGATATTGCCATGGAGCGATCCAATCTACCAAAAGATAGATTATCACTAATGAATGCAGGTGATACCGTTGAGTCAAATGGGTTTTTAATCCATGCCATACCATCAGCACATGAAGAGGTGGAAACTGATGAAAACGATGACCATTATTATTTAGGATACATAGTGCGGTTCGGTCCATGGACTGTTTATCATAGCGGAGATACTATTGAATACGATGAGATGGAAGATACCTTAGCGCAATGCAACCTAGACGTCATGTTTTTACCAATTAATGGACGGAGACCAGAACGACGTGTTGCTGGGAATATGTGGGGTAATGAATCTGCATGGCTGGCAAAAAAGGTGAAGGCCCGTTCAGTTATCCCCCATCATTACAATATGTTCGAATTCAATACTGAAAACCCTGATAAATTCATTGCAGAAGCTGAGCAAATCAATCAACCATATCATGTACTGGAAAACGGCGAGCGCTGGTGCAGCAGCCAACTAGAATAAAAGTTTCATGTCTGATAAAATTGATACGAATAAAAATCAACTACTGATTTTTTCGACGGTAGCTGCTCTAGGTGGTTTGTTATTTGGGTTTGATACTGGGGTCATATCTGGAGCGATACCCTTTATCAAGTTAGAATTCTATTTAAATTCATACCAGGAGGGGTTTGCTGTTAGTAACCTGATGATCGCCTGCGTAATTGGCGCATTAATTGCCGGGCCAATTGCAGATTGGACTGGTAGGAAAAAGGTCCTTATTCTGTGTGCGGTTCTTTTTATCGTTTCAGCCATCCTCTCCGCCCTACCCCGATCTTTTACTGAATTGGTAATCGCCAGGTTCATTGGAGGTATAGGTGTTGGCGTTGCGTCGGTGGTATCTCCTATGTATATCGCTGAAATATCACCTGCTAAAATTCGCGGGCGACTAGTGGCATTGAACCAACTGGCCATTGTTGTCGGTATATTACTATCCTATCTCTCAAACTGGTTACTGGTAGACACTGGTATTAATAATTGGCGTTATATGCTGGTAGCTGAAATATTGCCAGCAACTACTTTTCTTATGGGACTTTTCTTTATCCTGGAATCACCACGGTGGCTTACAAAAGAAGGTCTGGAAAAGGATGCGCTTGATGTTCTCAAAGTTGTGGCTGGGGCAGTAAATGCTGACCATGAATTGCAAGAAGTAAAAAAATCTTTAGCAGAAAAAAAGACGTCTTTAAAAGAATTACTGCATCCATCATTACGGCGCGTACTGATAGTGGGTATTCTTTTTTCGCTATTTGCCCATATTACCGGGATCGACACAATTATTTATTACGGTCCACTCATTTTTCTGGAATCTGGTTTCAAAACAGATTCTGCATTGCTGGCCTCTGTAATAATCGGCATAACAAATCTGATCTTTACCTTTGTTGGCATGGCTATGATTGATAAAGCCGGTAGAAAGTTTCTTTTATTGGTGGGTATTGCTGGCATGGGTATCTCCATGACACTCGTGGGTTTCTGTATGCAAAGCGATATGATCAGTGCAAAATGGACGTTGCTATGGATTATGACCTACATTGCTTCCTTCG
Organism: Fidelibacterota bacterium; assembly: GCA_004124535.1. Next base: position 13,563 of record SCKQ01000039.1, read on the forward strand.
CCATGAGTATAGGCGTAGTCATTTGGGTATATTTATCCGAGATTTATCCTACCAGAGTGCGGGGACAGGCCTTATCTGTTGCGACTATGGTATTGTGGTTAGGTAACGTGATACTGACGCAGCTTTTTCCAGTCATGATGGAAAGATTTGGTGGGGGTACATTCTATATATTTTCCTTTATTTGTCTCCTTGCCTTTATTTTCACATGGACTATGGTAAAAGAAACCAGGGGTGTCAGCTTAGAAGAAATAGAGAAAATATGGGTATAATCCTAAGAATTATACCCGTTTATATAACGCCAATATAGAAGCGAAGCATGATGATATATGGTGGCATAGATATTGGAGGCACATCCATAAAGATAGGGTTTGTTGATAAAGCTGGAACTATAATGTGCAAAGACCTTATACCAGTAGGTAAAATTTCTACCTACAGTGACTTCATCGAACAATTGGGTAACAAAACAAATAAACTGTTGGAAACACTTGAAAATAAGTACGCCATAATTGGTTTTGGGGTGGGGTGTCCTGGAAGAATTGATGTAGCAACGGGGAAAGTGATTTGGTTGAGAGGAAAACTGGAATACATGGAAAACCGGGATATAGGACCAGATCTTGCCTCCGTATTTGGGAAACCAGTAATCTGCGACAATGATGTTAATGCAATGGTATTGGGTGAGACCTATTTTGGTAAAGCAAAAGGCAGCCGTAATGTAATTGGTTTAACCTTTGGTACCGGCATAGGTGGTGCTATTATAATTAATGGTCAAGTGCTGCGGGGGAAACATTTTGCCGCTGGGCATTTTGGTTTTATGAGCCACGATCCTAATGGCGAAAGCCATGTATGTGGTAATGCGGGGGCGGCAGAAGTACATGCTTCACACTCCGGTATAGTAGATAAGGTAAATAATGCATTGCTCGCTGGTATTAAAACAAGCGTGGTAAAAAATTATGATCCCTATGATTTTGGTTTTAAGAATATATATATAGCTGCGCAGAAAGGCGATGATTTCGCTAAAAGTGTAGTCACCAGGCTGGAAGAAGAAATAACTGTATTGATCACCAACCTGATCTTTGCATTTGATCCGGATACTGTACTTATCGGCGGAGGTTTGTTAAAAGCAGATAATGAAATTGTAGCTCGCATTACGAACAGTATAAAAAAACGAATAAATTTGATTCCGGAAAAGGAAATAAAATTGGATAAAATGTCCTCTTACGAAGAAGCGGGGATTCTGGGTGGTGCAGCATTGGTTATCACAGAATTGAACTAATAAAATAATTTAAATAGATAAAAATAATTTGAAAGGATTAATGGTATGAATGCTGGTATAGAATATTTTAATAAAACACTAGAACTAATCAAGCAGCTGAAAAAAAACGAAATAGACAATATCGTTCAAGCAGCTGAGGTTTGCGCGGATAGTATCAGTAGGAAAGGACTGGTATTTTTATTTGGTGCTGGTCATTCTCGTATAATGTGTGAGGAGATGACACCGAGACAGGGTTGTTTCCCAGGGTTTTTTGCACTTGTGGAAGATGCTGTCTCCAATCACGCTGCCATAATTGGTACCAATGGACTCAGAGGGTCAATGTATTTGGAAAAATATGATGGTTATGCTGAAGAAATATTAAAGAGTTTCAAGTTCGGACCACATGATGTCATGATCGTTATTTCTGTTAGCGGTATCAGGCCATTAATAGTAGAAATGGCACTGGGGGCTAAAGAACGGGGGTTGCCGGTCATTGCCATGGTTGCGCGGCAACACTGTGAAGCATCTAAGCCGGGACATCACAGTGGAAAGAAGCTAACCGATGTGGCGGATATTATTATCGATAGTCAGTGTCCTCCAGGCGATTGCGTAATAGAACTAGAAGGATTGGACTGGAAAACAGGCCCGGTGTCTACTGTAATGGGGGCTTTAATCACAAATATGATCCGTTGTGAGGTTGCGGAAAGATTAATAGCGAAAGGTATTAACTTGGTATTACTACCTAGCCACCAAGCAGTTGGTAACCCTGAAGTAGACAATCAACTAGACCGGTTTTATGAGTCATATCGTAAAAGTCTGGCTCACTTATATACGTGATGTAATTAATCTTTTTGTCGATTGTGGTATAGCTTGCGGCTGGTAGCATACAGAGTTTCTTTCTCTTCCTTGCTTAATCCATCGTAACCAACCACATTGATTTTATCGAGGATTTGATCTACTTCCTGCTGTAGCTTGGCGCGGCGGGTTTCTTTTTGATGCTGGATAGTCAAGCCGAATTCACTGACATACTTCCGAATAGAGAATCGGATATCCTTCCAGCGCCAAAAGTAACGTAGGTAGATAAAGCCGATGGCCACAGCGGAGAGATGAGTGATGTGACTGATATCAGATGTGGTATTCATGGACAGAATAAATTCCGTTGCCACCAAAAACATAACCAGATACTTCACCTTAATTGGAAAAAGGAAATACAGATATACAGTACGATTAGGGAACATCATACCAAATGCAAGTAATATGCCATATACTGCTCCGCTGGCCCCGGCAAGGGTATGATTGGCGTTGCTTAGATTTAACAATAGCCATACTAATCCAGCACCTACACCGGTTGTAAAATAATAACGCAAAAAAGCTTTCCGGCCCCATATTGATTCCAATTCCGAACCGAACATCCACAAGACGAACATGTTAAAAAATACGTGCAGAAAATCCTTATGGATGAATAGATAAGTGAAAGGTTGCCAAATTCTTGGCCATACCGCACTGGATGAGAGACCAAATAGGTCTACTACTGGATTGAAAAATGGTGTTGCGGGGTTTTGAGAAATTATTTTAAGCAGGAAAATAACAATATTTGCCCCGATCAGGATTTTAATCGCCGCTGTGAATATTCTTGGGCGAAAGGAAAAGTCTCCCTGTTCAGATTGAAATTGGTACTGCACTGCTAATTATAAGCAGGTAATTTTTTGTTTAGAAACAAATTCTTTGGATTAGTAAGAGGGCTCATTTTACTGTAAGGTGCTTCTGGTACTTTCAACTGCGGCATGGAATACAGGGAAACAGATAGATTTTCCCTGTTCTGATATTTAAGTATTTCATAGGCAGCACTGACAAAAACATCCCGTGGAAAGATTCCATTTATATTTGGAAATCCATATTTTTGTAATCCATATTTGATAAGCGTAGAACAACTGTTGGTGAATAAATTGAAATCTGCCCATTTTTCCGGTTTTTTTGGGTTTACCGGTGTATTATGAATCATTTCAAGAAATCGATCGAAAATGGAACGCATCTGAGAACCATTAATCCCTTCTACACGTAACACATGGATCGTGCGCATGAAATTCCGACCGAACTTATCGTAGTAAGCAGTACCATCATCTAAAATTTCGAATAACCCCGTGTTAGGGGACGATGCAAACTCCCCAAGGGCGGGACGATAAAAGTACTCTTCAATCGATATTACTTCATTCTCATTGATTAGATGAGAATAATTATAAATTCTGCCATTTACACATATTGCGCTATGACCAAACAAAGAAGGCCAATATTTCACTAATCGTTCATTATAATAAAGTTCCATAAAATCAACATTAGCCAGTGGTATATCCGGCCAGATAATTACAATAGGCTCTCCATTTTCATAATCTTTCTGTGGAAGCAAGCGAGCACAAACATTTTGCCCAGCCCAATGTTTGATATAACCATCCCAAATACGATTCTCTTCTAGAACATGACTACCGTCACTTCTCAAAAGAAAATTATTGGCTTCATCGGTAGTTAATATTCCAGTATATACCGTATTACTCATGCAGTTACCAGGGCCTTTAATACGCTAAGTGATTTCAGTTCCTTTAAACCATCAAAGTGGTAATACAAACAAGTATTGATATACTGACTGATTACTTTACGATCCTTCGCAGAAACAGATAATTCGCTTAATTCGGACTGGAAACCAGTATCTAATAGGTTGCCAGATATTAAAAATGATAATATTTGCGCACTATTTGGACCCTTAGTGGGGTCAGGTAACACTAAACCGGTAAACTCCCTGTTATCCAAATCCGGTTTAAAACCAAGTAGTGTTAACAATTTTATTTGATAATACCAGTACACCAGATTTAATTGCTCTGCTCTAGTATCAATTGTATGCAGTATATTCAGTAACTCGATGAATAATTCGCTGTGCGGATCATAATCTGTTATTGTTTTTTCTGTTAACTCTACAACGGCCATACCATAAGCAATACGCTTTAAATCTCCATGAATATTTTTATAGGTGGTTGCGAAATTGGCCTTGCTTACTGTTTGCATATCGCGGCGTTCATTATAATAAAACACCAGATCAAGATGACTCATTGGTTCATAGAAAGCAGTCTGGGGTGATTTTTTACGCTTCGCGCCACGAACCATAAAACTTATTTTCCCCATTTCTTGCGTGAAACAGCGCGCAATAATACTTGTATCGCTATAAGAAAAACGTCTTAAAACCACCGCCGGCGAGTGAACAATCATGTTTAGAGCTTAATATGCTTTTGAAAAAACAACTTCGTGCTGCGCTTCTTTACCAGAATAAATACAAGTCAGACCAGAGGGATCACTATCAAAAGGAATGCAGCGGATGGTGGCTTTGGTTTCATTCTTTATAGCATCTTCTGTTTCAGGAGTACCGTCCCAACCACAACGAATGTAGCCACCATTATTTGAAATTATTTTTTTGAAATCACCATAATTATCTACGCTATTTGTATTGGCATGTTGGAAATCTTTTGCTTGCTGTAGCAGTGACGATTGTATTTCGGCTAACATTCTTGGTATAATATTTATCAATTCCTTTACTTGAACGGCCTGCTTTTCACCATTGTCGCGACGCACCAGGAGCACCTGTTCATCTGACATATCTCGCACACCAACTTCTAAACGGATCGGGACACCTTTCATCTCCCATTCATTAAACTTAAACCCTGGTGAATTATTACTCCAATCAACTTCCATACGCACGCCTTGGTCTATTAAGTCGCCTAAAAAAATGTCCACATATTCCTTTATTTTCACCTGGTCTTCCTCACTCCTTACAATTGGTATCACCACTGTCTGTATTGGTGCAATTTTTGGCGGTATCCGTAAACCTTTATCATCCCCATGTACCATCACAACACAACCGACCAATCTGGTGCTCACGCCCCAACTGGTAGCATATACATACTTTTCCTGATTATTCCGATCTTGAAAGGTCACATCAAAAGCCTTCGCAAAATTCTGTCCCAAATTATGCGAAGTGCCGGCCTGGAGCGCGCGTTTATCTCCCATCATCGCCTCAATGGAATAGGTTTTATCAGCACCAGCAAATTTTTCCGATTCGGTCTTTAATCCGGTTAACACTGGCATTGCAAGATAGTCTTCCGCTAACTGTCTATATATTTCTAAAATCTTCAGGGTCTCTTGCTCTGCTTCATCGGCTGTTTCATGGGCTGTATGCCCTTCCTGCCATAGGAACTCTGTCGTCCGTAAAAACAATCTCGTACGCATTTCCCAACGAACAACATTTGCCCATTGATTAATCAATAGTGGAAGGTCACGATAAGACTGAATCCATTTTTTATACATCGACCAGATTACTGTTTCAGACGTGGGCCGAACAATTACTTCTTCCTCAAGTTTGGAATCCGGATCAACTTCTAAATCTTTTCCATCAGCGGTGATACGCAGTCGGTGGTGAGTCACCACCGCGCATTCTTTGGCGAAACCTTGAACGTGCTCCGCTTCCCTAGCAAAGAATGATTTAGGTATAAAGAGCGGGAAATAGGCATTCACATGACCTGTGGCTTTCAGCATGGCATCCAGCGGTCCTTTGATATTCTCCCACAATGCATATCCATAGGGCCTGATGACCATTGTACCTTTCACGGGGCCATAATCAGCCAAACCGGCTTTAATAATTACATCAGTATACCAGGCTGCATAATCTTTACTTTGGGGTGTAACGCCTTTGGACATATTATAATTATAATGATTAATTACGAGGAAATTAGCGGGCTTCCTTAGGTCATTCAATAGAAACATTATTAATCACCCATTTTCTCAATCTAATAATCATACTATTTTCCTATGGTAAATCAAATGAAGAACGTAGCTCTTGTAAAACAGTTATATATTGTATTTTCAGTTATTTTCATGACCAGTTGTAATCAACCCAAGGTAACCGTATTTAGTAATTGTGTCATACCTTCTTACCCAGCAGCAAATTCAATTGCCTGCGCTGATGGGAAAATCACATCTATTGGTAAAGATTTGACCGGTGATATAATGATCGACCTAGAAAAGGGTGTGGTGTATCCGGGCTTTATGGATGCTCATTTGCACTTGGTTTGGTATGGTAAAGCAATGGAAATACTTGACCTAGTGGGAACCGAAAGTGCGGCAGAAATCACCAACATGGTTGCCCAAGTATATGATGGCTCTGAGCGGTGGATAGAAGGCCGCGGCTGGGATCAAAATGACTGGGAAGCAATACAATTTCCCACCAAAGCAAGTCTCGATAAGGTAGCAGACGATCAACCGGTCTATTTGCATAGAATTGATGGACACGCTATCTGGGTGAATTCAAATGTTTTATCCATATGCGGTATAGACCGTAATACAGCGGATCCTATAGGCGGTAAAATTCTCCGTGACAGCAGTGGCAATCCAACCGGAGTATTTATTGATAATGCCATGGATTTGATTAAAAGGTTTGTTCCTGATAATAGTAAAAATGATAAACGGCGACAAATAATAAACGCTGTCAGAAAATTGAATCAATTTGGATTGACCGCAATTCATGATGCTGGAACAGATATAGAAACAGTTCAAATACTGAAAGAATTAATTGCACAAGAACAATTGACTATCCGCGTCAACGCCATGTTGAATAACAACTCTGAGGATTATCAGGAATTTTTAAGAAAAGGTCCAGATATCACTGACAAATTTTTATCTGTCCGTACTGTAAAAATATATTTTGATGGGGCGATGGGTTCCCGCGGCGCGGCGTTACTAGAACCATATGCAGATGATCCAAAAAACATCGGACTTAATTTAACAGATGAGAGAAAAATAACTGAGAAGGTAAACCAATTCAATGCAGCGGGATTTCAAGTTGCAATCCATTGTATTGGCGATCGAGCGAACCGACTGACTCTTGATATATTTGAAGGGGCCGGTGCCCACAATGCCAGAAACAGAATTGAACATGCGCAGATCATCCACAGCGATGATCTGACCCGTTTTTTTGATTTGGGCGTTATCCCATCTATGCAAGCAACACATTGTACCAGCGACATGTACTGGATAGATGAACGATTGGGTAACGAACGCATTCATGAAGCATATGCTTGGCAATCGCTATTGCAAACAGGTAGCATTATCCCCGGCGGGTCCGATGCACCAGTGGAAATTCCAAATCCACTATTGGGTATACACGCAGCTGTAACCAGGCAAGACACCAGCGGATGGCCTGCTGAAGGATGGCAGGCAAATGAACGAATGACCATAGACCAGGCGCTGGCCTCCATTACCAGTTGGGCCGCATACAGTATGTTTGCCGAATCCTACCTTGGAAAAATAGAGCCGGGATATATGGCCGACTTCACGGTCCTATCCCAGGATCTGAGTACAATTGACCCAGCACAAATTCCCAGTGTAAACGTTCATTTTACAATTGTAAATGGTAAAGTGGTTTACAGACGATGATCAGTAAAACTGACATCAAACAACTGTCCTGGCTGTCTACCAAAAAAGGTCGTAATGAATCCGGTCTATATTTGATTGAAGGATTGCGCATCATTCGATCCGCTTTGCGTGCCCAGGCACCAATCAACAGAATATTTGTCACCGCTAGATTCCAGGAATCTATCGATTATCAATCAATGTCTAACCGGTTTAACAAGGTGCTGAAACCAGAGCTCATAGATGAAAAAACTATGAAGCAGATCACACAAACAGTGACTCCATCGGGAATTCTAGCTGTTTGTTCATTGCCTAAGATAATGGAATTACCTTCGACCATGGCGTCTAATTGGCTCTATTTAGACAAAATCGCTGATCCTGGTAACCTTGGCACATTATTACGATCTGCAGCGTGGTTCGGTACAACTCAGGTAGCGTTGTCACCACATTGTGCTGATCCTTTTAATCCAAAAGTAATGCGTAGCGGTATGGGCGCACATTTTTTATTACAAATGGTGACAAATTGCGATCTACGTCAATTTAAATGTTCAGATTATTTAATCATTGGTGCCGATCACAGAGGCATGTCTATTATCGATTTTAATCACAGTGCTAAGGACTGGGTGTTGGTTATCGGCAGCGAAGCCCATGGTATATCGAAAGAAAATAGTAACCATATCGATTATTCCTTATCCATACCTGCAAAAGAATCTGGCAATTCGCTAAATGCTGCAGTCGCGGGCAGTATAATGCTATATTGCTTAAATAATCCGTAATTAGGAACCTAATTGAACTTCTTTCCTTTCAGGACCAATAACCGTAATTTTTCGAAAATGGATAGACAAGAACAGGATAAACCTGGGTCTGAACTGACAAATGAACCAAACTGTCTCAGTCAAACTAGCATTTGGAGTGGTCATTTTTTCTGTGCTCTCCTCGCTGGCGATAGCGTCAATAATCGCCGCGGCAGG
>SCKQ01000040.1 GCA_004124535.1 Fidelibacterota bacterium
AGGAAAAAACGCAATTGAAATGCGGAGTGTATTACCCAATGCATTTTTATTTGGCTTTACTGGAACACCCATTGACAACGCAGATAGAAATACCCATCGCAATTTTGGTTTGCGCGATGATGGCAATGTAGAACGATACATAGACCTCTATAACATCCGTCAAGCAATAGAAGATGGTGCCACAGTTCCAGTGCATTATCAGTTGCGAAACAGCAAATGGCACATGGATGGAGAAGATTTAGATAAAATTGTTGAAGGCGCTTATGGTGAAATCTTGGATGAGGATGAATTAGCTGCTTTGAAGACAAAGGCAGGCAAGTATGGTACGTTCATGATGACTCCAGAGCGGCTAGAGTCCATTGCACATGATATAGCGGAACATTTCAAAGGGCACGTTGAACCAAATGGGTATAAGGCTCAAGTAGTCTGTTTCAACCGTAAAGCATGTGTAATCATTAAAGAACATTTAGATGAATTGCTTGGTGATGGTGTATGTGACATTATCTACACAGGTGCACAGAATGATGAAGAAGCCTTACGGAAATACCATTATTCTCGTGAGAAGCAAAAAGATATTGTTAGACGATTTAAACAACAAGATGACCCGTTAAAGATTTTATTGGTACAAAGCATGTTGCTGACTGGTTTTGATGCACCAGTTGAGAAGGTGATGTACTTAGACAGGCCGATAAAGGACCACACACTTTTGCAAGCCATCGCTAGGACTAACCGTCCTTACCTAAATAAACAAAGTGGCATCATTATTGATTATTGTGGAGTACTAAAGAATCTTCGGCAGGCTCTTAATTTCAATGAGAATGATATAGAAGGTTGCCTGATTGATTTTGATGAGCTAAAAAGGCAATTACCCGACTTAATTGATGAGTTTATGAATTTCTTCCGTGGTATGAATATGGATAACCTAGCGGCATGTTTAAAACATATTGAAAAGAATAAGCTCGAGTCGGATATATTAGATACATACAAGCGGTTGCAGCTCACATATGAAACCATAGCGCCTGACCCATTCGTGCTTGAGTTCTATGATGATTATAAAATGGCAACCCAGATTGTATTGGCCTGGAAGCAAATGTCAAATGATGGTGAACCTGCAGTTGATGATGAATATTTAGCCAATACAAAAAAGCTTATTCAGGAGCATATAGATGTTTCCGCTATTAATCAGGCTGCACCCATTTTCGTAGTAGATGATAATTATCTTAGACGAATTGATGAATTGCCATTAGACCAGGGACATCGAGAGATGCTAATTGAGAAGCGCTTGCGTTCAGTTCTTGTCGTACGCTTAGGAAATCTACCCGTATATAAAACTTTAATGGAACGGTTGGATGCGATAATTGAGCAAAAGGATTTAGATATTCAGCAATCCATTGGTTTGCTTACTGAGTTAACCGGTGAAGTAAACGAAGCGATGAAAGAAGAAGCTGATATGAAATTATCTAAAGGTGAGTTGGCGATAAATCAACTTGTTGCTGGAAAAACAAATTATGCTAAGCCTGATGAATTAGCTAGCCGTCTTACCAACATTATCGCAGAGCATACCTTTCCAGGCTGGCAAAACCAGCCCAGTGTCCAAGCGACAATTAAACGAGATATAATTATTGGTATGGCAGAATATGCTAAAGAAAATGATGATACGAGTATGGACCCAGATGGATATTCAAAATTTGGAATGGAAGCCATGAAATATGTGGAGCAGCATTTCAGTGGCTGAAGCAATAACAATTACTTTGCCTGATGTTGGGGATGTTTTGTTAGAACGGAGTTACCGTGCTAAACATATTAACATTTCCGTTAAGCCACCTTCAAAAGTGAGAGTGGCAGTACCCGTTGGTGTAGAATTTGAAAAAGCGCAGCGTATTGCTGAGCAAAGGACAGACTGGATAAAAAAACAATTAAGAAAATATTCACAATCCAAAGCGAAGCGATTATTAAAAAAACCAGATGGTAATGAATTAATTGTGGTAAAAAAATATCTAAGAGATAGAGTTGATTATCTTGCGAAACGCCATGGATTTCAATATAATAATCTCGCTTTTAAGAGTATGATGACACGATGGGGGAGTTGCAGTCCAAAAAATAATATTAGTCTGAATATTTTGATGGCACAGTTGTCAAAAGACATTCAAGATTACATTATTCTTCACGAATTATTGCATACAAGAATTAAAGACCACGGAAAAGCTTACTGGGCAGAACTAGACAGATTAACAGGTGACGCAAAGGGAATTCATAAAGAACTAAAGGAAAAGTATAATATTTATAATTAAGATAATATGGATGTAAATGAGTTCATTGAATTAGTAGAAAAATAATATCAAGCTCCACGCATTAGCGGGTTTTTTGTTTATAGACATTTAGGACTGGCAAGGTGTAAAATTGCTCTTCAAGTAAATAATAAAATGAAAAAGACATTAATATTATTACCATTATTACTGATTGTCTCAATAGCAAATGGTGTAGATCTAATTGTCGATCAAAGCGCGCTTTCGCAATATGGGACGGATAACTACCTTTTGTTTGATGGATTCGGCGACGGCCCTAGCCACAGTGTAACAGGTGTCGATGAGGTCCATCTATGGAATGGAGAAGAAGAACCGCCTGACAATGCACCCACAGACTGGATCAATTATACCCAGGAAGCATTAGTCTATATGGACACATATGTGGCAGATGGTGCTACAGCCCATCATCGCGAAATCATGGGTAATGGCTGGCCGGGTGTCGGCGGTAATAGCTCGCAAAGGCCACCATCAATATCGATTCATTATGGCAACCAGATTAGATATGGATTTGGATTTGGGGTGGGCACTCAGGGAGCACGTGAAATAGTTGAGGGAACAGAAATACAACAAGAAACATGGCAACATATAGCCGTTACGTTTGATGGTGAAACTTTAAAATTATATGTAAATGGTGAACTGGCACAAAGTGACAATCACGCAGGAGAGACTCCAGTCGCAGTACCGGTAAAAATGCTAGGCTCATCTTTCCGGGGAAAAATGGATGAGGTCCGAATGTGGAATGTGGCCAGGACCCAGGAACAGATTCAGGCAGCAGTGAATGATACTTTGAGTTTAGATGACAGAGAAGGACTGGTATCCTATTTTACAATGGATCTCAATGAAGATTGGAAGTTAATTGATAAAAGCGGAACTGTTGATCCTATTGGAATTTTTCCTGGGGACGTCCACGATGACTTTGATAATAATGAGATTTTACAAGAATATTATTCTGATGATTGTCCTAATGGACCCGATGGAAGCACCAATTGCCCATATCCCACCATCCGCAGTGCGATGGATGATGCACAGCCCGGGGACCGTATTTATATCAAGGGAGGGAGATATAATGAGCTTCTCAACAAATATCGGTTTAATGGTTTTGATTGGCCTACTGGTTCAGTAGCTGCTCCAACAATCACTTTTGAAGGGTATCCCGGTGAAGATGTGAGGATCGATGGTACTGTACCCATTAATGCAGAGTGGGAGTATCATGAAAATGGTATATGGAAAGCGGTTCTGGATATGGATGCCGTTTCAAAACATATCTTGAGGCCGGTTGATACCCTCTACAGTGTGTTTGTGGATGACCGGTATATGATTCCTGCTCTTCCCTTTAATATAAAAAATCCTACCGATCCCACCACCGGTAATCCAATGAACCCTGAGCCGAATACTGTTTGGGAAAATATTGGAAAAAATCCTTTCTTATATAGCCCAGATAGTTCCGATGCATGGCCGTATTTAGACTCCCCGGCCTATCCTAATGGCATTGATTATTATTTACCTGGGGAATATGCAAATTTAGATACAGTGGAAGAGTGGTCATTTAATGCTAGCACGAGCACCTTATACATCTACCCAGGTGAAAATTTCAACTTTGCATCCCCAAATGTCCGGGTAAGGGTGAGGGTAATAAATATAAATTTTTTAGACTCGGATAATCTTGAATTCAGAAATATCCATTTTTTTGCCGGCGCACAAATTTTCAGTAATTGCAATTATAGGACTATGGAAGATTGCAGATTTTCATTCGGTGCGTTCTTTGGCGCAGAATCCAAGATAAACACTGGCAACAGTAATGGTTACAGTGACCATATGACCATTAGAAATTGTATCTTCGAGTATAGCAATGGCCGATCTCCTTTTTGGGGTATTGGCCATAGATCAACCGTTGAAAATGTTCTAGTCAGATATAATGATTGGTTTCATGGTTCTGCTAACTATATAGGTGGAGACCATGCAGGCCCTGCATACTATCGTTATCTTACAGTAGAGAATAGCACCAATGCCGGTCTCTGGCCAGGAAGGGGTGCTTTGGTAGAATATAGCCGCTTTGAAAATCTATATGATGGCGTAGACGGCAGTGGCATTCAACGAAATGGAGCGAATGCTGAATATAGCACAACGCGTTACTCGTGGATCATAAATATGCCGGGTTTGAATGGTATGCGGTTTAATAGTGCCTGCGGCGGCTCTGAAGGAGATGTGCATCATGTTGTTGCCATAGGTGCCGGTCGTGGTATGAAACTGAAAGGTGACTATCATGAAGTGTACCATGTTACTGCATACGATAATAGGAGGAACGATATCTCTCTTGGATGGGGTAAGTATTGTGGTCCGGATAGGGGAGGGGCTTCTGAACCTGGGAATCTTAACTCCAGAATCCTTAACAGTATTGCAGAAAGCTCATTGGATTGTAGCTCACCCGACTGCAAGCCCACAGCAGGCCTGACGGAAGCTGATTCCCTTATTGAAGACATTTTGAATTATGAAACATTTGCAGCTTCGGGCATCTGGTATGGTCGATTTTTGAGGCGTTGTGTGTCTAATTGGTGCTCTTACTTTCCTGCACCGCAAATTGAACTGGCAGCCCCCTGGTATGCCTGGCATGCTGAATCTGAAGAAACTCTTATGGAAGAGTTTGGTGAAGTACCATGGGATGACCAAAGGCAGAGTTATGATTTTCGCCCCAAGAAAGGATCTAATTTGATTGATGCTGGCGTGATAGTGCCAGGAATCAATGATGGTTTGGATAGTCGCGACAATGCCCCAAGTCATGGCCTTTGGCTGGATAGCCGTCCGGATGAACCATGGCTGGGAGTATACAATCCAGTTGGTGCGGATTTTAATCACCCGCCTACGTATCCTGGACAGAACCGCAGGTTTGTAGGAGCTGCGCCCGACATTGGCGCCTATGAATATGGCGATTCCGTCTACTGGATCCCGGGATACAGGTATCCTTATCCCAGTGTTCCCATACCCAATGATAATGCAATGGATGTTCCCATAGATTACAGTGTAGTCTGGAATTATCCCTATAAAAAGGATTATACCGGCACAACGGCGACAGTTACTTTAAGCGGGCCCGGCGTAAACAGAACTGAGACTTTTCAGTATCCAAATAATGTGCTTTTCCAAACGTTTAAACCGGGCGGGACCTACACCTGGTCCGTTTCGGTGGACGGCATCAGTGGGGGCAACTGGACTTTCACGGTCGCTGATAAAATGTATCCCACGAATGATCGATCAATAGATACAGTGGCTGTAGATAGTGCCCTCATTCCATTTATCCACATTGATGAATTTCATGGGGAAACCATTCTGAGAGTGAAGAAAAATAATTTGGCCTTTTTACGTTTTGATATTCCAACATCTCTCAATTACAGCTGCACCATTCATTTAAACTTAGTCCCGCAAAACGTTTCACTAGCTGAAGGTGGCGGCATCATTCTTTACGCATTTGATTCGGACTGGGGAGAAAGATTGACTGATGAAAATAACATAGGCATTATTGATCATAGTTTATTAACACCGTTAGATACGCTGTATGCCTTGGAGCCGGAAACCCCGGTATCTTTCGATTTAACTGATAATATTAATTCCGCTTGTAGCGATCACTCTTTTGCTTTGGGCGTTTTGGATTCTACAGATAACGTAACTTTTTACAGTAAAGAAAAAGAATATGATCAAAGGGCTAATAACTATGCCCCCCGAATGAATCTTTGGCCCAGTCTTTCTTTTCAGGAATGTATTTATACTGTTCTACCATCAGTTTACCCTGGTGATACGGACAACAATGGAGTTGTGAATGAATTTGATATTCTGCCTTTAGCCACTTATTTTTACCAAACCGGCCCACAACGTTGTACAGCTGGTTATGGCTGGTTACCGTCGCCTTTTGACTCTCTCTGGGTATTGAATTCTGCTGCCACATATGCCGATGCCAACGGAGACGGTATTATTGATGAGAGTGATTTATTCGGGATCGCGCTTAACTGGGGCAAGAGCCATGGGGACCGTTCGGACAATTTTGTAATTGATCCAGGTGACAGTACATTGGTTACCCTACATAAACCTGCACTTGAAGAATTATACCAGGCATTGGGTGGAGATGGTGAGCCGGCACGGAAGATGAGATCACTTTTGGAAAGAATTTTAGGCATGGCAAACATACCTGATAAATTCTCTCTGTATCAGAACTATCCCAACCCTTTCAACCCCATCACTACAATCAGATACGATCTTCCAGAACAGAGTCACGTAAATATTGTCATTTATGATATGCTGGGTAGAGAAGTAACTCACCTTGTCAACGCCACCTTGGAAGCCGGCTACAGGTCAATACAATGGAATTCTACCAATAGTTTTGGCAAGCCCGTAAGTGCGGGAGTCTACATCTACCGGATACAGGCTGGGAAATTCATGCAGGCCAGGAAGATGGTGCTGTTGAAATGATAAAATTCAAGGAAGGAATGGAAAGGTGTTAAAGAAAAACACAATATTCATTTTGTTCTTTGGTGTAATATTAACCAACTGTGGGCTTTTTGATAATGAGGATGAATCAATCGATAGCCCTATTGCCGCATTCGAAGCTGAACCTGCAGAAGGTTATGTTCCGTTGACAGTGACATTTACTAATAAATCTGATCCTGGCACAGGTAGTAATGTTGAGTACTTTTGGGATTTCGGTGATGGTGGTACAACAACAGCGGAGAATCCAGTTCATACTTTCACTGATGTCGGGTTTTTTTCCGTTACGTTGACAACTACAACAACTCATGGCAGTGATATTTCTGACCCGCGAGTGATTACAGTAAATACTACGGTAAATCCTCCAGTTTTGTTATTGTCATCCAGTTCTTCTTCAATAACAGTTGGCGGATCAACATCAATATCACTGGAAATAACTGATTTGGTGATTTCCGTTTTTGGCGTCGAAATGCAGATAAGTTACAATGCAAGTGTTGTTGAGGTAGACACTTTAAGTTTTGTGCAGGGATCTTATTTTGGGACTAATGCAATTTCACTGTTTCAAATAGTGGATGATAAAATACATCTTTCGATAAGTGCAATTCATGGTGATGCCATGGTAAATGGCACCGGTCAATTAGCTGCGTTTGAAGTAACCGGGCTTTCTTCAGGAACGAGTACATTTACAATTATACCTGAAGAGCTTCATTTTATTGATGATAACGGAAATGAGGTGGATATCACGGATTATTTAGAAGTGAGAGATTTAACGGTTACCGTCCCATAATCCAATGAAATGCCACCAATTTATATCTAGATATCAGATACAGGCTGGGGGATACATTAGCACTAAAAAGATGGTACTGTTGAAATAGATTAATTAATTAGGTAAACATCAAGCCCTGCCCAGTAGCGGGGTTTTTTGTTTGTAGACATTTAGGACTGGCGGGGTGTAATATTGCTATTATGAAGCGATTTCTACCAATATTAATATTATTCTTAACTATTTTTTTGATGCAATGCGAAGATGAAACAGCTGATCAAGTTCAGCAGGAGAGCTCTTCTTCTATGACCCTGGATACACTTTTTGAAGGAAAGAGTGTTTATATCTCTGGTTTTTATTCTGATTCCATACAGATTACCCCGATAGCCTGTTACTGGAAGGACGGTGCGCGTATTGACCTCGATTACGGATGGGCGGAAGACATTAAGGTAGTAGATGGGGATATTTACGTGAGTGGCCGTTGGACTGATGAAACTGGCTGGAATGGATCATATTGTTATTGGGAAAATGGAGCAAGAACTGATCTGCAGGGTGGTACACAAGATCTTGAGGTTGGAGCTATATTTGTTGATAATGGAGATGTGTATGTTGCCGGTACCCGAATAGTTGATGAGGGGCCTTTTGGAACTCCTATCGCCTGCTATTGGAAAAATGGTGCCCGAACTGATCTAACAACTTCCGAAATGGATGCTATGGCCTATGGTATTGGTGTTAATAATGGTGATGTGTATGTTACAGGCTGGAGGATACAGAACCATACGACACTCGCCTGCTATTGGAGAAATGGTGAGATAAATAACCTTCATGGTACAGCATACTTTGGTGAAGGACGTGATATTGCTTTTAAGGGTAATAATGTTTACATATCAGGGCATGTGGATAAAGCTTCCACTGATAGCTGGAATGCCTGTTACTGGAGGAATGGTAGTCGAGTAGATATGGCGAGGAATACTTCTACTGGTGGTCATGTTATAGGTTCTGAAGCATTTGGTATTTTTATAGATGGTAGTGATATTTACCTTGCAGGATACAATATGATTGTGAATTTAAATAGTGTAGCGGTAAAATGGAGAAATGGCAATACACACGAACTAAGCGGCAACAGTGCTAATGTAGAATGGCACCATTTATGGGATATTGCGGTGGAAGAGGGTATAAAAATTTCTGTGGGGTATTTTTCACCTGATATTTCAAATGAATACAATTACGATCTGGGCTTACCACAATTTCCAATTTATTATGTAAACGGTAAGCGTTATCAATTAGAAGACAGTGAGTAACAGTTTGGGGATGCGACCGGCGTTTTTATAAAATAGCAGGTTGTTTTCATAGCCTCCTCACGTGGGGTTTTTTGTTTATAGACATTTAGGTACACCAAGCACACCCTAAATAAAGTATTAATATCCTGTGTAAATTTTTGCCTGTAAAAAGGTATTATCGAAATAACAGAGGAGGTCGTTATGAAAGATTTATTTCCAATATCTATCTTCACAATTATAGTTCTTTTCAGCATTTACCAAAATTTTAGAATATGGGAAAAGGTATCAGATGATAATCTAGTTACACATCAGGTGATTATTGAGAATAAAAAACTCATTAAACAATTAAAAATCGAACAAAAAGAACTAATACAACCGTTAGAAAAACAATTTGCTGATATTATCCAAAACCAAAAAATGATGATAATGACAATCGACGCAATTCGGTCAGATTTAATGTTTCTTAAATAGATTACAAAATTAGAATGAAAAGACCAATCCAAAGGAATAGGATTTAAGCAAGAGCCCCGCAGTAGCGGGGTTTTTTGTTTATAGACATTTAGGACTGGTGGGGTGTAATATTATGCTAGTATGAGATTGTTCCTTGTTCAACATGGTAATGCGCTACCGAAGGATGTGGATCCGGAGCGGGGGCTGAGTGAGCGGGGAAAACAGGACGTTGCGAATGTGGCTGCGTTTTTAGCCAGAGGCAGCGTTCAGGTTGAACGGATCTTCCACAGCGGGAAGAAGCGGGCATGGGAGACTGCAGAGCTTTTCAGAGTGTGTCTGATAGGAGGTGTAAATTTTGATGAGCGAGACGGGATTGCGCCCCTTGACCCTGTTGTTGGTGTGGCGGAAGAAATCCAGAATCTAAGTATGGACACAATGTTTGTTGGACATCTCCCGTTTATGGGCAAACTGGTGGCTCATCTGATCGCTGGTAATGAGGATATCAGTGTGGTATCTTTCACGCCGGGAACGGTTGTCTGTTTGGAGCGAGATGGCAATGATATATGGAGTGTAGCTTGGGTGGTAAGACCAGAATTGTTGAAGAGTTTAAGCTAACCCCGACGTGTCGGGGAATCGACTTGTTAGATCTTAAAGTGAAGAGAGAAGTAGAGATATGAAACGACCTTTTGTATCGTGTTTCTTTATTTTTGTTGTCCTTTTCATAAGCTGTGCGGTCCAGCCGACTAGAGGGCTGTTTTGTCTATAGCCATTTAGGACTCGTGGGGTGTAATATTGTCTTAATGAAGCGATTCCTAACTCTATTACTTATTCTACCATTACTGTTTTCTTGGTCATGTGAAGAAGATACAGCAGGCCCTGAGGCCGTAATCACATTCGAGAAAGATATTGGTCATGGGAAATTAGCTGTAAAACAGACAAAGGATGGTGGGTACATTGTTGCTGGAGGTAATTCCGATGCTTGGCTGTTAAAAACGGATAAATATGGAAAGAAGGAATGGGAGAATACATATAGTTTGGGCGCCTTTGGTAATAGTAGAGCTGTTATTCAAACCAGTGATGGTGGATATCTTTATGCAGGTTGGGAGGGAATAGTTAAAGCTAATTCAAATGGTGTAGAAGAATGGAAAAATGTAAGCCACGAAAATGGAGCGTATCCATATTATGAAGATGTAATTCAACATAGTAATGGGAATTATTATGCGGTAGGTGGGCCGGGAGCGGGTCAGGCTCAATTGGTTAAATTTAGTCAAACAGGAAGTGTGCTCACACGAAAATGGTATGGAGGGCAATGCGAAGACGATATATTTAGATCTATTATTGAAACTCCTGATGAAATGTTGATTATTGTAGGAGAAAAATCTCATGGCAACCAGAGTTTCCCATGTGCTTTCAATTTCATGTATTATAAAGACATTTGGATTGTAAAGACTAGAAAGAATGGTGGTGTCGAATGGGAGAAAACACATGGTGGTCCCTATATGGAAATGGCAGATGATATAGCTAGAATCGAATCGGGTGGTTATATGTTAATTGGGAATAAATGTGATCATCTTTACGATATTAGCTCTTGCGGTCAAAGAGCAAAAGTTCTTGTCATGCAAATAGATGAAGAAGGGAATAACTTGAACCAAGAGCTTTTCTCAGGTTTAAATTGGATGGAGCGTATCCCATACTATTCAATTACGACGACTGATGGTGGTTTTGCTTGGGTGGCAGAACACAAGAATAATGGTACTTGGATTTATAAATCGAGACCAAATGAAGATACAACATATTTGTTCTCTAATGGATTTGGTGGATTTGAAATTAACCAGACCACAGATGGTGGTTTTATCATTGGAACTTTGGGAGGTATTTTGATCAAAACCGATTCAGAATTATTTTATGAATAAGCATGTTTTGTTAGTTTACTTATAGCCCCGCCCAGAAGCGAGGTTTTTTGTTTATTGATAATTAGGACTTGTTGTAGTTAATAGAAAAAACGTTACACATTGTAACGCTATTTTTTGATTTTTAGGTTGGCGGTGCTTCCCGAACCGGTCCGTACAGCTTTAGGGACCGTTTAACAGCAATACATCATCAATAAATTCGGTAACAAGGAGCAAATCCCTACTGGGTATTTTTACCAGTTCTCCATTTTCCAATCTAATGATGTAATATGCTCCTCCCGTCAACGAATATTCTCCATCCACTATGCCGCTTTGGCCTGTTAAATCAGCGTAAGTGTATTTTTTTCGGCCACTGATAGAGGCTGGGTTTTCTTTTAGTTCGTTTTTGGCTGCAATAAATCTCACATGTCTGCCGTCGTATAATATATGATCTGGATCTACCTGGATAATACTGTCAGGCAGGATGGTGTCAGAAATAAAATACCTGCCGCATGCAGTAATGGATAAACATGCCGTCAAAATAATAATAAAAGTAGGATAGTTCACTCCAGATTTTAACGGAACATTTTTTCATGTCGGAATCTTTTGTATAGAAAAAGTATGTTTTTAGCAAACCAGTCCGTCACCATCCCGCCCATTAGCGAGGTTTTTTGTTTATAGACATTTAGGAGGTAATTTTATACAATTATTAGGATGTTATTTTGACTAAGGAAAAACAGATTCATACCGTAACAGGAGCTTTTGGATACTCCGGCAAGTACATTGCCCAGCGGCTTTTGGCTAAGGGGTATACCGTGCATACCCTGACAAATTCCACTGACCGGCACAATCCCTTTGCCGATAAAATGACAGTACATCCATTTAATTTCGAACACCCCGAAAAATTGGCCGAATCCTTGCAAGGGGTATCGGTGCTATACAATACTTACTGGGTCAGGTTTAATCACAAATTATTTACGCATGCCGATGCGGTCAAGAACACCCTGATTTTATTTGAGGCGGCAAAAAAAGCAGGGGTCGAGCGAATCGTTCATGTCAGCATTACCAATCCTGCTGCCGAGCCCGACCTCGAGTATTTTCAAGGCAAAGCCCATCTTGAAAAAAGCTTGGTGGAATCGGGCCTGTCATATGCAATTTTACGGCCGGCCGTACTCTTTGGAAAAGAGGATATTCTGATCAATAACATTGCCTGGGCCTTAAGACGATTTCCTATCTTTGGGGTATTTGGGGATGGTAATTATGGTATTCAGCCAATTTATGTTGATGACCTGGCAAAACTGGCCGTTGAGCAGGGAGAAATCAGAGAAAATAAGATCATCAATGCTATCGGGCCTGAATCATTCACTTATAGAGAACTCGTCGAAGAAATTGGGGGAATCATTGAAAAAAATCGACCGGTCATAGCCACCCCTCCAGTCGTTGGTTATCTTGTGGCACTCATCACAGGCTGGTTCGTTGGTGATGTTTTTCTGACCTGGGATGAAATCAAAGGCTTAATGGCCGGCACGCTGGCCGTGGATACACCCCCGACCGGCAGTACTAAATTGACAGCTTGGGCCAAAAAGCATGCAGATACTTTAGGCAGAGAATATACAAGTGAGTTAGCTCGCCGAAAAGATAGAGTAAAAGCGTATAGGTCGAACTAAGGCCCAGACCCCTTCGACCATGCCCAATCAAGCCCCATCCAGGGATTTTTTGTTTATAGACATTTAAGGCTGGCAGATATTGAGTCTACACGGACATACTTCATTTAAAAGGATTATTGAAGTAGCTAAAAAATGAAGGTTAGTCTGGGTATCATTCCTTAATTTTTCCTGGTATATAATTAAAATTAAAATGTACGGTTAATAATTATGAGACCAAGACTTTCAACAACTTTAATTTTTCTAGTATCTATTTGCTTTATTAATATTGTGAACGGTCAGGTGAAACCTGTTGATGCTGGCCAGACTATTCACCATAAAACGCCAAAAGTATTTCTACTAAAAGGCGCTACTATTATTCCTGAACCGGGAAAAGTTATTGCGGAAGGTGACATAGTAATTCGTGATGGTCTGATCGAGTCAGTCGGGAAAAATGTAGAACACCCCGCAGATGCTTATGAAATCGACCTTTCAGGAAAACACGTTTACCCAGGATTTATTGAGCCTTATTTTATCCAGGAAGAAGAAAAATCAATGGATCGACCCCGCGGGAATCAGCAGAAACCAAAACCTAAAGAAATAGCTACTGCAACTTCACATTGGAACCCCAAAGTTACACCGGATCGCCGTGTTCTTGAGAATTTCACCCTTGCAGAGAAACAAACTGAAAACTTAAGGAATCTGGGGTTTACCACAGCTCACGTTGTACCCAGTTCTGGTATCTTCCGCGGGCAATCAGCACTTATCCATCTTGGTGATTGGTCACCAAGTTCTATAATCAAAGAAGCCGGACCCGCACAAAGTATAGGCTATGAGTATGGGTCTTGGAGCGATCCAGCATATCCAAATTCTCTGCTTGGGGCTGTAGCCCTCATCCGTCAGACCTTTTATGATGCGCAATGGTATGATGCTGCCCGGAAAGTATATAAACGATATCCGCAAAATAATGAACAACCGGAAGAAGACAGGGCTCTTACTGCCTTGAACATCCATTTAAAGAATAATAATGCTTTTTTGTTCGAAACAGGGGAAGAACTAGCGGCATTGAGAGCAGGGAAAATTGCCGAGGAATTTGATCTGAATTTATGGCTGAAGGGTAATGGGTATGAATACCGTAGACTTGAGGAGATCAAGGAGCTAAAAAGTTTTATTATCCTGCCGTTGAACTTTCCCAAAAAACCAGACGTAGCTACCTGGGAAGCGGCTCTTCAGGTGTCCAATGAAGAACTCCGCCATTGGGATATTGCACCTGATAACGCACAGAGAATGGGGGAAAAAGGTATCCCCTTCGCACTAACAACAAGCGACCTAGATGATAAAAAATCTTTCCGCAAGAATCTATTGAGATCTGTGGAGCGAGGTTTTTCCAAAGATGATGCTCTTGCCAGCGTCACGGTTACACCAGCAAAATATCTTGGTCTTTCGGAAGTGCTGGGAACACTGGAAAAGGGCAAAATTGCGAACCTAATGGTTACCAATGGAGATTATTTTGACCAAAAAACAACCATAGAATCCGTTTGGATAGAAGGTTTGGAATATTTGCTCAGATCCACGCCCGATGCAGATGCTCGTGGAACCTGGTTAATACAGTGGAGCTTTGGAGAAGAAGTCAGGAATGATTCTTTGAAGATTACTGGAGAACACGAAAAACCAAAAGGAAAACTGATTGCCGGTGAGGCAACGATTCCACTAAAGTCTATATCCCTAACTTCAAATAATTTATTCGGTTTCTCAATAAAAGGTGATTCTCTGAATCTCGCTGGGATAGTGCGATTCTCTGGAACAATTATTAATGACTATGCTGAGGGCCAGGGTCTTACACCCAATGATGAAACTATCACCTGGTCTGCACAACGGGTGGCTCCAGACAAAAATGATAAAAAAGATAGAAAAAAGAAAACAACGGAAAAAGCCAGTACCCTTGTGGTTCAGTATCCAGAAGGTGCTTTCGGTCTTGAGGTAAAACCTACTCAGCCAGAAATAATACTGGTGAAAAATGCTACAATCTGGACGATGGGACCAAAAGGTATCTTGGAAAATAATGATCTGCTGGTAAAGAGCGGCAAGATTTGGGAAGTAGGAAAAGACCTGAGTATTCCACTCATGGTAAAAAGTTCCGTAGTTATCGATGCAAAGGGTAAGCACGTAACTCCTGGTATCATCGATTGTCACAGTCACAGTGCTGCATTTTCTATCAATGAGGGCTCGCAATCTGTGACAGCGGAAGTAAGGATCCAGGATGTATTGAACAGTGATGATATTAATATCTACCGCCAACTTGCCGGTGGACTGACAACGGCCAACATACTCCACGGATCTGCAAATTCAATTGGTGGACAAAATGCGGTTATCAAATTACGCTGGGGATTGCCTCCAGATGGTATCCTGTTTGAAGGGGCACCAAAAGGGATCAAGTTTGCGTTGGGAGAAAACGTGAAACGCGAACGTAGCTGGGGTCGTTACCCAGAAACAAGAATGGGAGTTGAACAGGTTATCCGGGATGCATTTACCGCTGCAGTAGAATACAAAAATAATCTGGGTTCTCGAATGCGCGGAAAAGGCGGAAAGTTAATTCCAGTCCGCCGGGATCTTGAGTTGGATGCGCTTGTAGAAATCCTAAATCGTGAACGGTTGGTTCACTGTCACTCCTATCGTCAGGATGAAATTCTTATGCTGGTGAGAGTTGCACAAGATTTTGGCTTTAAAATCGGCACGTTTCAGCATGTACTTGAAGGGTATAAAATTGCAGAAGCCATCGCTGAGATAGGTGCAGGAGCCTCTACATTTTCAGATTGGTGGGCCTATAAGTATGAAGTGGTGGATGCTATCCCTTATAACGGTCCACTCATGGAAAAGGCTGGTGTTGTTGTTTCCTATAATTCAGACAGTGGTGAGTTAGCCAGACGACTGAATACTGAAGCGGCCAAAGCTGCAAAATACGGACCCATGAGCAGGGCAGATGCTTTCAGATTTGTTACCATCAATCCCGCCATACAATTGGGTATTGATAACAAAGTCGGTTCACTGGAAAAAGGAAAAGATGCCGATTTCGTTATTTGGAGCGGAGACCCCCTATCGATGTACAGCGTTTGTGAGCAGACATGGATAGATGGTACCAAGTATTTCGATCTGGACCGGGATAGTGAAGTTAGACAAAAAGTTAAAGAAGAACGAAACCAGCTAATCCAAAAGATATTAACCTCTCCAGAAGAAGATTCTCAGGATGATTCATTTAAACGAGGCAGACGCCGTGGTCCAAATGAAGTTGAAGCGTACAGTTGTGTGGAAGGATACCTGCAATGAGAAATTATGTAAATATTATCCTGATAATCGTTACCAATTATTCTTTCGCTTCGGATCAGGTGCCTGCTCCCGAGCAAAAGCACCCTATACTCCTGACAAATTGCACTATTCATCCCGTTTCTAGTGAGGAGATCCGGGGTGGTTCGATTCTTTTTGAGAAGGGTATAATCACAGGCGTTGCTCGTCGCATGGCGAATTGGCCTGAAAACACAGAAATTATTGATCTGAAAGGTAAACATGTCTATCCTGGCCTGATCGCTGCCGCCAGTGTAATAGGTCTGACCGAAATCGGTGCAGTTGCTGTTACCAGGGATTTTTCCGAACGCGGAGAGGTGAATCCTAATGTGCGGGCTGAGGTTGCTTACAATCCTGATTCTGAGATCATACCCGTTACACGGTCTAACGGGATCACACTGGCTCATTCCTGTCCAACTGGTGGCATTATATCCGGCACTTCTGCAATCATGATGCTGGATGGCTGGACTTGGGAAAAGGCCACATTAAAAGCGCCTGCGGGACTCCACATCAATTGGCCGAACATGGGGGCAGTACGGTATAGGAGATACAGGGTAAGCGAAGAAGATGCTGCAAAACGGCGCGAAGAAACTCTGAAAAAACTTGATTCCGCATTTGATGAGGCACGGCGGTACCTTCTAGCGAAGCAAGCCGATACAGGGTCAGGTATTATCCAGCACAATAAAGACTTGCGCTGGGAAGCAATGGTCCCTGTGTTGAAAAAAGAAGTACCTGTTTTTATGCATGCCGGTGAGATTCGCCAGATTATTAGTGCGGTGGAATGGGCAAATCGTCAGAATGTAAAGATTGTTATCGTGGGTGGATATGATGCTTGGCGTGTGGCTGACCTGCTTAAGAAATATGAGATTCCTGTAATTTATGAAGGAGTGAATTCACTACCTCGAAGACGGTGGGAGGATTTTGATACTCCCTTCACCGCACCCCTTAAGATGTATGAAGCAGGTTTGAAGTATTGTATCTCAATGGGGACTGGTGGAGCCTCCAATCATAGAAATACTCCATACGAGGCATCAAAGGCAGCTTCGTACGGTTTACCTAAAGAAGAAGCGCTTAAATCAGTTACACTCTATCCTGCAGAGATCCTTGGTATTGCCGATCGAGTTGGTTCGCTGGAGAAAGGCAAAGATGCCACTCTCATCATTACTGATGGAGATCCCCTGGAGATCACCACCCAGGTAGAACAGATCTATATCCAAGGCAAAACGATTGATATGAGCGACCATCACAAGGGTCTATATGCAAAATATAAAGAAAAGTACCTGCAGCTGGGAAAGACTGAATAAAACTTATTTCCAAAAATAGTGGACATTATATCCATTATACTAGACAGGAGTTAGTCATCGAAGCCATCAAACAGGTTATTGATATGAACCACTAGGATGTTTGTTTACTCGATATAATGATACCCGATAAAATTATCCTGAATGAAGTAGGCTTGCGAGAAGGGTTTCAGAACCTGCGCAGGGCTTACAGTACTGAATTAAAGCTGTCGGTACTCGATGGTTTGCTGCAAGCTGGGGTGCGGAACATTCAGCTGGGTTCTTTCGTGCATCCAGAGATTCTCCCGCAAATGGCCGATGCCGAAGTATTTTTCCATTCTGCTCCACAGCTGGACAATGTTGTTTACAGTGCATTCATCCTGAATGAGCAGGGGCTGCGCAGGGCCATTGACTGCAGTGTAAAAAAAGTGGAGACATCCATGTCCCTGCATGAGGGCTATGGTTTCAAGAATACGGGCATGAAATCAGAACGCGCCTATGAAGAAATGGCTCGTCTGGTCCATCTGGCGCACCGGCATGACATTAGCATCAGGGTTGGCCTGCAATGTGCCTGGGGTGTTGCCGAGGAAACAGCACCCGGCGCGGATATCGTTCTTTCATGCATTGAAAAATTAATGACTTTGGACCCCGATACGATCTGCCTGGCAGACACGGCAGGATTGGCGACACCAAAAATTGTCAAGGAATATTTAGAGGTAATCCTTCCTCAGATTGGTGGAAAGCCACTGGTCCTTCATTTTCATGAGACCAGGCAGGGAGGGCTGGCTAATATCCATGCCGCTTTGCAAATGGGGGTCCGAGAATTTGACTGCTCACTAGGTGGCTTGGGTGGTAGCCCATTCATGGCTAATACGACAGGGAATGTCGCGACGGAGCAAATCGTAAAGACAATGGATGAAACGGGTATTTACACCGGTATAGATAGTTTTGGTTTAGAGGAAGTTGCATCGCGTTTGAAAAGAATTCTGCAAAGCACCCCATTAAAAAGCGCTGTTTAATAACCTGACCTAAATTTAAGTGGTATGCAAACCGAAGGGGGTGCACTCATTTTTATTTATATCCGCCGGTTATTTGGAAAATTTGATTGTATTAATTATTTAACAATGTGTTAATTTATATACACTTTTACACTACGTTATCCATTATAAAACATAAAGAATTATGCCTGAGTTTGTTATCCTATGTCCTGGTGCTTTCGATTATATTTTAAATAAAACGGGCAATATGCTAATCCGTTATCGCCCCCAGGATGTTTGTTGCGTAATTGACCCGGATAAAGCAGGTCGCACAGCGCAGGATGTATTGGGATTTGGAGGGAAAATTCCTGTTGTGTCAAATTTTAAAGAAGCAGAGGATTATTCACCCAATGCCCTGTTGATTGGCAGTGCACCCCAGGGTGGTTATATAAATAAGGATTATCGAACAGAAATCACTGCCGCAATACAGTACGGCTGTGATATCTACAGCGGAATGCACCAGTTTTTGAATGACGATCCGGAACTTGCCCCTCTGGCACGAGAGAAGGCCATTACTATCAATGATTTCCGTCGTCCACCAAATCCTCCTCATTTTCCGAAAGGATCTTGGATAAATCGCAAGGTGAAAGTATTGCTTATAGTTGGGACAGACTGTGATACAGGTAAAATGACCACCGGCTGGGAAATAACGGAACGCCTCAAAAATCGAGGAAGAGATGTACGGTTTATTGGAACCGGGCAGACCGGAATAATGCTGGGAGGCTACGGTGTACCGATTGATGCTGTGGTTGGCGACTTTATGGCTGGCGAAATTGAATACGCAATTGATGAAGTTGGCGACCAGGTAGACCTAGTAATTGTGGAAGGGCAGGGCTCCCTGACCAATATGTACTATGCGGGGGTTACTCTGGGGCTCATGCACGGTGCCATGCCCGACTATATGGTTATGACAGATGAACCAGGGCGAGCTATAGATGTGTCAAATAATCAGATGGCTTCTATCGGGGATGTTATGGATTTACATCTTTCCTTAATGAAAAATTTCAAGCAGTCTCAGTTCCTGGGGATAAACCTTTTAACTTTGAAAATGGCAGAAAATTTGGCTTTAAAAGAAATCAAGAATTTGGGGAAAAAGCATAAGTTACCTGCAACTGATCTGGTTCGGTTTGGTGACGGGAAGTTAATCGATCGAATTGAACAGGAACTGCCGTGACGAGGGTATACCCACTTTTCAATTTTGGTTCGTTTTATGCAGCAGACACGGCTAAAAGTAGACTAGATATTGTAGTAAATTGGTTAATCCCGCAATGGGATAAGTTCTGCTGCCCATCCGCTGGCTACCCATATAGGTCTGGAAGTTGGTGAAAATGCCATGGTTGTTTTAATTGCTGCTGCATTTACACCGGAAACCATCGTACCAAGTATGGACGGAATGGGCAGTAGAACACCAATATTGAATCAAATTTTCTATGAGCGACACAATGAATACTAGTGCACTGATTTTAGTTTTTCCCCTTCAAAATTCAAGCAGTAAATTGGAAAAATGGTAAATAAAAAATACCAATCCCAAGACCGTGAAATCCTCGAACATTATGTTAAAGCAGGGGAAATTATTGCTGAAATGTTTGCTCCGTACATGGAAGTGATTATTCATGATCTTCAGGACCCGGAACATTCAATTATTGCTATTTTCAACAATCATGTCACTGGTCGTAAAATCGGTGACGGTACATCTGATCTAGGTTATAAAAAGCTGGCAGATGAACTTCCCGATAAAATTGTGAATTATAATAATCAAAGTCCATCCGGAGCGGATTTGAAGTCGTCATCCTTAACCATCAGAAACAGGAATGATGAAATAATCGGTTCCATGGGTTTTAATTTTGATCTTTCTTCATTTTCAAATATCAAGGAATTTTTCGAAATATTTACCAAAACTGTTGTTCTGGAGAATTTGCCAAATAGAGAACAGTTTTTCATGTGGAGTGTTAGGGATGAAATCCAGCAAGCTTTAAATAAATATATTACAACCCATGATCTACATGGTAAGGCGTTGACCAGAAAAGATAAATTGAATGTGGTCGCCTTTATGAAAAAAGAGGGTCATATCAATAAAAAAGGCGCCATCACAATTCTCAGCGAATTGTTGGCAATTACACGACCGACTCTTTACAAATATATTAAGGAAGTATAATTATTAGGATGATGATATGGAAAAGAATATTACATTATGTAAAATAATTTAATTTTATTATATTTGTATCTTAGAAATTTGGGTTTATTTTATTGATTATATCATACAAAAAACACTTTACTAACAGGGAGTAGTCAAATGATAATGAGAAACTGTTTATTTATTATTGCGTTTGTTTTCACCAGTTTTGTTTTTGCACAATCTACAATTGAGGGTACTGTTTCAGATGAATCTGGGAATCCATTAGTTGGTGCAAATGTAATTGTCGAGGGAACGTCCCTTGGCGCAGCCACTGGTGTCGATGGTGATTATATGATCAATGTTCCCGCAGGAACGGTTGATGGGAATACTGTTGTGCTTACGGCCAGTTATATCGGATATAAGAGTACCTCTGCGTCAGTGGAAGTACCGGCGGACGGTTCGGTTAACCAGAATTTCTCCCTAGCTATTGATCCTATCGGTTTGAAGGGTGTCAGTGTAACAGCCTTGGGCTTTACGGCCAATCGTGATGAGCAGGGATCTTCCAGCGTTTCTGTGGCAGCGGCAGATATGACTCGTTCAGGTGAATCGTTAATGGCTAACTCGCTGGCGGCAAAAGCATCCAATGTGATTGTCAATGCGCAGGCCGGTGACCCAGGTGCATCCACATCAATAAGAATCCGGGGTGCCAACACCATTTCCGGAGCCAGTCAGCCCTTGATCGTTATTGATGGGATGCCGATAAACAATTCTACGGTTTATGGCGGTGGTAATAATATTTCTGGTGGTCGCAGTGCAGGTACTGTACAGCAGTCCCGGATAAATGACTTGAATGCGAATGATATTGAATCTGTTGAAATACTCAAAGGTGCTTCTGCAGCTGCTTTATGGGGTTCAAGAGCCGCCAATGGGGTAGTTATGATCAAAACCAAGGATGGTGATGCTGGAAGGGTTAAAATGAATTATAAAAGAACCATGTCATATGATGAAATTCATGAACGTATTCCCATGCAAGATACGTTTGGCCAAGGGCGTAATGGTTCATGGACTACGCACGCTGAATCCTGGGGCGATCGTATCTCTGATCGTGCTGGTGGTGCAGATGAAGTTGAAAGTTCTGGTCAGCATTTCGTTTCCGAAGATGGGGCATTTACTCAGTATGAAATAATCACCAAAAATTCAAAAGATACTTATGTAGACGAAAACTGGAATCTGGCGTTTCAAACCGGTCAATATACACAGGATGATTTTCAGGTCACCGGTGGTGATGCTTCAAGAACTTTTTTGTTTAGTTACAGTCGTCTTCGTCAGGATGGAATTATCAGGAATTC
>SCKQ01000006.1 GCA_004124535.1 Fidelibacterota bacterium
CAGGTGTATGTTGGCAAATTCATCAAGTGTTAATAAACGGTCGTTTGATTTCCAAAACTCTTTTTCTTCATCAAAGACCAGAATCAACCCCTCATTTGTTGCCGCTCCAACAACAGATGGTCCGATTTTACACCATCGTGGACGAGGAGCATAATGCACAAAATCTATCCCCGCTTGATCACGCATGTTGCGTAGAAATATTTCAGATGTTGATTGACTATAAAGATTACTGCTGTTGAAGCATAATAGAATTGTCATTACAGCTGAATAACTGAATATTATTTTTTCTTTTTTCATGTGGATTTACGCTGTGAAAAACAGGGTAATAATCTACAAATTATGCGTGTGTGCTATATATTAATTTGATTTGATTGAGTTATTACTAGGCATAATGACCGGTAAGATCATCCCGGGTTTTTTCCAGCAATTTTTTCGTCGCCAGAATACCATCCATCTCGCTTAGCTCTGATCCTTCGTATTCAATTCCTACATATCCCCGATATCCGGCATCCAACACGATTTTCATCATTTTCATATAATCTGTCTCTTTTTCAGTGCCATCAGGGTTGAAGCTATGGCTTTTGGCGCTGACTGCCTTTGCATATGGCATAAGTTCTTCAACTCCCAGATAACGATCATACCATTCATTGCCCTTGTTTGCCCACGTGCCAAGATAAAAATTGCCAAAGTCAGGCAAAGTACCGCAACGGGGATGGTTTACCATTTTCATAACGCTAGATAACCATTTGCCGTTGCTGGATAAGCCGCCATGATTTTCAACTATAATATTAATATCATTTTTTGCACCGTATTCAGTTAATCGTCTCAGACCATCAGCAGCCATCTTGATTTGTTCATCAAACGTTCCTTCGCTTTGTGCATTGACCCGAATGGAATGACACCCAAGATATTTTGCCGCGTCGACCCACTTGTAATGATTTTCCACAGCTTTTATTCGGGCAGCTTTATCGGGGTCACCCAGGGCCCCCTCCAGATCGCACATGATCAATAGACTTTTCACGCCCTCACCATCAGCAACCGTTTTCATCTCATTCAAATAATTTGTATCTGCTGCCTTATCAAAAAAGAAAGTGTTCACATATTCCACGGCATCCAGCCCAAAATTTCGCCGGGCAATCTTTGCAAAGTCCAAATGTTTTACATTCCCTTGCAGCAAGGAGGAAGGATCATTGGCTAATAATTTTGACCACTCGTCACCTGTAAGTTCTCGCGATTTTCCGTAAAGAGCCCGGTTTAATGACCATTCTGCCAGAGAAATCTTGAACAAAAGTTGCTTCTTGCTGCAACCAGCCAGTGAGGAAAAACCAAATCCAACCATACTGAACCCTCCAGCAATTATAGCCGATTTTTTTAAAAATTCTCTTCTGTTATCCACAGTTATTCATTCAAGGTTAACTAAATATAAACAATATTTACATTAATAACTTATTCATCAAAAACATTTTCATATGTCAATCCATAACCAAAAGGGAATAACGGATTATTTGAGTCATAGGGAACATCTTCTAATTGGTTTTCCACCGCAGCGGAGGAAATAGGCATTTCAAAAGGTAATTTTCCCACAGGATTAAACCGCCCAAATACAATATCCAGAAACACATCATCTTCCGTACCAAAATCAGCTATAAGCGCCTCACTCTCTTCAGCAATATCAGGGATGATTGCAGGACGCTCAAGCGTTATGCCCACGACGGCAGGCTTTTGCTGAATTAAGTCAAGAATCTTCTGTTTTTCTTCGAGAGTAAAATATAATCTGCCTTGGTGAAAAAATTGTTCCAGCATATACTCATTACGTTCATCATACGGGGTATTTAAACGAGTTATAATTACATCTGCTTCGGCAATTGACTTAACGACAGTACCATATCGCGCTGCAATCGTAGTATTGATGTTTTCCACATATATTTTAATGCCATCTTTTAAGGGTAAAAGCTGTTCATTTTTTAAGAGAATGGTCGATTTCTTTTGAGCTAGTTTACCTTTTTGCACAAATTTATTGTTGCCCACCAAGGTCACGGCTTTTTTAACATCCACATAGGGATTATCGAAGAGACCTAATCGAAACTTATCACGTAGTAGTCGACGTACACTTTCATCTATGCGAACTTCAGAAATTTGTCCGGTTCTGACAAGTTCCACGATCAATTCAGGTACCGTCTCCCCGCCGAATTGATCACATCCGGCGTCCAATACTTTTTCCACACGTTGCAAAGGGGTAAGGTGTTCAACACCCCACGCCCGGCCTGCACCCATTCCTGAATCAGTAATGATGTTCCAGTCTGTGCATATAACACCATCAAATTTGTAATACTTGCGGAGCAACCCCGTGATTATATCTTTATTAAATGCAAAACCAACGTCTTCTTTTGTTTGCCCCATTGGAATACCATAATACGGCATAATCTGAGCTGTGTTAGCTGAGAAAGCTCCTTGTTCAAAAGGAATGAGATGATATTTAAAATTATTACCAGGATACACCTGTTTTTTGCCATATGGGAAATGGGGATCTTCACCGTCCTTTTGTGGACCACCGCCGGCAAAATGTTTGGTCATACACAATACACTTTCATGGCCAATTACGTCTCCCTGAAAACCAAGCACATACGCTTTTGTCATTTTTGCTGAGAGAGTAGCATCTTCTCCAAAAGTTCCTGCGATGCGTCCCCATCTAGGCTCGGTGGCCAAGTCTGCCATTGGGCTCAGAGCCAATCGAATACCTACTGCGAGATACTCTTGTCGGGCAATATCCCCAAATTCACGAACAAGCAGTGTATCCCTAGTGGCTGCAAGCCCGAGAGCTGTGGGCCAGTGCGAAAAATCTTCTGTATAAACATTTGCACCCGGATTTTCACCAGGACCGTGTCGGGGATCTGTGGCAATCGTTACAGGAATTCCTAACCGAGTCCGTTCGGCCATTTTCTGAATATTATTATTCCAGGTTGCCATAATTTCTGCCGGCAGGTTTTGGATTGTGTTGAAGTGATTCATTTTGAGACTTGCCACCATCTCAGCATTTTTTTTGAGGAGAAATGAAAAGAACATTGTCATTCTATCTGCAGATAGAATCGGTTTTTCCATCGTTGTACCGTCTTTATTCATCGCAATCATGGTAATAAACATTAGGCCTGCTTTTTCCTTAATATTCATTTGTTGTAACAGGTCTTCTACTCGTATTTCAATGGAAGCCTGTGGGTTTTCGTAAGGATCTAAAACACCATTTTTATTCAAATCGCGGCATGTAACGGTTCCTTGAACCAATAGTGGTGCCTCTTTTCCTAATAGAGCAATATGTTCTTTTGCTTGACGGTTCCACTGGTATTGCATATAAAAAAATGCAACTGTACTGATGGCCAGCAATACGATTAACAGCCATCCAAGTATTTTAATAAACGTCTTCAACTCATGTTAATATTTTCAGGCTAAATAAAATTCCGTTATATATTCTCATTTGTCCAGTAATCCATTATGGTAGTCTTCAAAAGCCTGCATTACTTCCCCACGGGTATTCATGACAAAGGGGCCGCCGCGAGCTACAGGTTCATTTAATGGCTCGCCGGCCACCACGACAAACCGTGTGTTTTCTGTTCCTGCCTGAAATTTGAGGTCCCCGGATGGATCAAACACCGCCAGCATACCTTTTGAGACAGCTTGATCCAGTACAACACTGCCTTCGTAAACATATATGAAAATGTTCCAGCCGTCATCAACAGGCATTTCAAAATGAGCATTTGGATCTAGATAAATATCATGATACAGCATACCTGTATGCGGTTTGCCCGGACCGGTAACGCCCATGAATTGACCGGCGATGATTTTGGCTTGACCGCCCCCAAAATCCACCAGTGGGATTTTCTCCATTGGAATATCATTGTAGGCAGGATCGATCATTTTCTTATCTCTGGGCAAATTCAGCCAGAGCTGAAAGCCCCGCACCAGTCCTTCGGTTTGTTCCGGCATTTCACTATGGATCACCCCACGTCCGGCAGTCATCCACTGCACAGAACCATCAGTAAGATAACCTTCATTACCAGCAGAGTCCTTGTGACGAAATTTACCATTCAGCATATAGGTGATCGTTTCAAATCCTCTGTGTGGATGAGGCGGAAAACCGGCAATATAATCATCGGGATCATCACTGCCAAACTCATCGAATAATAAAAACGGATCCAGCATGTCCAATTCCGGACCCCCAATGATGCGGGTCAGGTTCACTCCGGCACCATCGGAAGTTTTAATTCCCTTAACAATTTGTTTTATTTGCCGAACCGACACGCTAGGATTAAAGTATTATTAGAAAATGAAAAGAGATTAGCCGTAAATCCAGCGCGTCAATATCTTGAACAGCTTTTGTATTCCGGGACCTACCGGATACCACCACGGTTCTTTCTTCATTCCAAAACGATCAACCATAATGGCCTGTATTTGGCTGAATCCGTGTAGTCCTTCAGGGCCGTGAACCCGACCAATACCGCTAATTCCCACACCACCAAACGGGAGATCGGCCACCAAATAATTTGTCATTATATCATTAACACACACCGAGCCGGCATTA
Organism: Fidelibacterota bacterium; assembly: GCA_004124535.1. The sequence continues at coordinate 4,574 of SCKQ01000006.1, forward strand.
ATCCTTCTGGCAACTTTCTGGCCTCTTTTCTTTTTTGAAAACACAGCGGCGCTTAAACCATAACTGGAACTATTTGCTTTTTCTATTGCCTCATTTTCGTCTTTAACGCGCATGATGGCAATTTCAGGACCAAAGGTTTCCCGTGTCATTATTTCTGATTCATGATTTGTTACTTCCAGTACAGTGGGGGCGATAAAATATCCTCCCAGGTCCGACAGATCATCTCCGCCATAAAGAACATCAGCGCCGTTGGCTACAGCTTCTTTAATATGGCCCATAACTTTCTCGTGCTGACGATTATTGATTAAAGCACCCACATCACCGTTTGTTTTATCAGGACCCGTCTTCAGATCGGATGTTTTGGATTTGACCAACTCTATAAATTGATCTGCAATACTTTCGACAACATAGATGCGTTCTGCGGAAATACACGTTTGACCACAATTACTAAAACCGCCCCACACAGCAGCACCTGCCGCACGTTCAAGATTTGCATCTTCCAGAACAATTATGGGATCTTTTCCACCTAGCTCTAAAATAAGAGGTTTTAATTTTTCAGCACAGGCCACGGCAATTTTGCGTCCTACCTCAACACTGCCTGTAAAACAAATCATGTCTGTTAGGGGACTGTCAACAATCGCTGCCCCCACATCTCCATAGCCTTGAACCACTTGTAAAACATCTTCGGGAATACCACCTTCATGGAAAAGCTCTGCCATGCGCTGGCCGGTTAATGGTGTCACTTCAGAGGGTTTTAACACAACAGTATTGCCAGCCATTAATGCCTCAACAACCGGAGTAGCCGTAAGAATAAGTGGATAATTCCAAGGACATATAATTCCAACAACGCCATGTGGAACATAGTTTATATATGAACGCTTATTTTGGAACAAACCAGAAGATCGAAGCTCAGTGCGTAAATATTCCGGACCGTGTCGTCCAACATGACGCATATGTTCAACAGTGGTAAATACTTCCAGAAAACCCTCCCAATTGGTTTTCCCTGTTTCGGCGGCAATGAGTTCAGATAATTCATCCATATGCGCGACAAGTGTTTTACGCACAAAGCGAATTCTTCGGGCTCGTTGGTTTAACCGCAACCCGGCCCAGGATTCTTTAGCTTTTTGGGCCCGTTCAAATACCGGTGTTAATGTGTCAATCGAGTCTGATGTAACAGATCCGATCTCTTCTTTTGTTGCAGGATTAATAGAAACGATTTTTTGATTAGCCATTTTAATGAAAATATAGTTGTTTGACCCAATTTACATCTTCTGAGGACATTGCTACACCAAGGGTTTGTGCCGTCTCTACCTGTGCAATGTTCCGCTGGCCCAGCAATACACAGCTGTTTTCAGAATCGGAAATGAGTGTATCAATTACACCATGAATAACAGGGTAAGGTTGATCACTGAATTGTTCTTTTAACATATCTGCATTAGCTTTCATTTTGTCAATGATATCTTGATCTTTAAAAGCATCAACCTGTTCCCTGAAATCTCCTTTTTCAAATGAGGCTGGCTCTGAATATTTACCCGTAAGTAGGCCATGCATCAGTGGAGAAAAAAAACATACGCCTAAATTGTTATTCTCAACGTGTTTCTGTAGTCCACTTGAAGCATAATTATCATCCCAAACGTTGCGATAGGGCTGGACCACATCTGGATCGGCTTGTTTTATATAGCGCATGATCTTATTTAGGTCCCAGTCAGACAAACCGACGAATTTTGTTTTACCTTCTTCTTGAAAGCGCTTTATGACCTCCAAAGCATCTTCAAAATATTCACTGTTTTTTCCGAAGTTGCAATGATGGAGATAGATAAGATCTACACACTCGGTTTGCAGGTTTTTTAAAGAATGCTCCATGTTCTGTCGCATTGTACTTACATCATACCAATGATTTTGATAACCTTGATCCCAACCTACTTTTGTAGCTAGAAAGATCTCATCACGTGGCACCGTATCCCATACAGCCCCAATGACTTCTTCCGAACGCCCGTCACCATATACATCGGCGGTATCCCAGTGGTTAATGCCAACTTCCCAACATTTTAGCAATGCTTTTTGTGAATCGTCGTTTGTTTGTCCGGCCCAGCCGACAGGTATGGAGCCAGTGGTATTTTCACCACCATAGGACCATGTGCCCAGACTGATGGCTGACACGATGGCACCTGTTCTTCCTAATGTAATCTGCCGCATCTACAACCTTTGAATTAAGGGTAAAATTAGGATGAACCAGCGTAAACTTGATGGAAAATATTATGTTAAAAACAATCGATATCGGCCATCAGAATTATCCGCTGGATAAAGCGCTTTCTATTCTGGAAACAGAGGTAAGTACGGCACTGCATGGCGGTGAAGTTCGAGCGTTAAAAATTGTTCACGGACATGGCGAAGGCACATTGCGCAATGCCGTCCGCCGCTGGTGTGAGGAACAGGAAGGGCGTTTCCGTGCATTAATACCTGGAGAAGAATATGATCTGTTTCATAAAGACAGCGTTGATATGCGTTCAGCCTGTAACATGCCAAAAGACCCGCATTTTGGAACTCGGAACCGGTCTGTAACATATATATGGCTCTGGTAGATTGAACCATTACAGGAGTAAAGCGTAAATTGTAATGCTTTAAGCCAAGTTATGACTGAAGATTACACAAAATACGATTATTTATTTAAAAACATTATCCCCAACGCCATCGGCGGGATACGCATTTTTGGCAAGGCTGACCCCTATGAAAAACCCCAAAAATATGGCGCAGTGACCAATCTGGAAAATAAGATATGGGAAGATCTCTTTGTTAGATTAGAACCGCTGCTGGATCAATATGCATCCAGGGAATATTTAATAGGCATGCGTACACTACCTATCCCCCACGACCGTTTTCCGGAATTTGAAACTATTTCACCGTTAATTGAAAACTCAACAGGTTGGGCGCTTATACCAGTAGCGGGGTTTTTAGATGAAGAACTGTTTTTTGACTTGAATGCCCAGCGCAGGTTTCCTGTCACAGATATTATTCGTCAATCACCACGGTTTGACAAAAAATATGAAGGGATAGATATTCAAAACGATGAAGGCTATACGCCTGAGCCGGATATTTTTCACGATATTCAAGCTCATACCCCCTTTTTAATGAATAAAGATTACGCTGACTTTATGTATAATATGGGTCAGCTAGGTGATGAAATAATAAAAGATAAGCGCGGCTTGGGACCAGAGTTGGTCTCTCATAACCTGAAACGGTTGCAGAATTTTGCCTGGTGGACATATGAATTTGGAGTGCTGAAAAACAATAAAGAAACAGACAGATTCCGCCGCGGGGTAAATGATATTGATTATGAAATTTACGGGTCTGGTATCGTTTCATCTTATGACGAAACAAGAAATATTATTGAATGTGCAAAAGGAACCTCAGACCACTCAAGGTTTATTCAATTTGATATTGAAGAAGTTGTTATGACACGTTTTGACTACAGTGATATTCAGGACAGATATTATGTGGTGGACTCGATGCAGGATTTGTACAACAGTTTTTATGATAACAAAGACCTGTTCTGGTTCGCAGGCTAAAAATTTAGCCCCTATTGAATAAATATATCTCCTATATAATAGTATTATATTTTTTAGTCTCTAGCTGTGTGCCACCAGTGGCAGAATTAGCAAAATCTGATCCTGAATCCATCATTACTAGAAAAAGCGAGTTATTAAAAGGAGAAAATATTCCAGAGGAAATAGTACTAGCTGTTATTAATGCCCATAATAATATTGGCAATAATGCTTTAGATAAAGGCGATAATATCACTGCCGAAACACAATTTAATGAAGCGCTGAAACTTAATAATAACAATAAACAGGCAAGATATGGCTTGGCAATGATTTCCGGACACCGTTTTTTTAAAAAAGGTAGTGAAGCAGCGCTTTGGGATGCGTTGGAACAATACAGCAAAGCAGCATTCTACGAGCCCACCAAGGGAGAAGCTCATTATTGGATAGGGCGCACTTATGAGAAAAAAGATGAGGGTGATTTTGAGCTCATCATTGAAGCATATCAAAATACACTAAAGGGAACTCTACCAACAGATCGGTTAACAGATGCAGAACAAAGATTAAACGCAGCCTTAAAAAGACAAAAAACATATAAAGATTTTTGGGAATAGGAGATTTAAATGAATCCAGTGGATGCACTTAAAAATGAATTAAGGGAAATCACCGATTTAAAAGGTGCTGTCGCATTAATGCATTGGGACATGGAAACATATATGCCGCCTGGCGGAGCAAAAGCACGCGCCCGTCAAGTTGCAACGTTGGAAGCGCTGGCTCATGAACGTTTTATTGGTGAAGGTGTATCCAAACCCCTGGGCGAACTGGTTGATTTGGATTCTGGCGAACTGCTCAATGTTGCGGACGATGAAACCACCCGATTGGTAAAAGAAATATGGAAGGATTATCATAGAGCCGCCGCACTTCCTACAGAATTTGTGGAAGAAATGTCACACACTACATCTCTTGCGCAACCGGTTTGGGTGGAAGCAAGAAAAAAAAATAATTTCAAGATGTTTGCATCTTATCTGGAAAAGATTATTTCCTTAAAATACAAAGAAATTGAGTATCTGGGAATTAAAGGAACACCCTATGATACGTTATTAGATGAATATGAACCAGGCGTTACAACAGCAGACATAGATGTTTTGTTTGGCGCACTCAAAAAAGAATTAGTTCCCATGGTAAAGGCAATCTCTGATTCCGGCATAGAAACAAAGCAGGAAATTCTATTGCAATATTATGACCCCCGGAAACAGTGGGAATTTTCAGAACTTATATTAAAAGAAATGCACTACGATTTTAATTGTGGACGACAGGATAAAGCTGCACATCCTTTTTCAACCTCTTTTCACCCAACCGATGCTCGCATCACAACCCGTGTAAACGATAATAATTTAATGTATTGTTTATCCAGTTCAATTCATGAGGGCGGCCATGCCTTATATGAACAGGGGCTTGACCAGGAATGGTACGGGACACCTTTTTGTGAGGCAATATCCTACGGTATACACGAAAGCCAATCACGATTGTGGGAAAACCTGGTTGGTTTGAGTAAACCGTTTTGGGAATATTATTTTCCAAAATTGCAAAAAGTCTTTCCAGAAAATCTGTCTGATGTATCATTGGATGATTTTTATATAGCTGTGAACACCGTTAAGCCGGATTTGATTCGCACAGAAGCCGATGAGATAACATATAATCTGCACATTATGTTAAGATATGAAATCGAACAAATGATTATTAATGATAGTGTTGAAGTAAGCGCTCTTCCGGAAATCTGGAATAATAAAATGGAAGAGTACCTTGGTATTACACCACCAAGTGATGCAGATGGTGTTTTGCAGGATGTGCATTGGTCGCATGGCAGTTTTGGGTATTTTCCTACCTACGCGCTGGGTAATCTCTATAATATAATAATGTTTAATAAAGCCAAAGAAGAATTACCAAACATGGCAAAAGATTGTCGTGAAGGGAATTTTTTACCTTTGCGCAATTGGCTTAAAGATAATATTCACATTGTTGGCCGCAGGCAAACCGCTAAAGAAATGATCAAATACATGTATGGTCAAGATTTATCTTCACAGCCGTTCATTGATTATTTAAAAAAGAAGTACAGTGAAATTTATCCTATTTAAAATTGGAAATAATTCAATCAGATTTGAATTGATTCCTCCTCGACAAAATGACAAAACACCGCCTATTTCTACTTGACACTTGGTCAGAGTTGGAAGTAAACTCATCATGAGAAGGCATGAGTTCGTCTTGATTCTTGCATACCCGAGGTAAATTTATGAACATAAACTCGCTGTTTAAATACACACTTATTGTACTTAGTGTTTTTGTATATAATTCCACCCTCTTTGCAGAAGATTTCACAATAAAAGGCACTGTGCTGGATGCCGATGGCGATAAAGTTGGCGGAACGACAGTATTACTTCTTACATCAGATGGGTTAGAATCCGCTCGTACGGAAACATCCAAACGAAAGCTTATGGGTAGAGGCTCATTCAAATTTAAAGATGTCCTCCCCGGCGATTATGTTCTGGAAGCGGATGCCGGGAAAAAAGGAAAAGCCAATTCGCCAATTACAGTTGCTGATGATAATATAAAAGATGTGGAGTTGGTGTTATCAATAAAAACAAAAGCAAAAAAGGAAATCGTCATTGAAGGTGATGATGGTGATCCAGATAAAGTTGTGAAGATTCCCGAAAATGCCACTGAGGCTGGGAGCGATGTAGACTATGTAACAACAGAATTAAGTTTTGAGTTAAAAAAGCTCGCCGCCGAGATCAAGTATCTTAATTCCGAACTGGAAGACTTGAAGGCTTTAAGCAAAATGTGGATAAACCCTCTGGCTATTTATTCCAAAGAAATCATTTTACAAAACGGTAGTACACTATTTGGGAAGATCGTCTATCAAGATGAAGAAACGCTAAAGGTAGAAACCCTGATAGGTTATCTTATTATTGAACGAAAACATATTGTCAGAGTTATTGATAACGTGGTGACAGAGGAAACACAGGAATATGTACCAGAACAGATTCGCGATAGTTACTCTCCACCGCCCATGCCCAAACTGGCAGAACCCAAATATACGTCCGCTGATCCATTTAGTCGTTCAGCGGGTAAAAGATATTCTGCGAATTGTGTCCTAGTTGGCAATATCAGTGAGCGCAAGGATAATCAGGGTGCAATTATCTTTACAGGAGAGGTTAAAAACATTGGCGGCCGCCGAGCAGATTTTGTGAAAGTTGATTTTGTATTTCGTAAAAACTGGAGTGGTGAGACCAAGACACTCACTACGTTTATACGCGGAACATACCACACCTTCGACTCCGGCATCACCACTGATGCCACTTTACTCCCGGGGGCGTTAGGGGCGTTTGAATTATTCGTGCCCAATGACTTTGGATCCTTTATCGGATACTCATATGTCATTGATTGGGAGGAATACGAATAATGACAGCGGTGTCTTTTTACCGCCGGGGTTTACTCATCCTTGGAATAACCATATTACTGGTTTTTCCTCTGAACGGACAACAACAAACAACATCAGCGCTATCTGAAATTTTCCTGTTAGACTTAGGCATTGTCATTGAGCCGTCTACGGGGGAAGAATCTTACAACCGGCGGGTCGAGAGCCCTTCAAAAGAAGTTAATATCAGGATTAAACAGATAAAAAGCGGAACGGTATATAGCGTTGCTACACAGGAATTATTGACCGCAATTGAACGGATCAATATGCGGATTTCTGCTCTGGAAAAATCGTTTCACAGTGAATTAATAGCCTTAAAATATGAGAACAAAGAATTGCAACAATTGCTTGCTGCTGCCCGCCCTGTTTTAGAAAAACCTAATCTCCCGTATATTTCTTTAACTACAGTAGAACCACAGATTATAGATGACGCGCATCCTGTAGACCTTCCAGTTGTAAAAAGTATTGTCGTAATTCCGCCAGACCCTTATGACGGTTTCGACAATAAAAAATATCTAAAAGGTATGTATGCGTACCAATGTGAAAATTTTTCAAAAGCATTAAAATGTTTTGATAATCTTGATTTAAAAACAGCTGATATGAAAACAATAGAAAATGTTCTTTATTGGACAGCAGATGCTTATCTACACGTTCACGATTATGATCAAGCATTGGCCACATTAGATGAATTATTAGAATATCCAAAATCAGATATGGCTGATGATGCTTTAGTAAAAAAAGGCTTACTGTACAAGAAACTCGGCAATATGGATTTAGCCATGAATTCTTTTAAAAAGGTGGTTGTTGGGCATCCTGACAGTGAATACTCACGATTAGCGGCGCTGGAAATAAAACGAGGGGAACTGGCGTTACAGTGAAAAAAATCATAAACAACTTATTAATATTTTATCTGGTATTGATGTCAGTATCATGGGGAGCTTCTCGCGTGGCTTACACCCGACCAGGGTTTATGATGAAAATACCGACATCCAGTGCGAAGAAAGCACCTTATTTATTCCGCACAGGATTTGGTGTTGAATTACACCGCTTTGATCCCTTTAATTCCGCCCAAGGCATCTATTTTGATATGGAACTGGGGAAGAATTTTACATTCGGTTTTTCTTCTGTGCAAACTGCAGACAGCACCGCTCCTGCGTTTTTGGGTAAAACAGGGTATACTCCTCCCGTTGAATTTGGCTTTCATCTGCAACAGCGTGTGTACACCTATAATAATGTTTCAATTTCACTGGGCTTACAGGATATCGTTTTTCAAAATGCAGAAAGCAGCGGTGGGAGCGGATTAAGTCTGGATCCGGAACAGCTGTCATTCTTTGCTGTGGTCAGTAGTGAAAAAGATTTGGGTAAATATCGTTTAAATACATTTATGGGTTTTGGATCGGGAGGTTTTGCTCCTGCGGATACAATGACCGCTACGAGCGCATTGGGAGACGCCACATCATCTGATACAGAAGCAACAACCAATGAAGGTACTAAATCAGGTGTATTTATGGGCGTCATTATGAACACACCGTATCTTTATAAATGGGGTGGAATAGATATTGTGGGTGAATTCGATGGAACAGGCATCAATGTGGGACTCCGCATCCCCCTTACCTCGGATTATCGCTTGAACCTAGGGTTCACCCACATAGAAAAATTGCCGGATTGGGAATCCAGATACTGGGAGGGTCATCCGGGTGTCACATTAGGGTTTGACATGGCTGTCCCTCGCGGATTTAAAACAGTGCCCAGCGGTCTTGGTGGACCTTCCCCCATGATCATCGGGGGCCAGCTGAAACTGCCGGCTACAGGTCAATTTGAAACATTATCATCATCTATAGATTCGACTCTGGCTATGGCCGATTTTGCTGTGCTCACAGTCCGCGATTCTATGAGTATGCTAAGAAATGAAATGCGCAACCTGATGGTTCAATTGGCTGCCATCAATCAGCAATCTCAATTTCTGGAAGATTCCCTGCTTTCTATGAAATTGAGTCGCAACGTTGATGAAAAAAACATGAATGAATCCATGCGCCATCTGTCCAAGTCTCTCCGCTATTTTTATGCTGGCGATTATCGAACGGCATTACAGGAAGTGGAATCCGCACTGGATTTGAATCCAAACATGGCCTTGGCTTACGCCCGACGCGGTTCAATTTATTATAAACTGGGGGACATTCAACGGGCAACGATTAACTGGAATTTGGCCTTGCGCATGGATCCTGAATATGATGATGTCCGCAACATATTAAAAGCACTGCACGAAAACCGTTTAAAATCCACGAGCATTGTGGAGGAGTAGAGAATTATGGATATTGCAACCTTAGTAGGCATACTTCTTGGATTAGGATCAATTTTTGGCGGGATATTTCTGGCTGCCTCAGCTGCTAATGCAGGAATGGGCGGATTTATTTCACCATCAAGCTTTGCAATTGTTTTTGGCGGTATGATGGCTTCCATATCGGTTGCCTTTCCCCTGTCAGATGTTCTCAAGTTGGGAGCCGCCATAGGTGCGGTATTTAAAGGAGGAAAACTTAAGCTTGGTGATGCGGTAGATGATGCTGTGGAGGCAGCGGAAGTGGGCCGTAAAGGTGCAGCTGACCTTGAAAAAGTGGTTGAAGGCATTAAAAATCCATTTTTTAGGGATGGCGTACAAATGGTTGTTGATGGTTACAACCTAGAGGAATTAACTGAAATTTTAGAAACACGCATTGAATATCGGGAAGTTCGTGAAAAAACACAAGCAGGATTGTTTAAATCTATGGGGACCATGGCTCCCGCCTGGGGTATGATCGGAACATTAATTGGTTTGGTCATTATGCTTTCAGGTTTTGGTGGAGAAGGCGGAGCAGATTCATTAGGTCCAGGTATGTCCGCTGCGTTGATTACAACATTTTATGGTGCTGTATTCGCGAACCTGTTTTTTCTACCTATGGGTGAAAAATTAAATACAAGAATGAGTTTTACCAGTACACTGCAGGCCATGCTGGTTGAGGCAGCCCGGCTGATTCATCAAAAAAAACACCCTTTGATCGTTAGGGAAAAATTGAACTCCTTTATACCGCCAAAGGAATGGAAAAAAGAAGAATAATTAAATGCCAAAGTCTCCTGGAGAAAAAAAAGCGTATAAAGCTGGAATTATAAAGGGCAAAAGCCTGGTTGATGAAGGACTGCCCGGCTGGTTTGGCACGTTTGCGGATATGATGACGCTGCTTTTTGCATTTTTTGTATTGTTAGCCGCTCTTTCAACAATGGATCCAGTAAAGATTATGGAAATGGCAAACTCCACTGGAAAATCATTAGGAAGTAAGATTAAAATAGAGGGCAGAGCGGAGCTAGAAGGTAAATTTGAAAAAAAAGCAACAAAGCTTGCTGAAGTAAAAGCATCCTTAGAAGAAATGGTAAAAGACATAAAAGCAGAAATGAAAGAGAGCAAAGGCGACCCGCCGGTTGAAGTCACCACCAGCCCTAAAGGTGTAACATTGGAAATTAGTGGCGATTTCAGTTTTGGATCTGGAAGTGCTGCAATAAGTTCAGGCTTAAAGAAATTGTTAGAAGAAAAAATAGTTCCTGAGATCAAGAATTCAATATTTCAAATTGAGGTAGCGGGTCATACTGATAGTGATCAATTACCAAAAGCGTTTCAAAAACAATTTCCATCAAACTGGGAGTTATCTACGGCACGAGGTTCTTCAGTGGTAAGAAACATTATTAGTCATGGGGTTGACCCTACACGACTGGTTGCTGCCGGATTTGCCGATTGGGTTCCAAGGGATAGAGGAGATGCAGGAATCGCATTAAAGACTCTTGATAAGCAAACTATTTTGCAATTCAATGATACATCAGAAAAAAAAGGTAGAAATAGACGTATAGAAATAACATTCTTGAAACCAGCGCATCACTCCACCAGCTATGTAGGGAGTGATGGTTAAAAAATTAATTAAAAAGAAATTTATATTTGATAAGCAAAGGAGCTATCATGAGTAAGTATAAAGTATTTTATAAACAATTGTTATTGGCAGTGTTCTGTATGAGTATGGCTTGGGGACAAGGTAGTGGTTACCTGGCGCAGAAATTGATGGTAGAAAATGACCTGCGGCAACGCATAACAGATGCCCTGTCAAAAATAATTGATGACCGTAAATATGTCATTGATGTTAATGCAGACATTGAAATCAGCGGCGGCACGGAAGAGCAAATCACTATTCTGGGTGAAGGCCAACAAAGCCCCAGACAGGCATTGGAAGATGTATATGGTGCTGTAGATCAGACACTGGACCGTTCTAGAGGAAGCCAAGGGAGCAGTGTTTCTATGCCGTGGCTTCCCGGTTATCCCGGTTACAATGACGACCAAAAGGCAGAGGCCATTCCTAATGTCGATACTGAACCCTCTAATGATGCATCTCTTCCAATCCCAGTCACATTGAGCCCCGGACAAAGCAAGGTGCTTTCAAGGACGGTTACAAGTAAACACCCCGCCACAGCATATATTAAAAAACTGGAAATCAGTATTATTCTGCAGGAAGGCGCTGCACCGGAACTCATCGAAAATATCAGACAAGTTGTAATGGTTGCCTCGCGTTTCAATCGTGCCCGGGGCGATGCATTAAGCATCATGACAGCTACATTTAAAGAACGGCGCGATGAAAAAACCGCCGAACAAATTTTGCTAAAAAACATTGCAGAAAAACTTGAGTCACTGGAACAACAGCAACCAGATGAAGGTTCTATGAACTGGAAAGAGGAACTTGAAGACTACAAAGCACAGGAAGCAGATCGCCGTGAGCAAGATAAAACGTATTTCCAGCAGCAGTTAACCAGCTTGGAATCAGCAGCCCGAGAAAGGGCGTATCAGTTGGAAAAAAGAGATATATTGCGACGTGATTCATTGAAAATGCAGGCGCTAAATAATGAAATCACCAGCCTCAAGTCCATGATAACATCTGAGGATGTTTCAGGAGATGAAGCCGCCCAGGCAGAAAAAGCCATGGGTGAAAAGATGAGTGAAAAAGAAGCTCTGGATGCCCAGATAGCTGAAAAACTGGCCATGCTGGACGCGGTGCAATCAGACTTAGACCGTAGCATGAACAAAGGCGGATCTTCAACCGTGATGATTGTATTTGTATCCCTGCTTGGGGCGCTGGTCATTGTGCTTGTAGTTGTATTGGTTATCGTGATTATGGGGAATCGTCAGCGCCAGCAATTGCCACCACCCTGGATGTATCCACCCCGGTCACGGAAAAAAAAAAGTGAAAACAAAGCTGTGACAACTCCTCAAACAACACCCCCGGCCCCAGAATCTATTCCAGCGGAAGACACCAGTGTTTTACAAAGCGAAATTTCTGATATGCGGCAGGCGGTTGTATCCATGAGCGTCAGCCAGCCGAGTGCAGCGACACGAATTGTAAAGGAATGGATGGAAGATGATACTCCGCCGCCAGAACCTGTTGCTGCTCCTGTCGAACTCGAGGAAAAAGATAGCGATAAAAAGAAGAAAAAGAAGAAAAAATAAGGCAGGACCATGATTACAGATATTAACAGACTTTCAGGCCTTCAAAAAGCAGCAATACTATTCTCAGTGTTGGGAGAAGGCCTTGCTCTTACATTGGTAAAAGATTTATCTAAGACAGATATCCGTAAAGTCCGGGCGGCCATGCGCGAACTTAACAATGTATCTTTTGCAGTTAAGAAAAGGGTAATGGAAGAGTTTTACTTCAGTTTTGTGAGTGAAAAATTCTACGATGAAGAATCTGATGAACCTAAAAAACCCTTCGGTTTCCTGGAGGATCTAAACGATGAACAGCTTATCGCACTTATTAAACCTGAATCTGATTCCGTAGCAGCTATAGTACTGGCACAAGTCGCTGGTGAACGACGCAACAAAGTAATGGGGAACTTGTCTGTGGAATCAAAAGGAAATATCATTATGGAAATGGGTAATTTGAACGACATTCCTTTAGAAGCCATAGTGAATGTAGCGAACGATCTTCATAAAAAATCGAAATTTCTACCCAAAACAATTGCCTTTTCCAGAGGAGGCGGTAAAGAAGTTGCGGAAATTTTGAGCGGTTTGAGTTCCGCAGAAGAAACCCAATTTCTGGAAAACATTACCAGGGAAAACCCTGATCTGGCAGCAGAAGTAAAAAAATATCACCTGACATGGGATGCATTATTTGATTTATTGACTGACAGCATTCTAAGGGATCTCATGAATTCTGTTGAGCTGGACACCATCGCCTTGGCTCTTAAAGGGATGCCGGAAGATATTGTTAATCGTGTGATTGAAAACCTGCCCAAGAAAAAACAGGCCATGTACGAACCGGTGGAAGGAGCTGTATCGAAACGGGAAGTGGATAAGGCAAGAAAAAATATTGTTACCGCAGCAAAACAGATGGAAAAAAATGGTGCCTTCAACTTGGAGGACTTAGTCGGCGGCGGAGAAATGGTGGAATAACGGCAGTATAAAAAGCCAGTTATTATTATAAACAGCCTTCGCCATTCGGTGAAGGCTGTTTTATTTTCAAGGTTATGTTTCGTCCCATTCAACTGTTCATTTTGCTATTATTATTCCTTGGATGTGCCAGGGAGGTGGATTATAAAACGTTGACCATCGCCTATGCCGCAGACATCCGCGGCTTTGATCCGGCTTTTGCCACCGACCTAAGGACGGGAAAAATCATCTCTTTAGTGTACGATAATCTAGTACGCTTTGACGCCGACATGAACCTGGCCCCAGCCATTGCCCATAGCTGGTCGGTTAACAATACCGGCAGGATATATACCTTTAATATTAGAAACAATGTCCGCTTTCATGATGGCACATCATTAACCATAAATGATATTACCAAATCATTCCATAGAATTTTAGACCCGCAGACCTCCTCACCCCAGACGTGGTTATTGGAACGTATCACTGGGGCAAAAGATTTTATGACTGGAAAGGCGGATCATGTACGGGGACTGCAAATTACCAATGATTCATCACTGGTGGTTGAGCTGGATGAGGCCTTTGCACCCTTTATTCAATACCTGGCTATGCCCGCTGCGGCGATTATTAATTCAAACGGTATCGAGTCGTTGTCAACAGTTCCCGCCGGTTCAGGGCCCTGGCGATTGGAAACATGGGCCAGAGATGGGGAATTACTTTTTAGCCGAAACAAGGATTATTGGGACACTCCGCCAATAACCGACAATTTGAGGATTAGAATCCTTTCTGAAGTCATGACGCAATCAGCGGAATTTGAAACCGGCTCACTGGACATATTGGAAGTACCACAAGGAGAAATAGAATACTGGCGTCAATACAACTATGACCAGATTGAAGTGGAGGAGCTGAATATCTGGTATATCGGCATGAATTGTTCCCGGCCACCCTTTGATGACCTACGACTGCGTCAGGCCATGAATTACTCCATTGACAGGGAAAAAATAATTCATATACTTTTAAACGGCTCAGCTGCCCTTGCCAATGGGCCCGTTCCGCCCCAGCTGTTATCAGAGGTCACCGAGCTGCGCTATGAATACAATCCCTCTCGAGCAATTCAATTACTGCAAGAAGCCGGGTTTGGCAACAGCTTGCAAACAGAAATTTACGTGGCCGGCGGTTCGGGCATGTTTCATGTTTTGGAAGCGCTGCAGTCTGATTGGGCGGCGGTGGGCATTACAGTGGAAATTAAGCGCAGTGACTGGAATGTATTTAAGACAGCCGTGCGGGAAGGAAAACCGGATCTTTATTATCTGGATTGGTTTGCGGATTATCCCGATGGTGAAAATTTTTTATACCCATTATTCTACAGCACAGAATCCATGAAAAATCGTAACCGTTTTTCTGATCCAGACATTGATGCAATCATAATTAAGATTCAGCGTTTACCCAACAATGCTGAACGGCAACGTTTGATAGCAGATGCAAATAAGTTGATTGTGGATGCAGCGCCTTGGGTTTTTTTATGGCACAGTAAAACAATCTATTTAACCCAACAATGGATAAAGGGTTTTCAACCCTCACCGATTTTTAATGCCAATCGCTATATGAATATCAGTAAAATGGCACAGGAATGATTCAGTATTTTTTAAACAGGCTCCTTCAAGCCATCCCGGTTCTATTGGGTGTTATCATTATAACATTTGTGTTGATGTACATCATTCCCGGCGATCCGGTGGTCTCCATGGTGGGGGAACGTTACAGCGAAGAAACCGTTCAGCGGTTGCGCCAGGAATTGCATTTGGACGATCCTCTGCCCCTGCAGTTTCTGCGCTATGTTGGAAATGTATTGCAGGGCAATTTTGGTAATTCATTCATTACAGGGGAGCCTGTAGCAGCACTGATTATAGAAAAATTTCCCAACACAATGATGCTGGCTATTACTGCCATGTTCTTTGCTATACTGATTGGCCTCACCGCCGGAATTATGTCATCTGTACACCCGGGAAGTTTTATGGATCGGGGAATAATGGTTCTGGCCCTGGCAGGCATTTCTGCACCTGTATTCTGGGTAGGACTGATTCTTGTCCTAGTTGTGGGTGTAATGCTGCAATGGTTGCCGCCTACAGGTTTTGGCGGTATAGAATATCTCATTTTACCGGCGCTGACGCTAGGCCTGCGCTCGGCAGCCTACCTGGCACGCTTAACCAGAGCCACCATGCTGGACGTATTGAGCCATGACTATATCCGCACTGCACGCTCCAAAGGGCTGCCGGAATGGAAGGTGTTTATAAAGCACGCCTTTCCCAACACGCTGATTCCTGTGATAACGATTATCGGAACGGACTTCGGTAGCTATTTATCCGGGGCGGTATTGACGGAATCAATTTTCGGTTGGCCAGGGATAGGGCGACTGGCGCTGGAAGCCATTATGAAAAGAGATTTCCCTGTCATTCAAGGGACGGTACTGTTCATGGCCATAATGTTTGTATTGATGAATGTATTGGTGGACTTGCTATATGGGGTTGTTGATCCGAGGATTCGGTTGGAACGGTCAGGGAAGTGATAATAAATAAGGTGTTGAAAGATCCCGGTATTATTTTTGGTCTGGCATGTGTGTTGCTTATTGCAGTACTAGGAATTTTTGCGCCTTTGCTTGCACCGCAGAATCCCAATAGCCAAATACTGGAGTTTCGGCATAAACCACCAGGTTTTAAGGGGGAAATTATTCGCTACCGGCTGGCACCAGGGCTACCGGAAATTTCCATGGCTTTGCAAAGTGCATATGTTGAAGATGAAACAATTGTTATAACAGATTTATTGAATAGGCAGCAACATATTGCATTGAAAAATGTTTTAGGAGGAAGTCTCTCCACAGGAAAAGAAACAATAACCTTTTGGCTAGGGACAGATCAATTCGGCCGGGATATATTGTCGCGGATCATCCACGGGGCGCGGATTTCACTCGCAGTCGGTTTTATCGCCAGTGTCATTGCTCTGGTGATTGGCGTATTACTGGGCGCCCTCTCTGGGATATCCGGTGGTAGAATAGATACAATCATTATGCGCTGTACTGATATAATGTTCGGTTTTCCCACGCTGCTTTTTCTCATAGGGATTACAGCGGCACTGGAACCCAGTTTGAATGTTGTATTTCTTGCTGTAGGTCTCGTAACATGGCCGGGTATGGCGCGGTTAGTCCGGGGACAGGTATTACAATTGAAAGAACAAGAGTATGTACAATCAGCAAAAGCATTGGGTTTCAGCAAAAGAACAATACTATGGCGGCATATTTTACCCAACAGTTTAGCTCCCATTATTGTCACCTTTACCCTGGGCATTGCCGGAGCCATCATGGCCGAAGCCAGTTTATCTTTTCTAGGGTTAGGTGCTCAGCCCCCAACGCCAAGCTGGGGCGCTATGATTAACAGCAGTAAAGATTTTTTACGTATTGCCCCGTGGTCTTCCTTGGCACCGGGGACAGCAATTGCAATTGCTGTGTTGGGTTTTAATTTGCTAGGCGATAGTATCAGGGATTTATTAGACCCTACAATGAATAAAGAAAGATAACCATTGAGCAATATTGTTGAACAGGTAGAAGCGCATATACTTTCCGGCTGTACATATACCGCCGAGCGTGCCATCGGCGTAGAAATTGAGACAATAATATATAACAGCAATGGTGAACGCATTCCCGCAAATCCCGGAACGAAATATTCAGCAGCTGATTTCATCCAAGCCATCGATTTAGGGTGTAAAGATATGGGTACATTTGTTACATATTCCTTGGAGCCCGGCGGGCAGGTGGAATGGGCCTCGCTACCCGCGTTTAATATTCATGACATTCAGAATGAATTGAGTAATTTGCAAAAGCTGATAGATAACGTATGTATTGAAAATGATCTAACAATTGTTGATTTAGCCCTGGACCCGATTTACAGTCCCAACGATATTAGGCTCATTGATCAGCGCAAGTACCGTTTAATGCACGACCACTTCACCAACACTGGAAAACACGGTCCATGGATGATGCGCAATACAGCCAGCGTGCAGGTGAATATTGACTTGCTGGACAGGCAGGATGCGGAAGAATGCGGATACATCGCTGATAGTATCAGCCCTCTGGCGGCTGTTCTGTTTTCCAATACCCCATTTATGAATAGCCAGCCCCTTGGTTATAAAAATATGCGTTATAGTATCTGGGAAGATACAGATCCCGCTCGCTGCGGACATTTACTGGATCATGGTATACACAACAGCGAAGGATTATTAACCCAATATTGCCGGTATATTTTGGGAGTGCCTGTTATTTTTACGACGCCTAATAAAGCAGGAGAAGTGGGTTTTTTTAATGGTACCATTAAGCAATGGTTGCAAAGTATTTCTGAGAAAAATGAAATTGCACCGGAGGATATAAAAACAGCCCTCCATCAGATTTTTACTCATGAGCGTTATAAAACAGTCCTAGAGCTACGTTCTACCGACCGTCCTCCAAATGGTTTTGAACTGGCACCTCTTGCTTTTTGGCAGGCCCTAATGGAACAGGGAAAAACTCGTGATATATTATTGGAGGAAGTCAGCCGATGGCTCCCATCAGAACGCAAGGAGTTAAATTTAAAGGCAGCGACCCTGGATTTAAACCAGTCTGCCCCGGGCAATAAAACGATTCTTCAATGGCTTGAATGGTTAGCGGACCTGGTGTACAATAGCCTAGATGAGCGGGCTGCGCGATTGAACATTGCATCAGAAAGGAAATACATTGAACCCTTTATAGATAGTGTATTATCTAAGGGAGTATTTACATTACAAAGCCAAGAAAAGTTTACAAAAGATGAAATATCAGTCAAAGAATTCATCATGACAAAAGTACACCATGTTTAGCCTAGATTATTTACATCATCAAGTTATCCATTTCCCTATTGCACTATTATCAATAAGCATCTTATTTGATTTACTGGGTTACTACTTAAAAAATGATAAACTTTTTTTTTCAAGTTGGTGCACATTATTAATAGGAGCCGGGTTCTCGATAGTTGCGGTGGCAACAGGCTTTATAGCTGATGTAAACTATGGACACATGTCAGAACCATTGCCTATACTTGAAACGCACGGCTCGACACAAATTCTGGCAGCCACATGTTTTATAAGTTTATGTTTATGGCGCTACATACAAAACCAAACTCACACCAAACCGCCGGGGTGGTACATTATTGTGGGGATTAGTTCTGTCTGTATTTTGTTTTATGGGAGCCATTTAGGTGCAGGGCTGGCTGGTCATTATTGAAATTCATAATAATTAGGGATGATTTTTCCCATCCATGTTTTGTAATTTTTCCGGCGGTTTAGCCATGATCTCCCGCATTATTACTTTTCTGGCATATATTATATGATTACAGATCACGACATTGTCATGGTAGGCGGCGGAGGCGCAGGACTCCGAGCAGCCATTGCCATCGCCGAAACGAACCCAAGCTTGAGTGTCGCGGTTGTGAGCAAGGTCTATCCCATGCGGAGTCACACTGTGGCGGCAGAGGGCGGCGCGGCGGCTGTTATCAAAGATAA
This sequence comes from Fidelibacterota bacterium, assembly GCA_004124535.1. Next base: position 23,574 of record SCKQ01000006.1, read on the forward strand.
CGATTCTCTAGAAAACCATATTAACGATACCATAGCCGGCGGGGACTGGTTGTGTGATCAGGACGCGGTGGAACTTTTTGTGAACGAAGCTCCCAGAGAATTGATCCAGATGGAGCACTGGGGCTGTCCGTGGAGTCGGGAAACTGATGGGACAGTGGCGACTCGGCCGTTCGGGGGCATGAATATTGAGCGGACATGGTTTGCTGCCGATAAAACCGGTTTCCACATGCTCCACACCCTTTTTCAGACCTCCCTCAAGTACAACAACATTACCCGCTACGATGAATGGTTCGCCACAAAGATTCTGGTGGAGAATGGCCGGTGCCAAGGTGTAATTGCCATCGAACTTCGCTCTGGCAAGGTGGAGGCGATTGCCGGCAGGTCGGTGATAATGTGCACCGGCGGAGCAGGACGGGTTTTTCCGTTCACGACTAACGGTGCCATCAAAACTGGCGACGGGATGTCCATGGCGTACCGAGCCGGCGTACCGCTAAAAGATATGGAATTTATCCAGTACCATCCCACCGGACTCCCCGGCACGGGTATTCTCATCACGGAAGCAGCCCGGGGGGAAGGCGGAATCATGGTGAACAAAGACGGCTATAGGTATCTTCAGGATTACGACTTGGGCAAGCCGCTGGATATTAATGATTCGAAGCATCCAGTAAAAAAGAGCATGGAACTGGGTCCCCGGGATCGCCTGAGTCAGGCTTTCGTGGCGGAAAGGGAAAAAGGAAGAACTATCTCCGGTCCATATGGCCATGTAGTCCATCTCGACATCCGTCACCTGGGTGAAAAGAAAATTGATAAAAAGATTCCCTTCGTCAGGGAGTTATCTAAAAATTATGCCGGAATTGATCCCGTATACGAACCAATCCCTGTGAGGCCTGTCGTTCACTACATGATGGGAGGGATTGATACTGACATCACAGGGGCTACTGCCCTTCCCGGTTTTTACGCCGCTGGGGAGTGTGCCTGCGTTTCAATCAACGGGGCCAACCGCCTGGGATCGAACTCCCTAACGGAACTTCTAGTGTTTGGGAGTCGCGCAGGAAAGGCAGCTGCCCAGTTTGCATTGGAGCGCCCCCGTCTTAACACGGCCTCGCTGGAACTGCAAGCTGCGGACGAACAGAAGCGTATCGCTAGGGACTTTATCCAGAAGGAAGGAGGCACAGAACGAATTGTCACCCTTCGGAAGGAGATGAACGAAACCATGGAAACGAGTAACGGCATCTATCGCTCAGAGAAAAGTTTGAAGGAAACATGCGATAAAATTAAAGAGCTAAAGGATCGTTTTTCCAAAGTTATCATGGAAGACAGAAGTGTCAATTTTAACACGGAACTGACCTCAGCGTTGGAACTCGAGTTCATGCTGGATGTGGCGGAAGCAATCGCCTACAGTGCCCTGGAAAGAACAGAAAGCAGGGGCTCTCACCAGCGAACTGACTTCCCGAAAAGGGATGATGAAAAATTCTTAAAGCATTCTTTGGCATACCGAAACGATACAGAACCCCGCATAGATTATAAAAATGTGGTTATTACTAAATGGCCGCCTGGAGAGAGGGTTTATGGGAAAGAAGAATAAGGTATAAGCAATGGCAGAAACCATGAAACTGGAAATCTTTCGCTACCGGCCTGAAAAAGAAAGCGAGCCCACTTTTCAGATATACGAGGTTCCGTTCCGTGAAGACTGGGTGGTGCTGGACGCCATCAATCACATTAAAGAAGAGATCGATGGAACGCTTTCCTACCGCTGGTCGTGCCAGATGGGTGTCTGCGGCAGTTGCGGCATGATGATCAACAATGTTCCGAAGTTGTCCTGCGCCGTATTCCTCAAGGATTATTACCCTGATAAAATCCGTATAGAACCATTAACGGGCTTTCCTGTAGAGCGGGATCTCATCTTCGAAATGGATGACTTTATGACAAAACTGACAGAGATGCAGCCATACATTATACGAGAGGAAGGAGAGGAAAAGCCTCTAGAAGAAGGTGAATACCTTCAGTCCCCTGCCGAGCTGGCACACTACAAGCAGTACTCTATGTGTATTAATTGCATGCTCTGTTATGCTGCCTGTCCCGTCTATGCCCTCGATTCCAACTTTATCGGCCCCGCCATCATTGCCCTCGGCCAACGGTACAACATGGACTCCCGGGACCAAGGAAGAGATTCTCGACAGGAACTCATCGCCAGCCACGATGGAATCTGGGAGTGCACTTTTGTAGGTGAGTGCAGTGCTGTCTGTCCTAAGCATGTGGATCCGGCAGCTGCAATACAGCGGGCAAAAGTTTCCAGTACTATTGACTGGTTTAAGGATGTTTTGATTCCGTGGGGAAAAAAGAAATGAGTACCTACCTCAGACCTGTACCCAACACATGGTGGCTTAAGCGCAAACCGTACATTTTATTCATGATTAGGGAGCTAACCAGTGTCTTCGTTGCGGGGTATTGTATTTTTCTACTGGTCTTGGTTTACAAACTGACACAAGGGGCAGACGCCTACGGCAATCTCATGGTCGCTTTGAAGTCGCCCAGTAGCATTGCGCTTCATCTCATCACACTCGTTTTTGTGCTCTACCACACCATTACTTGGTTTAACCTGACGCCAAAAATCCTCGTGCTCTACAAAGGAGAGGAGCGAATTCCCCAAGGACTGGTGGCGGGGGCGTTCTACGCCGGGTGGGTAGTGGTTTCCGTTATTGTTGCTTGGCTGGTATTGGGGGTGTAGGGATGGCGAAGTCCAACGAACCGATCTGGTGGTCGCTGTTTTCAGCCGGCGGCATGGTAGCAGCTATGGTGCTTCCCATCTTGATCATCATAACGGGTATCTTGGTACCGTTTGGATTGGCGGGCGACGATCCTCTAAATTTCGAAAGAATTCATACCGCCGTGTCTCACCCACTCATAAAGCTGGTCTTTTTCTCCGTAATTTCCCTTCCGTTTTTCCATTGGGCTCACCGCTTCCGCTTCACCCTTGCAGATGTGGGGCTGAAGTCCGTGAGCACCCTTATCTCCATCCTTTGCTATGGTGGGGCGATTGCTGGAACAATCGTTGCAGTAGTTATACTCTGGAATATTTAGAAAAGATAAAGCAGCTTCCAAAGCTGAAGAATAAATTAATATTTTATTAGGAATGAAAAAGCCCCTGAATCAGTGTGGTTTTTTTATTTGAGTCTGAAATTCACCGGGATAGAAATCCAAACACCTACAGCCCGTTCACGCTGCTTAGCCGGCAAAAAGCGGGTTTTACGGATTGCCTTTATAGCTGCCTCATCCAACCCAGTGTTTGGGATACCTTTTAAAATAATTGTTTCTTTTACTCGTCCTTTTTTATCTACAAAGACCTGAACAATGACTGTGCCTTCGATCCCAGCCTCTTGAGCAATTTCAGGATATTTTGGCTTTATAGGAGTGAGCGGCTTGGGAGGATCGTCATAAGGTATAAATTTTACTCGAGGTCCATCAGGCGGCGGCGGCGGTGCGTCCCACGCCTCAAAACTCCCCAGGTCTGTTTCTTCAATGGTTAAATCGTCTGCTAAATCTTCATCTTCTGATTCAATCGGAACAGAGGGACGTGCTGGCGGCGGCGGCAAATCTAACTGCTGGGTTTGCGGAATATCTATCTGTTCAATAATAATTTGATTGGCTTCATCTAATATAAAAACATTAAAATTTCGAGGAATAAATAAAAACCCAAATGTTATTAACAATACACCAGCCAGCCCTGCAATACGTATTGTAACCGGATAATTGAATCTTAATGCTGGTAAATATTTGTCCATACTTTATTCAACTGCTGTTTTGGTTGAATAGTTCAATTTTAAAGCGTCTGCTTTTCTAAGTTCATTATGAATATTTGATATCAACCCCATTTTTGCAGATTTATCAGCTTTTAACGAAACAGTTAACAAAGGGTCCGCAGCACGTATATCATACATCACATGGCGTACATTCTCAACAGTGTGTAGTTTATCCTGAATCGAAATCAAGCCTTCTTTTGAAACCCAGATATGAGATGTATGCCGTTTTGATTTAAGCTTTTCAATCCGCTTCGCCCTAGGGAGTTCCACAGGAAGACCGGAGTATTCTCGGAGGACAGTTGTGACCATGAAAAAGATCAGCAACATAAAAATGATATCAGGCATGGACGCAGTTGGAATGTCGCTTGAGACCTTCGTTTTTCGCTGGATCTTCATTAATCAATTTCCGCTATGGAAATACGCTTGGCATTAGCCATTTTGAGCTGATCAATTACTGCTATGTAATCACTGTACTTTGTTTTTTCATGGGCTTTTACAGAAATGATCAGCTTGTCATTTTCAGCTATCTTGCGCCGAATTTCTTTGCTGATATCTTTTGTTTTGATCGGTTGACCACCTAGCAGAACATTGCCGCTGGAATTAATTAGACAATTAAGAATATTGTCTTTTTTAATCTCTATTTCTTCCCCTTCAGCAGGCAGAATAATACCCAACCCTTTGTCCATATCAATCGTAGTGGTTACCAGAAAGAATATGAGCAGTAGAAAAGCAATATCTGCCATGGAGGCTGTGGGGATTTCCCCGCGTTTAAAGCGGCGCTTCTTTTTCATCGTGGCGGTGTATTATTTTTTATTTGTTTCCATCTCATAGAGATGGTCAACTAGTTGTATGGACTGTTCTTCCATTTCCAAAACCAGTTTGTCAATACGTGATATAAAGATATTCTGGAAAATTTGAATGATCATCGCCACGATCAATCCAAAGGCAGTCGTTAATAGCGCTTGCGAAATACCACCCGCTACAACAGCCGGTGAAATATCATCGGCTGCCGCAATAGCATCAAAAGCATTGACCATACCAGCAACTGTACCGGTAAATCCAAGCATGGGTGCAATGGTAATCACTGCGTTCAGCCAGATCATGTTTTTTTCCAGAAAGGACATTTCTAACGATCCCGCGTTTTGGATAGCCTTTTCCACTTCATTGATACCACGGTGGACCCGGGAAAGCCCAGCGTGAAAAATTTCAGCAACTGGACCGTTTGTTTTTTCACATAATTCGAGCGTTTCTTTTACACCCTTGCTGTCCAATGTACTGTTTACATCTTCAAAAAACTTTTGGGCGTTTATTGATGACATGATCAGGGCATAAAAGCGTTCCCCTACAAATGCAAGACCAAAAACAAGTGACAGAAGAATGGGCCACATGAAAGGTCCGCCGTTTACAAAATATTCGACTAGCATCTAGTCCTCCGTTGTTCTATTTATTGTTTATTTTCCTCGGAAAAATTGACGCTGAAATTATTAATTCTGATAGGGAATGTCAATAAATCCAATTATTTTAATTTACTGTGAATTATTGATAAATTTAGCGGCTTCATTAAAATAATTTAAAGCGCTTATAACCTGATTATCATAGTGTAAACGAATGCCAATTGCTTCATCTTTACCCCAATGAGCGCTGGCAATTTCAGATTTTAACATATTTAAAATATAATCTTTATCCGTTTCCAATTCGTCCGGATTCAGTTCAATTTCTTCATTTGCTGCATAATCTAAAAACATGTGAAAGTCACTTTCATCAAGTTTCCAGTAGGACTTGAAATTTTCATATGTATTAAACTCATCGCGGTGGTTACTAGCATAATTTGATCCCCAATTGAAAAAAGGACGTTTCATATGGGTAAGCAATCTTTGCGTATTTTTTTGAAGTTTTAAGTCATAGGCAATGTATTGATCAGGCGTGATTCCACCTCCACCATAGACAATCCTGCCTGATCGTGTTTTATATTTTGGTCTTAGTTCCTTTAAAGAATCCAAGACAGTTTCACGATTTTCAATATATAGGTCTTTATAATAATCCCTTGTATCGCCATTAGAATATGGCCGTTGAATAAGACGACCGCTGGGTGTGTAATAACGGGCAATGGTGACTCGGATAGCTGAGCCATCATTTAATGGTAATTGTCGTTGGACCAGGCCTTTACCAAAACTGGTTTCGCCCACTACGAGACCCCTGTCAAGATCTTGAATGGCACCAGCAACAATTTCACTGGCACTGGCAGAACCCCGGTTTATCAAAACAATGAGCGGGTAGTCCTCGCGTCCCTGCGCGGGATCTGCAATAAACACTTGTTCCATTTTTTGACTTTTTCCCTTTGTAAAAACAAGAGTGTCTTCCCGAGCGATAAACAAGTTACTGATAGCTGCGGCCTGTTCCAGGAAACCACCGCTGTTATTGCGTAGATCCAAAACAAGCTTTTTCATGCCTTGGGCTTCAAGCTGATTGAATGACGTGCGGACTTCTTCATCTGTTGCTGCAGAAAACCGTGTTAGCCAGATATAACCTGTTTCATTGTCCAGCATTAAAGCTGCTCGTACGCTATAAATAGGAATATCATCCCGTATAATTATTACGTCGAACTTATCACCTCCCAATCGTCTTATGGTGATCTCAACACTTGTTCCTTTAGGGCCGCGCAGCTTTTTGAAAACATCTTTTTTGGTGATTTCATAGGCATCTTCACCATTTATAGCAATAATCTGATCGCCCGGCATTAGCCCTGCCCGTTCGGAGGGACTGTCGGCAACAGGAGATATAACGGTAATATAGCCGTTCAAAATGTCGAATTCAATTCCAATCCCCTGGAAAGAACCTCGAAAAAGTTCATCAATTTCTTCCTGCTGTTTAGCAGGGATATAAATTGAATGAGGGTCCAATTGTTTAAATATACCCTGAAATGCTCCTTCCATCAGTTCATCCATATCCACATCTTCGAAATAAAATTGATTGATGTAATATAGAATCTGGTTCATAATCTTGAATTTACCTTCAATAGCGCTGTATGGATTTTTGGAATACAGGATTTGTGAAAGGGGAATAATAGCAAACAGCGCAACACTAATTATAGTAAGCGCGAAAGGAATCCGTTGAAATTTTTTCTTATTTTTCATTGATTTAATTTATAGAAAAAAGGGACGAAAATAGCCTGAAATTATAGGCCAAAATAAAACATGGTACGTATAGTTAATCCCTGTAATGACGATTTTGGTGAGTCTGCAATCTGTTTACGATCATTTAAATACCATTCTCCAGGTCCGATTGTTCCCTGATTATATCCAAGACTCAAGCGTAATCCCACACGATCCATGATTTGCCATTTGACCGCAATATATGGTTGAAAATTGAAGAATGTACCACTAAGGTCCGTCAGACCACCATAACCGGTTACAGGCGCAAGCGCTGTCCCCTGCAGAGCAGAAATAATGGAATCTGCTTCAGTGCTTGTATAAGAAGAATCAACACTGTAATAAAGAACGCCGTTTGCAACCGTACCGAACATGTTTGAAAACAAATTATTCCACTGAGCTTCGCCAGTGTGCTGGTCAATGCTGACATTGATTCTTCCAACTCCCATCAAAGCGCCACCAGAGATTTCCAGATCCCTGAAAATAGGTACAACGTACTCTAATATGACCGCCCCAAGTGTAAATGAAAACTTGGCGGAAACAGTTGGTCTAAAACTGCCCTCATACTGCACAATTTTATCACTATTTGGATCAAGAATGGATGTTGGCAGCTGAATTCCTACAGAATCATTTGTCTCCTGATAAAAATAAACGTCCATGATATTGCTGATCCTAGATGAGCCAAGCCCGGCGTAACCGCCGAGCCGCCAGCGCCCGGCAATTTGGGTAAACCCTTCACCTCCGTGAACAATAAAAGGATCATCAAAATTACTCGTGTTTAATCCAAGTGAGGACATCATTGAGGCTCCAGGAATTGAATCTAAAGTGATATACATTGGGCTGTACCCAATGCCGCCGCCGTAATAGTCCTGAATGGGATATAGATCGCTCTGGGCTTTTAATAATAATGGAAGTAATTGCAGTATGAAAAATGCTTTGTTCAGCATTGTTATCCCATGGTTCTTATGCAATACATTATTCAATTTATGTTTTCCAACTTCAATTGGAGAAGGAAAATATTGCGGCGAATTTAGACAATTCTTTGGGTAAAACGGGCTCTTTTCCTTGTATTTTTCGAGAGGGGAAGACTATATTCCTTTTCAGTAAAAGTAAGGGAACTTCAATTAAATGGCGTTTTGTTTTACGTTGTAATTTACTCCCTGTCCAATAGTTGATTCGAGTTATAAATAAACGGTTACTTAATGAGACCAAAAAAATGGTGTATTTATGCAGTATTCCTGCACTTATCAGCCCACGCGGGACAGATGAATGTTAACGGACCATTCGATCTCAACGGTAATGGACTGGATGAAGTGCTTCTATTTACAGAAAACCAGCTGCGATTTGTAGAAATTCAAAGCAACGGTTCACATGCAGTGCTATGGGAGGCAACGCCTGAAAACTATGCAATAAAAGATGCTATCATTTACGATTTAGCCAGCGATGGTATAGCTGAACTAATCATACTGGCTGACTTCTTACCTGGAGAGCGCAGCGATGGGAATAAATGGCTGCATCTTTACACTTGGACAGATTCAATTTTTGTTCCACAAACAATCTCTATTGATAATGGGGAGGTATTGCATCCAAACAATTGTGACGTAGATAAACAATCGGGAATTTTATCTATAGCTGTCGGGAGTCCTTTTCGGGCGGCAGTTTTATTGCAGGCAGTTAAACAAGAGAAAAATCTGATGGCCAATATTGTAAATATTGAATTACCAGATATATTGCATAATGGATTCGGTCAGGTGTTTTCCAGTTTCATGAATTTAGCGGGAGAACAACACTTGGCAGTTTTTAGTCCCGAAAATGAAATATTAAAAGTAGTATTGTTTCGCGCTGACGAAGTGCCAGTAGTTGTAGTTGAAAATTTGTTGCCTCTAAATGGGGCGCGTAATTTAATTGGTTCAGCAATCCAAAAAACAGATTTGGACGATGATCAACGAGAAGAACTGCAATTGCCTTTTGCCAATGGGAAAGTATTGACATTGGCATTTGTTGACAGCGTACTTGTACTTACTGAAAGTAAATTCAGCGGGCAGAATATTTTTGTTCTTCCGGATAATGCCAGCGAAGAATCAATTAATTCGGTTATTTCATCTCGAGCCGAATCCGGACTTTATGATCTATTTGATCCAAAGAAACCAGACTCTTTAATCGTGATAGTTCCGGATGACACTTTGAGATTGGGCGATACGCTCAATTATAGAGCAGCCATGGATACAGCCACGGGTTTTTATAGTTTTCACTGGTTGTCGCAACCTGCAGACAGTGCCTATTTTGATCCAACCACAGGAAATATTACCTGGATTCCAAGACGAGAAGATCTAGGTGAACATGAATTCAGATTTTATGCAGAAAAACGATTGAAGGAACAGCTGATTTCAGATGTAGACGATCTTGGAGATCGTCATAGAATACTACCTGTATTGGAGGAAGCAGAGCAGACATATGTTGTAATTGTAATTGATACTGTAAAGCCGCCCGTTATCTATATACCACCACCGTATAAACCATACATAGTTTCTGTTTATACACCAAGTAAAACAGAAGGGAATGAACGTTTTATTTTTGATGGCGTCCCTTCGTTTGATGTAAAGATCAATGAACTTGATATTCCTAATAATCCTTCAACTTTTCATATTATTTCCGCAAATCTTGGCAGTATTAAAAAAGATAAACGTGTCGATTTTTCATATTCATTAAACACGGACAGTATTGCAAAAATTACACTTACTATAGATCATGATCTGGCAGAAAATGTTATTCACGCAAGTGTTGAACCACCTGTGGATACAGATACCCTATTTTTAAACCCAACAGATTGGCGATCTGAATTACATCACTATCCAACATATCGTTTTAATGGATTCCCCGAATCTCTACGTCTTGGAGAAACTGAAAATGGCATTTCATTATTTGACAGTGATAATAAGCGTAAACCCAAAAAATATGCCTATATTTCTATATCCACTCCATTGGCGGACAACAGGCACAGGTTGTCTATAAACATGACAGAGATTGAATTATGGACTATTAAAGGAAATATAACCATTGATAGCACCGGTAATAAAAAAGCCAGCACCACCATTATCTTTTCAGGGGAATTTGATCCCCAAAATATAACCGCTGAAATGCATGCTTCTGAAAATATGGCCCAGCGAGCAATGGAATTGCAATATAAAATTCTGGAATTTATGGGTGTTGATAGTGTTGCAGTAGATAAGACAGGAGCAGAAAATTGATGAAACGGATCATCATATTGCTATCATTGATTTTCAGTGTTCTGCTTGGGAAAGACCTACAGATCATTCACATGGAAGGAACATTTGATCTGGACGATGATGGGCTTATTGAGTTTGCCTCCATAGAAGTAGGCAGAGAAAACGGTAACTACATTTCAATGATCCGTTATTATGAGATTGATGGTGACGGCTATCAACAGTTGAACTGGGAATTGGCTGCTCCGGATGGTTTATTGGGAAATTTTGTGAATTTAAAAATAGGCGACCTAGACGGTAATGGTACTCCTGAGCTTATTACAATCATGAACCTCACCGATGAAAATGAAGAACGCATTTTGCATCCTATTGTTTATTATTATCCTTGGGATGGTACAGGCTTTAGCGAAACTCCAGCCAGTACGCTAAATTTATCTGAACGAAACACATTTCTGCGTTGCCACAATTTTGAATTATTAGATCGGGACAATGATGGTGATCAGGAATTATTAGTTTCATTGGGTAGTCCAGTCCGGGGACTTGCTGTTGTGGATGTCAATAGTGATGGTGAATTAGAAATAACCACACGATTGGAACCAGAATCCATGCGTTTTGGTTCTGGATTTGTTTATGCTGGAGTTGTTGACTGGAATCGTGACGGCTATGATGATATCATAAGTTTCAGTCCTGAAGGCAATGTGATGAAAGCACAGCCTTTTATGAATATCAATGGCTCTTTTCAACAAGGGACAGCAACCCACACAACAATTGCAGGAATGAATGGGTTTATCAATCGTGCAGTAACAATAACGGACTGGGACTCGGATGGATTTTTAGATGTAATAACCCCTTTCCAAAGCGGTCATTTAATTGCTTTAACTCTATCGGAAGCTGGTATCGATATTGATAATATACCAAATGAAGCAGGTCCTTTATCTGATGTTCAGATAGGAGATTTTGACCACGATACCTATAAAGATTTATTACTTGTCTCTGGCGAAATGAACATGATAACCATTTCATTTGGCGCTGCAACTCCCGCAGAAAAAAGTGAAAATTATTTTACACTAATAGTTGATACAGTCGATATTCAGATTTTTTCAGCTATTCCAATTATACAACAGGGTAAATATATTGGCACGACAATTGCTGCCGGCTGGAATGGTGATGAAACATCTGTCTTTCTTACAGACTTGGGCTTACCGCCACCTATTGATAAACCGGCCATTCAGGATACGTTAGCCGAACGCATAGATTTATTGGATATATTTCCGGAAATCGCCGGTCTTGATATTGGCACCTTGGCCGCTGGCACCAAACCGATGAAATCACTCGGCCAGCCCTTGCCAAAAGGTGTACTACCACGCCACGTACTGCCCGTTGATCAATTATTTGTGTATTCAATCCCGGAAGATGAGGCGCGCCAGTTTTACAGTTTTCGCTGGTTGCTGCCGCCACCAAAAGGTATGTTTTTTCATTACGAAACACGTTCTATTCAATGGGTCCCGGACGGTACACAACTAGGCGCGTATAAATTAGCGTATCATGTAGAAATGAAAGCTGGGGAAACCGTTGAGCTTGAATCTGAAGAAGAAGCTCTACTCACGTATAAAGTAATACCACATCTGGAAGGGTACGATGAACGTCTCTGGATTTATGTAAATGATGTACCGGAATTCATTTCTGAACTGGCAGGCACTGAATTTGTGGCCAATTCCTTGTTCACATATCAACCGGTAGTGGATGATAAAAATCACGACGCAAAGCTGCAGTTCATTTTGGAAACAGCTCCCAATGGAATGGAGATGGACTCCAGCGGAGCCTTATACTGGCAAACGGACAGCAGTCATGTAAATATTTATGATGTACGTATTGTAGTATCGGACGGCTTCGATCGTGCTGTGCAGGAATTCCGACTTTTTGCCCGTGCGGGTGTAATAATCCTGTCTGAACCGGATTCCATCATTCGCGTGGATGAATTATTCAAATACCAAGTAGATGTATGGCGCCCGGATTTAGATCAGGAATTGACGTATAAAATGCTGTATAAACCTTTAGGCATGACCCTTTCAGAAAATGGTCTTGTGGAGTGGACGCCTGTAGTAACTCAAATTGATTCTCAAAATTTTGCAATTGTTGCCAACCACGGAGTTGCAGCTGATACACAAGAAGTTATTTTATTTGTCAACCATCCGCCGGTTATTGATCGCGCTCCGCCGCCCATGAACAAAGTTAATTTGGGTTATGTATGGGATTTTCAATTGGAAGTAACAGATCCCAATGTGAATGACGTCCTAACCTATACGGCTGTGGAAATGCCTGATGGAATGCGCATGGATCCTTTTACCGGGCGTTTGCGCTGGGAACCCACCCGAGATGAAATGGACTTTGGTCATTTGAAGATCGAAGTCGATGACGGAAATGATGTTCGGACAATTGTAGCAGATTTCTTTATCAACTCCCCTATTAAATTGGTATCGATTCCGGTCATGCAGGCCACAGTAGGGCAGCAGTACAAATATAAGATTATGACAACAGATCTGAACAAAGGTTCGCTTTTACCTTTTAGTCATGTTGTAAAACTGGAAGACACAGAAAAAGCCCGAGTGTATGCTGTCAATATTGCCGACGATGTTTATCGTGAAAATGTGGATCGATACATCGGAGACTGGAACGCGGCAGATGTTGTTTATATGACCAGCCAAGGGGAGATGGAGTCAGATGAATTCAACCGCCTGAATTTGAAGCGTTATGTGCACTCTATTTTTTGGGAGGACGATCGGCTGATTATCATCATCGAAGAAAAAGATGATCGGTCCGTAAGTGTTAAAGATGCTCTATGGGAATTTTTCCAAGGATCAAAAGGTAAGCCGCCCAAAGTTATCGTGGAACGTAGGAGCGCTATTCGCTACACGTTAGAAGAGTTTCCCGATGGCATGGAAGTGGATGAATTTACCGGAACATTGTTATGGACGCCGGGCAAGGATCAATACGATACCTATCCTATCAAATTGGTGGTCTCTGATGGCTATACCAAAGATGAACAATCATTTGATTTGTATGTTAATCATCCTGCGACGATTGTTTCTCAGGCGCCAAAAGCTGCGCTCGTTGAAGAAATGTATAAATATCAAGTACAGGTGGAGGATAAAAACGCCGATGCTGAACTCCATTATGAACTTGTCAAAGGGCCCCAGGGCATGCAGCTTTCTAATACAGGAAAACTTGTTTGGATTCCGAAAGCATCCCAGGTGAATAAGCATACATTTTCCATAAAAGTATCAGACGGTTATCATGAAGATAACCAAACAGGACGCATCTTTGTCAATATTCCACCCTCGATCATTTCCAGGCCTAAACCCGTCGGCTTAACGGGTTATGAATACCGTTATCGCGTCGTCGCTGAAGATTTGAACAATGATCGCGTGACATTTCGTTCTATACGATTACCTAAATATGCTTCCTTTAATAAAAAGACAGGCCAGTTTAAATGGCGTCCCCGCAACAGCCAGCTAGGGCCCCAAGATGTGATCATTACGGCCATTGATGAACGGGGCGCCACCACGACCCACCAGTTCCAGATCCATGTATTTGAAAACCCCGATGCCCGCCGCTTTGTGAACACCGGCTGGCCGCTTATGCTCACCTTTGTAGGCGTTATGTTCGCTTGGGGCGTGGCCCAGTTCTGATCTAAAAACTCTAATTAAATAATTAGATCTAACAACCACTTTTCACCTTCAGCCTTAAGTGAGACATTCACTGGCAGGGCAAATAAGGGCAGGTCGTTCAATGATTCTAGCTTAACCAGGTCCTTTTCAGTGGTAATAAGGGCTTGTGCTTCGGCCGATAGAAATACTTCCCGTAGGACTTCCAAATCCAATGCGGAGTACTCTGCGTGATCATCATGACGAAAATGGTGGACGTAATCCAAACCGGCTTCTTCCATAATTACCTCAAAACTATCTGGATCACCCACACCGGAAACGGCCACCACAGGGCCATTGAAATCGCTTACAGGTTTTGTTGAACCATCTAATCCAATCACTTGCGTATTTGGTATTAAATCAGACTCCATAGTAAAACTGCAATAGTTGGATACTGCATTGACTAGTTTTTCATCGGGAGGCGTCAAATTAGCTTTGGTGAAAATGACTGCATCAGCACGTTTAATATTTCTCAATGGTTCCCGGAGAAGTCCGTAAGGCAGCAGTTTTGGACGGCGGTGGTTGCTGTTGATCAAAACAATATCCACATCCCTAAACACTCGCCTGTGCTGGAAGGCATCATCCATGAGAATCACATCAGGGTTATATTCATTACATATTAACTGCCCGCCCCGATAGCGGTTCTCATCCACAACCACGGGTATTCCTTTTAATTTATTGGCCAGCATAAAAGGTTCATCGCCACTATTTTCCAGGTCTGATTGAACTGTGTTTCCATCACTGACGACATGTGTTCCGGCTGACTTACGTTTATAGCCTCTGCTCAATACGACTACATTCAATCCTCGAGCTTTTAATGTATTGGCCAAAAATAAAACAAAAGGTGTTTTTCCTGTTCCGCCCACAGAAAGATTGCCAACACTTACCACCTTGCAGGGTAATTTTCGAGAAACAAAAAAACCCAAATTATAAAAGAAGTTCCGCCAGAAGATCAGCAGCCAATAGAAAAATCCCAGGGGCCAGAGAAAAATTCGGTATTTTTTTATAGATTGAGGATCAAACTGCGGCACGGTTCCTAGCTTCCTCTTCCAATCTATCTAGCTCATTTTTTAATATTTTTGAGCATTCATCAAAATCGTCATTTTCAGAAAACTCTAAAGGCTCCCCAATCAACAAGTGGATTTTACCAAAAGGTTTGGCTACATAAAATGTATCCCAGTTTGTAGACGCCCAGTGCTTTGTAGCATAACTCCCGGTTGGTAAAATAACAGCACCCGTACGCATAGCCGCTTTTACGGCACCGGGTTTTAATTTTTTAGCTGGACCCTTTGGACCATCCGGTGTAATAAATACAAGCGCACCTTTTTCATTTAACACATTGACGATCTGTTTATAGGCTTCCCGACCGCCATCCGAACTGGAACCTCGAATGGTTTTATAACCAAGCTTTACGGCAATGCGGGATATGATTTCTGCATCACCGTGTTTTCCTGCCACGCCGTAGGGCTGCTTATCCGCCACGTATAAATAACCCGGAAGCAAATTGCCGTGCCAAGTAGTAAAAATTATGGACTTCCCTTCTGATCGCAATTTTTCGATCTGACCATCACCTTCGATGATCCAGCGGTTGGTGCCGTACAGAAATTTCAAGGCCCATTTGCCAAAAAATACACCTAGGAAAAAAAGTAGTTTTTTCTTCACGTGAACGTCCTGCTTAAAATAGCATCTGCCGCTCTTTCGTAGACCCCGGGCATGCCCAAGGTCCTGCGCACCTGTTCATAACCGATGAGCATTTCTTTTCGTTCGGCTGTGTTTGATAACAGGGGCTGAATTGCATTTGCAAGATTTTTAGGTGTCATGTCTGCCTGCAGGAACTCCGGGACGATTTGTTTACCGGCAATAAGATTGGTCATGGCCGCAAAAGGAACCTTGGACATGTTTTTGGCCAGTAGCCAGCTTCCAGATGACATCTTATAACTGACAACAGCCGGAATATCCTGAACAGCTGATTGGAGGGTGGCAGTACCGGATGCAGTTAGAACGGCTGTCCCATATTCCAGGCAAAGGCTTGTATCGTCCTCCTCTACTTTCCAATTGTTTGGAATTTCTCCCAGAGTTACTTGGGGTACTTTACCTACGATTATTTGAACATCATCATTGTTTAACAAAGACACTACTTTTATAAATATAGGTAGATGACGATCTACTTCCTGTTGCCGGCTGCCGGGGAAAAGCACAAGCACAGGCCGTCCTTTATCCAAGCTATACTTGTTGAAGAATGCAGCTTTATCCATGGAGGGCTTGTGAAATTCTGTAAACGGGTGGCCCACAAAATGGGCGTTCACACCTCGCTGCTCGAACCATTCCTGCTCAAAGGGGAAAATGCACAAGGCTTGGTCCACGCACTTGCGGATAATATTTACGCGCTTTTCTTTCCAGGCCCAGACCTGGGGTAGAATAAAATAGGTTATGGGCAATCCCAAAGGGTGAATATTTTTTGCAAGGCGCAGATTAAAACCGGGATAATCAATAAGAATCAAGCGCTGAGGCTTCACCTCTTGGATTTTCCCTAAAGTCTGTCCCATCACAGTGACCATATACGGCAGGTGTTTCAGCACTTCTGTAAAGCCCATCATTGCCAAGTTATCTATATGTTCGATGATTTCCATGCCTTCTGTTTTCATCGCTTCACCGCCGTGGCCTACAAATGAAGCATTTGGGTATTTTACTTTTATGGCGGCGATAAGATGCGCGCCATGCAAATCACCGGATTCTTCACCGGCAACGAGGAAAAAGACGGGATTTCGGGCAGATGTCATGGGAAGATGTTACGTATGATTCCTGAAATGAGCCAGAATCAGACGAATTGATGTCTGATGATCACTAAAAGTAATATAAGGACAATATTCTGCAGCGTGCGCTTTTCTGTTTTTAATGTTTTCATAAATGTCATGGGTCTACGTTTATCATCACTAGGCCAGGCAGAAAATCGAGGCAACAGGCGTGGTACATGTTGACGATATGTTTCGTATTCCGCACCAAACAAACTAACCAGCGTTTCTTCTTCTAAATAAATGATTAATGCATATTGAGTTAAAAAGAATATCCATGTTACCGCCAACATAATCCAAATATTTGGTGCACCTGCTATGAGTACAACCCCTGAAAAAATAAAAAAGTTACCAATGTATAATGGATTACGTATATGGGCAAAAGGACCAGATGAACAAAGTGCTGGAGCCCCCACATTTGTAGTGCGTGTGATACCGCCAGCATAGCTTACCGCCCAGAAGCGAATGCATTCTCCTATACCTAGGCAAATCAAACCATACAAAACATGCGGTAATGCTGGCTGTGAAAAATAAATGATCAGAACAGCTAATGGGATTGGAGTATAACTGCGGTTTTTAAAAAAGAAATTGCGGATGTCCATTAATGAATATCTTCAAGAATCATATCGTGGATTTTGATGGCGACGTCCAACGCTTCCCGTCCGGCTTGGCCATTGACAATGGGTGTTTCATCGCCCATGATAGAAGCAATAAAATTGGACAACTCCATTTCCAACGCATCAAACTGGCTGATGTCAGGTTTTTCGTAGACTATCTTTTTGTGACTTCCATAAGAATCTAAGGGAACTGTCTCAATAGCATCAGTGTCATTCTGCTCAGCATCGAGGACACGATATATTTCTGTAAGACCTAACAGAAAATCAATAGTCACATACATATCCTGTTGAAAGATCTTGATTTTGCGGACTTTGTTCCGGGCGATGCGGCTAGAGGTGATGCTGGCCACTGTACCGTTCTCAAAACGCAGACGGGCATTGGCAATATCCAAAGAATCGGATAGGATGGAAACGCCGCTGGCACTGATATTCTTGACCGGTGAATTGACCAAAGCTAGAATGATATCAATGTCATGGATCATAAGATCCAGTACAACAGGAACATCCGTGCCACGCACCATATAGGGGGCTAGGCGCTGGACCTCAATGTATTTTGGATTCAGGTCAAAATTCTTCAAAGGCAAAAGCGCAGGGTTAAGGCGTTCGATATGACCTACTTGAATAAAGACATTATTTTTTTTGGCCAACTGTAAAAGATGATCTGCTTCAGCCACGGTTTTGGTTATGGGCTTTTCAATAAAAACGTGTTTTCTTGCTTTTATACATTCTTCAGCTACTTCAGCATGGCTGAGCGTAGGCGTGACAATTGCAAGTGCATCACATTCATCCAATAAATTGTTAAGCGAATTAAAAACACGACAGTTAAATTCCGCCGCAATGTCTTGAACTCGTTTATAATCAACATCATAAATGCCGACAAGAAGAGCATCATTGTTATTAGATAAATGTTTTACGTGGTGCCGCCCCAAATGGCCGACACCAACGACACCAATGTTTGGGGTTTTATCAGTCATATATAGTCGGGGAAATTACACTTCTACAATATTAATATTATAAGAGTTCCACGAAACACCAGGAATGGAATTTTCTTGCTTTTCCTTCAGAAAACGATCAATTTTAGTCTGTTATTCAAGGTCGGACAACCAACATGAACCAAAGTAAAAGCATTTTCTATGGCGTCTAGCATCAAATCCGGTATCGGTTTTATTATACCTTTCGGAGCTATCATTGGTTTCGTCCTTTCTATTATTGCAGAGAATTATGTACTGGGTATTTTCTTTGCTGTAGCTGGCATGCTGGTCTGGCTTTTGTATTTAGCCGTTATGGACACTGCTGCACCGGACACCATGGGCAATTTCATCATTCTCTTTGGTGTACTTCTTTCCCTAGCGGTATTTATGAATTTCGGCTGGGAACAAAACATTTGGGGTGGAATTGAATTCAAGGCTGAAGGATCAGTGCTTGCACTGGTTGTCCTATTTTTTGCAACCTTGAGCGGTGTACTCTACCGTCAGCAATTTGCTGCAGTCCAACCACAACTAACTTCAAGCGAACAAGAATTGGTGGATAAGGCCCTGCGGGGCGAGGAAAACCCTCGGGTAATTGTGGTCAAGCAGGAAATGGAGGATGACAATACGGATGATGAAGACGATGAAGATGATGACTATGAGGAATATAAAGAATACGATTATGCTTATCCCTATTATTTTGATGAAGATGACGAATATATTTACGAGGACGATGAAGAAGACGAAGACTGATCTTCATCTCTATAAAAAATTTTGAAAGGGTAATTTTATCTGCCCTTTTTTATTTTCTTTCAGCCCCTGTCATAGCTAGTACAATATTGGTGCTGCCAATAAAAGCCCTATGCTGGGCGAAGGAAGCTTTGAAATAATAGTAAAGGGTTAATAAGTAAAATATATGAAACCACCACTCGTTCACCTTGCCTAAAAAATAGGCACCGTCCAAAATAACTGCTACCATAAATAACATAGTGACCATCATGGTTGGCGGATACAGCTTGCGCTTAATGCCAAGGATCCCTTTATAGAATTTGTCCCCAATTTCCGGATGTTCTTGTATGTATTCTTTTATATTCACACCCGTTCCTACAAAGAAAAACATGACCAGCGTTTGTGCGGCAATAAAAATAATGCTTACCAAAAGGTCTAATGTGATATGGTTTGTGGGCCAGATATTGAAATAATGATTCACTCCAACAAATGCCAGCCCAACTCCGGAAAGGGCCACCATAATATAGGACATTATCATAAAAAACCACATGTCAGAACCTACACATTGAAGTGAAAATAAATACAATCACCATTTTGCACCACATAATCCCTTCCCTGGAGTTTGGCCAGCCCGGTATCTTTTACTGCCTTTTCTGATCCCAAACGAATGAGGTCATCATACTTAAATACTTCAGCTTTAATAAATCCCCGCTGGAAGTCAGTATGAATTTCACCGGCTGCCTTCGGAGCTCTGGTACCTTGTTTGATTGTCCAGGCTCTGACTTCTATAGGACCACCAGTAAAGAATGTTTCCAGTTCCAGCAGCCGAAATCCGGCGTGTATGAGTTTATGCAGCCCCGGCTCCGGTAAATTATATTCTTTTAGAAACATCGATGTTTCATCATCATTTAAAAGAGCAATATCCTGTTCAAGTTTTCCGCATAGCCGAATGGCCAGATTGCCTTCTTTTTCAGCGAAATCCGCTAATTGCTGTTCCAGCGCACCGCGTTGATCGTGTGATATTTCTGTTTCATCTACGTTGGCCACGTATAAAATTGGCTTTCGTGTGAGTAGGTGTAATGACCGAATAATTGTTGTTTCTTCTTCATTAGCTTGGAATGTGCGCGCTCGATGTCCTTCATTGCAATACTCCAATAGTCGTTTGATTACAGCAAACTCTTTTTGTACTGACTTTCCACCTGATTTTGCAGCTTTTTCTGTTTTAAAATGACGTTTTTCAAGTGTTTCCATATCAGCCAGAAGTAGCTCAGTTTCAATAAGTTCAGCATCTCGAACCGGATCCACGCTTCCTTCTACGTGGGTTACGTTGTTATTATCAAAGCAGCGCACCACATGAATGATAGCAGTCACTTGTCGAATTTGTCCTAAAAATTGATTTCCCAGTCCTTCACCTTTACTGGCGCCACGCACCAGTCCGGCAATATCGGTAAATTCCACACTAGCGTGAGTAATTTGTTCAGGTTTAAAAATTTCTGCCAGTTTTTCGAGGCGAGGATCCGGGAGTTCCACAATGCCAACATGTGGATCGATGGTACAAAAGGGATAATTTTCTGCTGGGACTGATGAAGCCGTTAGAGCGTTAAAAATGGTGGACTTCCCCACGTTGGGCAAGCCGACAATACCACAGCGTAATGCCATATTATATGTATACTGTTATTTAAAAAGGATCGAGAGCGGGATCCATACCAGTATCCCATACTAGTTTATCAAATAAACCAACTTGCAGGTCTTTTGCAAAATAAATTGCTTTATCTTTTATATGTAATACCGCATCTCCCCATGCCATGAAGGTTGGTCGGGTAATAAATTTTCGAATATCGATTTGATATGTTATCTTATCATGATAAGGTCTGACTTGGCCTCTAAACTTCACTTCTTTTACACCGAGCGCACGTCCGCGGCCTTTGCCTCCCACCCAGGTAAGGAAAAAACCAACCAACTGCCAAAAACCATCTAAACCCAAACAACCAGGCATAACGGGATCATTTACAAAATGACAATCAAAAAACCAATTCACCGGATTAATATCTAATTCTGCTTTGATAAATCCATTGCCGTATTTACCTCCAGAATCAGAAATTTCTAAGATACGGTCAATCATCAGCATCGGCGGCATGGGTAATTTACCATTTGCTTTGCCAAACACTTTTCCAGAGCTGATATCAAGGAGGTCCCGTTTAGTATAAGAAGATTTTTTATCCATTATAGTATCCTTTATAATCGAAGAAGTTAAGAATGAATGTTTGTTTGCTCATTATTCTTTTGGGTTCTTCATTTGCCGAAGCCGCAGTCTTCCCTAAATTCACGCTTCAATTATCGGAGAATTATATGTCTGAATGGGTTTTAATACTTGGCGGATCAACAGGTCACGGCGGTGCAACTGCGAAGCGCTTGGCGCAAGATGGTTATGGTATCATTGCCTTTCATTTTGACCGTGGAGAAGTCAAACAACTGGCAGAAGAATTAAAGACAGAGATAAATGAGATTACTGGTGGTAGATGTCATTATTTCAACACCAATGCAGCAGCTGTAAAAACCATGGATGAATATATTCCCCGGATTTCTGAAATCACCGGTGGAAATCCAGTAAAGCTTTTGCTTCATTCAATTGCTTTTGGAACTACAACTAACTTTTTTGGAGACAAACCGGTTACACAAAAACAAATGGATATGACTGTCCATGTTATGGGCAATTCTCTGCTGTATTGGACACAAAAGTTATATGATGCAAAACTGTTGGGGGAGGGATCACGAGTATTGGGACTCACCAGCGAAGGGAATTATGTCGCCATGGAAGGCTATGGACCGGTAAGCGTGGCCAAGATGGCTATGGAAGCTATTATTCGACAGATTGGCTGGGAACTGGGACAATTTGGTATTACTGCTAATGCGGTTCAGGCCGGGGTAACTCCCACACGTGCTTTAACAAAAATCACCGATAATTGGAAAACTTGGGTGGAAAATACCAAAAAACGTAATCCCATGCACCGTACAACCACACCGGAAGATATAGCCAATACAATTTCCTTACTGTTGCGGCCGGAGGCAGACTTTATAAACTGCTCTATTATATACTGTGATGGGGGAGAAAGCCGATCGGGGTCTTTTTAAAAGAAGAAAGAGTTTAAATAAGAATCAGGATTCTGTATCTTGTAGGTCTATTCGCTTTCTTAGCAGCGTAACTATATCATAATGCTCCCTGGTGGGCAGGAGCTCAAAGCAGGTTTCTGCTTCCCGAAGTGCGTAATTCCACCAATCCTTTTTTGTATACATAAGCGCCAGACTGTAGTGAGCCTTGGCCAGCATTTCGTATTCTTCTCTGCTTAAAGCTTTTACATCGCTGGGCAGGAGCCTTGTCACTTCACGATATTCCAAGATTGCTTCATCCACAAGTCCTTTTTGAGAATACCATTGTGCCAACTGTAAATTACGTTGTGGATCATCCTTGCAGCCAGATAAGGCCAACACGACAAAAAGTAAAGACAATATGATTTTTAGATGATTAATCATCCTCGAGGTTATTCATATGTGGTTGATAACGAAGGAAACCAGTAAAGAATTTCATGGCGAACCGTCAAGAAAACAAGAAAAAAGTTAGAGATTGGTTACTGGTAGAGTGATATCTGGTAAAATATATATATTATAAATGTTTTTACACACCAGTTACTAATAACCAGTTAGTCTGCCGCTTTGTGCGGATAAAGCCGCGGCTCTTTAACCCAAAATGTAAGCAGCAGAAGGCCAAGGGCAATTAGGAAACCTGACATAACGAAGAGATTGCGAGTACCAATAATTGGATCCAGAACACTTGCACCAATTATCATGAGTAATACAAAGGGCGCCAGAAAGGTATCGATAAGCGCCATATATGTTTTACTGTCCCTCGATTCTGCAAATTCGTAGACCATATTCATAGCAGACGGCATAAACCCTCCGTGCCCTAAACCTAAAGAAAGAAAAATGGCATAAACATGAATCATTGATGTGGCAAAAATCGTGAATATAATAGCCAGGAGATAACCGCTGAATGAAAGTATGATAGCAGTTTTATGTCCCCAGCGATCACCGATCTTGCCAGAAGCTACGCTGCCCAAGCTAAAGGTGATGACCTGTAAAATAATGAATAGCCCGGCCTCACTAATATTAAATCCAAATAGTTCTTGTGTATACACTGCGTAAAGGCTCATGGCGGGAAAGTGGGCGGTAATCAAAATTCTGCTTAATAAATAGCGTCTGAAATTCACATGCGTTTGAATAATATTTTTTGTATCCTGCCAAAATACAGCAATTGTTTTATGCGGTGTTTTGTCTGTTTTGTTACCCACATTATAGAATAAATAGACGAGAATCCCCAAACCCATGGAAATCCCCATAATGATAAATCCCCAACCGAAGTTATTTGGGAAAGGAATAGAACTGTTCAGCAGAATCTTGACAATAATACCGCCAGCAAAACCACCGACACTATTAAAGGCAAAGGAGATTCCCAGATAATGCCCGCGGTTTTCTCTTGGAAAAATGTGTGCAAGAAAATCGGTCCAAATGGGAATAATAAATCCCACGGCCAAACAATATAGAATAAAGCACACATAATAATACATCCAAGCATTGGGCCCTGTAGGGGCAAGAAAAGCAAATATAAAACCGGTGAAGAAAATAGGTGGCAAAACAACACTATGGGATAAAAAAACAGCCTTCTTGATATTGCGAATATTGCGCCCCAGGATTGCCGAAAAAAACATGGGGAATGCGATTAGGATACTGAAAAGTCCAGCAACGGAAATGATCACAGCATCTGGAGCACCCAGTTTTTTTAAAAATAATGGTATAATTGCATACGTGGTATGAAAAGCAATCCCAAAACCCCAACTGAATTCATGGATGCAGTTTAGATATAAATTACGGGAAAGATTATTTTTAGTTAGTTCAACCATCAGTGTTTTGTCGCTCCTGTGTCAACAATACGATTGTCGTCAACAGGATAATTGCTCCAGCAGCTTGGGCTGGAGACATGGCCCGACCGCGAATAAACCAATCGAAAGAAATAGCAGATAAAGGCCAGAATAATTCATAAATAGTAGCATGCGACGCCGGTAAATGGTTGAGGCCATAATAATAAATGAAGAGAGCCACAGCGCCGGTGGAGATTACAATGGTTGCCAGAGCGCCCCACTGGGAAAAGGTTAAGGATGCGATTGCTGAAAATTCCTGCATGCCAATCAATATAACACCGGCTAATAAAGCGGTAATGGCAAGTCGCAGAGCAGTGACTACCTGGAATGGTAATTTATTTAAAGCGTGCTTACCTAGGACGGTTGAACTTCCCCAACTGAATGCAGCCAGTAATGCCAGTAATGACGCAATCATTGTTTTATCATCCCAGGCAGTCATTGGCTGAATCCCAAACGTAACCAGATAGCCGCCTACTAGAGCTGTTCCGGCCAGTAATAAAAAACGATTGGACAGTTTTTCCTTTAATACAACCGCTGCGAGAATAATAGCAAAAATGGGCTGGAATTTTTGGAGCAGGACAACAACGGAAAGATCAATATAGTTCACGTAACTTAATGCTTTCGTGTAGAAGAAAGTGCCTAAAATTCCGCCACATACACTGATCCACAGCATAGACCCCCAGCCGCGTTGGTTCAGTTTTTTAACTTCATGCCATCCTTTGATTAGAAACGGGAGAAAAAGAACAGCGCCTAAAGCATGTTCCAGGGTTATAATTAAAAAGGATGAAACACTGAATAGCTGTTGGCGCAACAGGCCGTCCAAGCTCCATAAGAACGCAGCTGTAAGCACCGCTAAAGGTGGAAGGTATTTTTTCATGGGTGGAAAATTAACGAATGGATGGTGCTATAAATAATAAATAAGTATCAGGCAGAACCACCTAAACCGGAAAATTCCCCCAGGTCAATACCAAAGGATTTAGTCGCTATATCCCACATGAATTGTTCATCCGTATTAAAAATATAATCAAGGTTCGTATGTTGCAGGAGCCAGTCACCATTCTCAATTTCTGCCTCTAATTGGTGCTGTGCCCAGCCCGCATGTCCTAGCATAAGCTTATAGTGCCGGGGGCCTTTCTTTTCAGCGATATTCTGGACAACAGTTTTGTTGCTGGTTAGTGAAAAATCATCACCAACTTTTATGGTGCTTTCAGTTTCGTAATCGGCAGAATGCAGCACAATCCCCCGTTCTACAAGAACCGGCCCGCCAAAGTATACTTGGGGCACCAGTTTCAAAATATCATTTTTTTGTGGAAAGAAATCAGCGAATAACTCCTGTAATTCCAGTGTCTCAAATAGTTTGTTAACGATGAATCCTAATGCGCCGTCTTCATTGTGTTCGCAGATAAAGATTACAGAACGCCCAAAATAGGGATCCTGCATATGCGGCATGGAGATAATTATTTGATTTTTTAGAGACGACATAAATTAAATGTACTGTATTTGAAATATAGAAACAAGAATGCAAACATTAATTACCAGTTTCCACTAACCAATCACCAACTGCCATTAACCAGTTACAACTCTCCTACACATCAGCACGCCAGTTAGATTATTGTAAATGGTTTTATGAAAACGGTTTAAAAGTATATAAATTCTAGGCTGCCATTTAGGAAATGGTGTAAAAGTATTATGCAGCCAGATAAAATTATAATAAAGGGTGCCCGTCAGCATAATCTCAAAAACATTGACCTGGAGATTCCCCGAAATAAATTAGTGGTTATTACGGGTCTGTCAGGATCCGGGAAATCCTCCCTCGCCTTCGATACAATTTATGCTGAAGGACAGCGCCGGTATGTGGAAAGTTTATCCTCCTACGCCCGGCAGTTTTTGGGCCTCATGGAAAAACCGGATATGGATACCATTGAAGGCTTGTCCCCTGCTATATCCATCGAGCAGAAAGCCACTGCGCGCAATCCAAGGTCCACGGTTGGCACCGTAACAGAGATTCACGATTATTTCCGATTGCTTTTTGCCCATATTGGCAAGCCCCATTGCTGGATGTGCGAGCGGCCTATCCAGAAGCAGACAGTTCAGCAGATCGTTGACACAATTTGCAAATTTAAAACAGGGACCAAGATTTTTGTGTTAGCCCCGGTAGTTCGAGGTCGCAAAGGCCAGCATAAAGGTGTATTTGAAGAGATCAAGAAAGAAGGATTTCTGCGTGCACGAGTAGATGGTAAGATCTATGGTATTGATAAACAAATTGCGCTGGAAAAAAATAAGAAACACACCATCGAAGTGGTTGTTGACCGACTTATTATTGAAAGTGATTACCGGGAACGCTTGACAGAGTCTATAGAACTCGCTTTAAAGATCGGTTCAGGATTGATCATCATTCATGAATTACCCAGCACTGATCATTTATTTAGCGAACATTTTGCGTGCCCCCATTGTGAAGTGTCTTTGGAAGAATTATCGCCCAGGATGTTTTCCTTCAATTCACCATATGGTGCCTGCCCCCATTGTGATGGTTTGGGCTCCCATATGGAAATTAATCCTGAACTTGTTGTGCCGGACAAAACAAAGTCCATCATTCAAGGGGCTATTGCTCCGTTAGGTGAGCAGCCTCGTGGGAATTGGTACGGCAGTATTCTAAAAAGCTTGGCGCGCCATTATGATTTCAAATTCACCTCTCCTTGGATGAGAATGGACCCCAAAGTCCGGGAAATGCTTCTTTATGGTACGGGATCAGAAAAAATGAAAATGTCCTATTCTTCTCAACGCTGGACAGGTTCGTATATCGGCGGCTGGGAAGGGGCAATCCCGAACCTCATGCGTCGGTATAAACAGACAAAATCTAGTCATATACAAAATTGGATAGAGCAATTTATGAGTATGCGCCCCTGCCCGGAATGCAACGGTGCCCGTCTTCGAACTGAAAGCCGATCTGTTTTTATTAATGATAAAAGCTTGGGAGATATTTCTGCCATGTCCATCAAAGGAGCCATGGACTTTTTTGAAAATATTCAGCTCACTGAAACGGAAACACAGATTGCTGAACAAATATTAAAGGAAATCAAAAACAGATTGGGTTTTTTAGTCAATGTGGGCTTGAGTTATTTGACTCTGGATCGATCTGCTACCACCCTTTCAGCCGGTGAATCCCAGCGTATTCGACTCGCCACCCAGATCGGTTCCCAGCTTGTGGGTGTATTATATATTTTGGATGAACCATCCATAGGTCTTCACCCTAGAGATAATGCCCGCTTGTTAGGTACGTTGCAAACATTGCGTAATCTCGGGAATACTATCCTTGTTGTTGAGCATGATCAGGAAACGATGGAATCAGCTGATCAAATTATAGATTTGGGACCGGGGGCAGGTGAACATGGCGGTGAGGTCATTTATTCAGGTTCGCCAAAACAGCTCTTAAAATGCATGAACTCAATTACTGGATTATATTTGTCTGGACGTAGAGTAATTCCAATTCCTAATAAACGCCGCAATGGTAATGGAAAAGTTCTGTTTTTAAAAGGAGCCCGGGGAAATAATTTGAAAAAACTGGATGTATCATTTCCTCTAGGAAAATTGGTGGTAGTTACAGGTGTTTCCGGAAGCGGTAAGAGCACGCTGGTAAACGAAACACTCTATCTAATCTTACATAAAGAATTGAATAACGCCCGTGCCTATCCACTGCCATATGATGTAATCAATGGTTTGGAATACCTAGATAAAGTGGTGGATATTGATCAAAAGCCCATTGGCCGCACTCCGCGCTCCAACCCGGCAACATATACAGGATTGTTCACCTTTATTCGCGATCTTTTTGCGCAATTGCCGGAATCCAAAATCCGCGGCTATAAACCTGGTCGTTTTTCTTTCAACGTTAAAGGCGGACGCTGTGAATCTTGTGAAGGCGATGGCATTATAAAAATCGAAATGAATTTCCTGCCTGATGTATATATTACTTGTGAAGTATGCAAAAGCACACGCTATAACAGGGAAACACTGGAAATAGTGTATAAAAATAAAACAATCGCCGATGTTTTAAGTATGTCGGTAGAAGAAGCGCTTACATTTTTTGAGAACATACCATCCATAAAGAAAAAATTAACGACCCTTTTTGAAGTGGGTCTTGGCTATATCCGTCTCGGGCAGCAGGCCACAACATTATCCGGAGGAGAGGCACAGCGTGTAAAACTGGCTACGGAACTTTCCAGGGTAAGCAAAGACCGCACATTATATATATTGGACGAGCCTACCACTGGTCTGCATTTTGAGGATGTGAAAATGCTTTTGGGGGTACTACAGCGTTTAGTTGAAAAAGGGAACACAGTGATTATTATTGAACATAATCTGGATGTCATTAAAACTGCAGATTGGATCATTGATCTGGGTCCGGAAGGCGGCGATGAAGGCGGAGAATTAGTCTTTGCCGGCACGCCGGAAGATTTAAGTAAGGAAAAATTATCCTATACAGGATTATTTTTAAAAACAACCTTGGATAGTCATAAAAACGGAAAATTAAACGGTAAGTGAAAACTCCGCAGGAATTGAAAAGGGTTTTTCCCTATTGGGAAATCACCAAAGACCTCATCGATCAATGCATTGATATAATGCTTAACCTGCGACAGAGCGGCCATCCCGGAGGTTCCCGTTCCAAAGTTTATGGTATGATTGCTACATTGCTTTCAGGTGCCATGCGCTGGGATATTCGTGAGGCTGGAAAAAGGTTTGGTGATCGGTTTGTGTTGGTGGCGGGCCATGCCAATCCAGTTGTGTATGCGACCCTTGCCGTGTTAAATGAAGCGCTGCGTATTAAGCATAGGCAAACTGGCGATAACAAATATCAGCATTTTAAGGGTGAAAAATATCAGCTTGTTTGGGAAGACCTGTTAACATTGCGCCGCACTGGCGGCCTGCCAGGCCACGCGGAAATGGAAGGTAAAACACTCTTTTTCAAATTTAATACCGGCCCCAGCGGACATGGCTCCCCTGCAGCTGCGGGAGAAGCATTGGCTTTGAAACTAGCTAGAGTTCCGGAGGTAAAAGTATTCGCTTTTGAAGGGGAAGGTGGTTTTACCACAGGCGCATCCCACGAAACGATCAATTCAGCCTGGGGGCTTGGTTTAGGCAATCTGGTGTATTTCATGGATTGGAATGATTTTGGAATCGATGACCGGCCCATCAGTTCTATTGTATATGGCACGCCGGAGGATTGGTTTGGGTCGCACGGCTGGCATGTAGAAGGAACAATGGATGGTGAAGACTGGGAATCTCTGATAAATGCATATTACAAATTGTTAGTAGAGAAGGCTAATCCGGATCAACCCAAAGTGCTTTATGCCAGAATGCGCAAAGGCAGGGGTTACTATAAATTTGATAACGCCAGTCATGGTGCTGCCCACAAACGTAATTCAGAATTATTCTGGAAAACTAAGGGTGAATTTGCTGAAAAGTATAATGTAGAATTTGAAGGTTTTGGAAAAGAGGCACCTGAATCTTGGAACGAACAAGTTGACCAGGCAAAATTATTATTTAATACAGTTTTTTCTGTCATGGAAAACAACCAGGGACTGGTTGATTACTTAGCAGATACGTTGATGGAAATTGGAAATTCTGTACCAAATGAATTGAAAACGTGCCGCATCAATGCCAAGAATCCCGCGCAAGACAAAAACATTTTTAATATTAATACTCTACCCGATGAACTGTTTGTAAAACCGGGAGAAAAGGCACCAAACAGAGTAGGTTTCTCCAAGTATGCCAGTTATATTAATTCTCTTGCCGAAAAAGAATACGGCCGGCCGCTGGTCATTGCCATGAGTGCTGACTTAGCAGACTCAACGAATATTTCAGGGTTTGCCAAGGGCTGGAATGGCCAGAAAAATCACGGCCTGTATAATAGAGAGACCAATACGGATAGCCCGCTGATGCCCCAAGGCATCACTGAATTCACCAATGCGGGAATGATGGCCGGTCTGGCGACAGTCAATTTCAGTGAAGATACCTATAAGGATTTCAATGGTTTTTACGGAGCCATGAGCACTTATGGCTCTTTCAGTTATCTGAAATACGGCCCCATCAGACTGTTCAGCCAAATCGCTCAGGATTCTGATTTGAAAGTAGGGAAACTCATCTGGGTAGCGGGCCATTCCGGGCCGGAAACAGCTGAAGATAGCCGTACGCACTTTGGTATTTTTGCTACGGGTGTCACCCAATTATTTCCTGAGGGATATATTGTCAATATTCACCCGTGGGAACATAATGAAGTTGCGCCAGCTTTGGTGGCAGCTTTCAATACTGACATACCTGTAATCGGTCTCCACCTTACGCGCCCATCGGTAACAATTCCTGATCGAAAAGCACTTGGCATGGCATCACACTTGGAAGCAGCAAAAGGCGCTTACATCATCAAGGATTATGATAAGGACAGAAAAAAAGAAGGGCTGGTAATTGTCCGCGGCACAAGCTCAACGAACTCAGTCGTGGAATTATTGCCCAGAATTAAGACAGAAGGTCCAAATGTCAAGATTGTCGCTGCTATTTCTTGGGTGCTTTTCCAGAAACAACCTGAGTCTTATCGCAATTCAATTATTGCACCGAATGAATGGCACGACGCCATGGTAATCACAAATGGCGGCCGTCGGCTCATGCATAAATGGATGGCAAATAAGATCGTTGAAGAATATTCACTGTCACCGGATTGGGATAACCGTTGGCGTACAGGTGGTACAGTGGATGAAATTGTGGACGAAGCCCATTTATCCCCGAGATGGCTATGGGCAGGAATTACCAAATTTGCTACTAATCGCCGTGACCGTCTTGAATCTATTCGCGAAAGTATACCTGCATAATATCCAAAAATTTGACGACCCCTGCCTCATTTTAGTATCTTATGGGGTTCTAATAGCATGATTTACGTTCAATTACCTTCGTTTTATGACTGAATTACACATTATTGATCCAATCCCACTCGAAGAAGACATTATTGCTGAGAAGTCGCTGCGCCCTGAAAAATTCGATGAATTTATTGGTCAGCAGGAAGTGGTAGATAATTTGAAGTTGTATATCGAAGCAGCCAATAAACGTAAGGAATCCTTGGATCATGTGCTATTGTTTGGCCCACCGGGACTTGGAAAAACGACCCTGGCAAATATTATATCCAAAGAATTAAGCGTAAGCTTAAAACAATCTTCCGGGCCTGTATTAGAACGTGCTGGTGATTTAGCAGGTGTTTTGACAAACCTGCAGGGACGGGACGTATTTTTTATCGATGAGATCCACCGTTTGAATTCTGTGGTAGAAGAGTATCTTTATTCAGCTATGGAAGATTACCGTATTGAAATTATGATCGATAAAGGCCCCAGTGCCCGCAGTGTGCAACTGAATGTGGAGCCTTTTACATTGATTGGCGCCACGACTCGCCTGGGAAATCTGACATCCCCATTGCGGGATCGTTTCGGTGTGGTTTTGCGCGTTGATTTTTATAATGCTGATGATCTGTTTCATATTATCCAGCGTTCTGCGAAGATACTTGAAGTTGCCATTGATGAAGCTGGCGCCATGGAATTGGCCCGCCGCAGCCGGGGTACACCGCGGATTGCAAACCGAATTCTGCGGCGTGCACGGGATTATGCTGAAGTAAAAGCCAATGGTAAAATAGATAAAGGTGTCGCCAAAGAGGCTTTGGATGGAATGGGCATTGATATTCACGGTTTAGACGATATGGACCGCAGGATTCTGGTAGCGCTCATTGACCAATTTAAAGGAGGACCTGTTGGTGTTAATTCACTGTCAGTAGCAGTAAGTGAAGATGCGACCACAATTGAAGATGTGTATGAACCCTATCTCATCAAAAAAGGGTTTATTCAGCGCACATCACGGGGACGTATTGCTCAGGAAAAATCATTCAAACTTTTAAAAAGAACATTTAACTCAAAAACACAACAAAGGTTATTTTCATGATAAATAAAAAGAAAAAGTACAAACTGGCTGATTTCGATTATCCGTTGCCGGAAAAATACATTGCCCAGTATCCTGCCAAGCGACGTGATTTATCCAAACTGATGGTTGTTGATAGAGAGACCGGAGACATTGAACATAGAACATTTTCAAATATAGTCGAATATTTTCGTAAAAATGATTTGATTGTTTTGAACAATACCAAGGTTTTTCCAGCCCGGCTCTATGCCAGCAAAGATAAAACAGAAGCCAAGGTGGAAGTGTTTCTACTGCGTGAGTTGGAGAACGAACTGTGGGAAGTCATGGTACGGCCGGCACGGAAAGTGCGTATTGGCAATAAGCTCATGTTTGCTAAAAATGTTTTTTGTGACGTTATTGATAATACCATATCCGGCGGCCGTGTGGTACGCTTTGAATATGACGGTGACAATTTTTATGATATTATTGACCGCATCGGAACATCGCCTTTGCCTCCATATATTAAACGCCCTGCTGAGACAAAGGATAAGGAACGATTTCAAACCGTGTTTGCCGATCAACGGGGGGCTGTAGCTGCGCCCACTGCCGGACTTCATTTTACGCAAGGTCTTTTGAAACGACTGCGGAATAAAGGTGTCAGAATTGAATATACCACTTTGCATATTGGTTTGGGAACATTCCGCCCGGTTCAGGTAGAAGACCTGAACCGCCACCAGATGGATTCTGAGTATTTTGAAGTATCACCAAAAACCGCCCTGGCCATCAATGAAACTAAGAAAAAACGGCGCAAGGTGTATGCTGTGGGAACATCTTCTGTTCGTGGCCTTGAGACCGTGGCTGTATCAGGGTTTCAGGTTTCTCCAAAACGGGGCTGGACTGATAAATTCATCTATCCCCCCTATAACTTTAAAATGGTGAATGGTATCATTACCAATTTTCACCAGCCCAAGAGCACACTGCTGATGATGATCTCTGCTTTTTCTGAAAGGGACATTATCATGAAAGCCTACTGGGAAGCAAAGAAACATAATTATCGTTTCTTGAGTTACGGCGATGCTATGTTAATAAAATAATGTTTTCCGAATTCAAAACCGGTGCTGTCATTGCCGCAGCCGGTACGGGAGAACGTTTTGGAGAAAAAAAGCAGTTCAAGCTACTGGGTCGACGTCCCCTCCTGTTCCATACATTAATACCCTTTCTGGAATGCAGTGATATTGCCGAAATAGTTGTGGTCGTTCCACAAGCAGACCTTGAATCTGTTTCCCGGGAATTAGCATCTTTTACATCCGCAAAACCAGTGAAAACTGTGACTGGCGGAACAAGACGGCAGGATTCAGTATTGAACGGCTGTATGGCGTTGTCAGATAATATTGAGATCATTGCTGTCCATGATGCCGCCCGTCCCTTTGTAACACCAGGACTCATTTCTGCTACAATCAATGGTTGTAATGGAGCCGACGGCTGTATTGCCGCCTTGCCATCTAAGGACACGGTGAAACAAGTGGTAGAGAATAATATTCAGCAAACATTGGATCGCAGCACCATCTGGCTGGCCCAGACACCGCAGACATTCCATAAGAAGATTTTAATCAGCGCATTACAACATGATATGGATGCTACAGATGAAGCATCCATGGTAGAAGCAATTAGTGGAAATGTAGCTATAACACAAGGATTCGCAGGAAATTTCAAGATTACCACCACTGAAGACTGGCAACTTGCGGAAGGAATAATAGCTAACAATGGTTAAAACAGGCATAGGCTACGATGTCCATCCCCTGGCGGAAGGTGTAACGCTCATTATTGGCGGTGTCAAGATCGACAGCCCCAGGGGCTCTGTCGGGCATTCAGATGGGGATGTGCTTTTCCACGCTGTTGTAGATGCGTTGTTGGGTGCGGCAAACCTTGGGGATATTGGCCAGCATTTTCCGAGTTCGGATGAGCGCTGGCAAGGCAAGGAAAGCATCCATTTCCTGGAACACGCCGCAGAGCTAATACGCAAAGAAGGGTTTGAAATAGATCATATTGATAGTACGGTTATTTTGGAGGAACCTAAGCTTGCTGATATTATTCCGGAAATGACATACAAAATATCTTACACACTCCAGATCGAAGAATCTGCCGTGTCTATAAAGGCAACTACCACGGATAAAATGGGTTTTATCGGCCGTGGCGAAGGTGTTGGCGCTGTGGCTGTGGCAACCATATCCAAATAGTATCTATGGATTCCATAGTACTGAATTCCCACGCCAAGGTCAACATTGGTCTGCTGGTCCTGAACCGTCGAGAAGATGGTTATCACAACATTCACACGATCTTCCAGGAATTAGATTTTCATGATATTGTCACTTTGGAAAAAATAGATGCCGGATGTGAACTAACATCAATTGACGAAAACTTCCCTCTAGACTTCTCGAACACATGCGCAAAGGCCCACGCTACCATTTTAAGACAATTCCCTAATTTGGGTGGGATTAAGGTCCACGTTGAAAAAAAGATTCCTCAAGGAGCGGGTTTGGGCGGTGGTTCAAGTAACGGGGCAGCTGTATTAAAAGGATTAAATGATTTATATGGTTTAGAATTATCTGCAGATAAGCTGTCAAAACTGGCAATAAGAATTGGAGCAGACGTACCGTTTTTTGTAAATGGAGGCACACAACTTGGCGATGGAATTGGTGAAATTCTAATGCCTATAAATGTCAAATTGGATTTTACATTTCTTCTAATTATACCCGCATTTTCCATTGACACAAATTGGGCATATAAATCCTTGAAAAAGGGTTTGGAGGATAGTATTGAAAAAGCTAATTTTGCCGGTCTTTTCAGAAGGGACACAATCCCTTTTGAGCTTTTTCAGAATGATTTTGAACGGATTGTGATTCCAGCACATCCAGAGATTGGTGAGATAAAGGACTCCTTACTAAAAAACGGAGCTTCATATGCCAGTCTGTCGGGCAGCGGTTCGACTGTGTTCGGAATGTTTGACGAAGACACTGCAGCAAAAGCAGCCGAGTCTGTTTTATCGTCCGACTACCGAACCATCTTGACCCGCCCTACCCACCGCTGATATCACATCCAACAGAACCCTTTGGGGCGTCGTCTAATGGCAGGACACCGGGTTTTGGTCCCGGCAGTTGGGGTTCGAATCCCTGCGCCCCAGCACTATGAGTAAAGATACAATAAAGATATTTAATGGCCGCAGTAATCCCCGACTTGGAGAGAAAATTGCGCAATATTTGAATGTACCCTTGGGACAATTATCCATAAAGGATTTTGCGGATGGGGAAATTTGGGTCAAATTTGAAGAGAATATCCGTGCCAGGGATGTTTTTATTATCCAAAGTACACACGGCCCGGCAAAGAACATTCTTGAACTCGTCCTTATGTTAGATGCTGCGGTCCGTGCTTCGGCTAAAAGCGTTACTGCGGTGATACCTTATTTTGGCTATGCCCGCCAAGATAGAAAAGATACTCCGCGCGTTCCTATTTCCGCACGCGTTATGGTGGATATGTTCACAGCTGCCGGCGCAAATCGTATCGTCTCCATGGACCTGCATTCTACCCAGATTCAAGGTTTTGCAAATATACCTTTTGATCATCTTTACAGCCGTATGGTCTTGATGGACAAGATCAAAGCGTTAGGATTGGATCCCGGAAATTCAGTTGTACTTGCTCCTGATGTGGGCTCGGCGCGCATGAGCCAGGCCTATGCAAAGCGGTTGAGCATGTACTTTGCTTTAATTGATAAACGCCGCTATGCCCCAAACAAGGCAGAAGTCATGCATCTCATTGGCGACTTGGATGGGAAAGATGTCCTCATCATAGATGATATGATTGATACGGCAGGAACATTGGTGAATGCCGCTGAAACCGCTCAGGAAAACGGAGCTAATTCAGTTACAGCTGTTGCTACACATGCGCTATTATCAGAGCCTGCAGTGGAACGGATTAAAGATTCAGCAATCAGTGAGCTTATTGTGACGGATACAGTCAATATATCAAAAGACAAAATATTTGATAAAATGAAAATTATAACAGTTTCCAGCATTTTTGCTGAAGCGATAAATCGTATTCATGAAGGTGAATCTGTGAGTTCACTGTTCGAATTTTAATCGGAGAAAAAAATGGCAGATTATTATCAATTAGCTGTGGAAAAAAGGGAAAGCATCGGTAGCGCTGCAAATAAATCCCTGCGCCGTAATGGCAAGATCCCCGCAAACTATTATTATAAAGAAACGGACAATATTAACCTGATCCTGGACTCAAAAAATTTATATCACGCCCTGCATTCTGGCCACCACATTTTCGAGGTAGAACTGGAAGGCGACACACAATATGTAATGATCAAAGAGATTCAATTTCATCCGGTAAATGAAAGTATTTTACATGTAGATCTCATGCGTGTCCGCCGCGATGTTAAAATAACTATTGCAGTGCCCATTCATCTGGAAGGTGAAGCAGTAGGTGTAGAGGAAGGCGGTGTGCTTTCTCAAATTCTTACCAGCATCGATATTGAATGTTTACCAACAGATGTTCCAGAGTTTATTACTCTTGACACTACAGAATTGGAAATGAACAGCAGTCTTTCTGTAGCTGATATCACGGTTTCGGGTGAGATCACCATAATCACTGATGAAGAACAAGTTATTGCCACAATAACACCTCCTAAAGAAGAGGAAGAACCTGTGGTTGAGCTCGAAGAAGATGAAGAAGGTGAAGAAGGTGAAGAAACAGCTGAAGGAGAAACAGCTGAAGGTGATGGCGAGGGGAAAGCTGAAGGCGGAGATGCTACGGAAGAAAGCACTAAATAATCATGAAAGCATTTATAGGTCTTGGAAACCCAGGTCCAGAATATGCCAATACCAAGCATAACGCCGGATTCTGGGTGATAAATGAGTTGGCCAGGCGCTGGTCAGTGCAATTCCAGCCAGGGAAAGGATCATTTGTGTATACTGAAGCCACTGACAAAGAGGTTCTTTTGGTCAAACCCACAACAGGTATGAATGCCAGTGGTGTTGCAGTGAAGTATGTATTACAGAAATGGAATATTGACCTTGCTGATTTGAATGTTGTTGTGGACGATGTGGATCTACCCTTGGGTTCTATGCGGCTCCGACTCAAAGGCGGCGACGGCTGCCACCGGGGGATGGAATCTGTTATATATCATTTAGGGCATACAGGTTTTCCGCGTTTGCGCTTTGGTGTTGCAGCCGCCGATCATAAACGGCCTGCAGAAAAGTATGTACTTAAACCATTTAAAAAAAATGATCAACCAGATGCTGATGACATGATCCAAACAGTTGCCGATGCAGTGGAATCCATTTTGAATTATGGTTTGCAAAAAACGATGAATCAATTTAATAAAAAAACAAAAAAGAAAGATGTAAATGAATAATTTGTATTATGTAATTGCTGCTGCTGTTGTGGCAATGTTATATGCATTCTGGAAAACAAACTGGATTAATAACCAGGATGAAGGATCGGACAGGATGAAACAAATTGGCGCAAACATAGCTGGTGGCGCTATGGCTTTTCTAAAAGCTGAATATAGAATTTTGGGTGTTTTTGTGGTGGTGGTTGCTATAATACTATTTGTAGGTTATTCATTAAAAGGTGAAGGGACCGAGCTAATAGCCGTATCATTTATTGTGGGTGCCTTTGCAAGTGGTTTAGCTGGTTTTCTTGGAATGAGAGTGGCTACCAAAGCCAATAACCGAACAACAAACGCAGCTCAAACCGGACTGGCTTCTGCATTAAAAGTGGCTTTCACGGGCGGTTCAGTTATGGGTTTAAGCGTGGTTGGGCTTGGTGTTCTCGGGTTGGGTGGTTTATACACAATATATTCTTATCATTATGGAGTCTCTAATGAAACTGAATTGAAGCGTGTATTAGACATTCTTACTGGTTTTTCTTTAGGTGCTTCTTCCATTGCTTTGTTTGCCCGTGTGGGTGGAGGCATTTACACGAAAGCTGCTGATGTGGGCGCTGATTTGGTAGGAAAAGTGGAAGCAGGAATCCCTGAAGACCATCCCTTAAATCCTGCCACCATCGCTGATAATGTAGGTGATAATGTAGGTGATGTTGCCGGTATGGGCGCCGACCTCTTTGAATCCTATGTGGGGTCAATTATTGGCTCGATGGTATTAGGTGCGGTTATGGGATTAAATTTTGTATTACTGCCTTTATATATTGCAGCAGCCGGAATATTAGTATCTATACTGGGTACATTCATGGTATCTGTAAAGGAAGGTGGGGATCCCCAAAAGGCTTTGAATCGAGGAGAGTTCGGAAGCTCATTTATTATGATTGGTGTGATTTATTTCTTGATTCAAAATGTTCTTCCATCCGATTTTGTTCAAGGTGGAGAAACATTTACAAGCATTGGTGTATTCTTGGCAACCGTTATAGGTTTGTTGGCCGGATTGGGAATAGGACTTATTACTGAGCACTACACCGGAACAGGAACATCACCAGTTTTATCTATTACAAAACAATCTTTAACAGGTCCAGCCACAAATATTATTGCTGGCTTAGGTGTAGGTATGCAGTCTACCGCTATACCAATTTTAATTTTAGCCACTGCAATAATAGGTGCACATCATTTTGCTGGTTTATATGGCATTGCATTAGCTGCATTGGGCATGCTGGCAAATACGGGAATTCAGCTGGCTGTTGATGCGTATGGTCCTATTTCTGATAATGCAGGTGGTATCGCTGAGATGGCTGGACTACCCGAAGAAGTTCGTAGACGTACTGATAAACTGGATGCCGTTGGTAACACTACAGCTGCAATTGGAAAAGGATTTGCGATTGGTTCGGCTGCTTTAACAGCATTGGCTCTGTTTGCTGCTTTCATGGTTCAAACTGGTCTTGATAGTATAGATATTTCTAAACCAATGGTAATGGCTGGTTTATTTGTTGGTGGTATGTTACCATTCTTATTTTCTTCATTGGCAATGAATGCGGTAGGACGTGCGGCAATGGCTATGATTGAAGAAGTTCGCCGTCAATTTAGAGATATCCCGGAATTAAAGGCTGCGTTGGATTTAATGAAAAAAGGCAATGAATCTACTTGGTCTGATGAAGATAAAGCTGTGTATGAATTGGGATTGACGAAAGCTGAACACGGCCGCTGTATTGAAATTTCCACACAGTCAGCCATTAAAGAAATGGTGTTGCCGGGTATACTTGCAGTTACTTCACCTGTTTTGGTTGGATTTGTTTTTGGTCCGGAAACTTTAGGAGGACTTTTAGCGGGTGTTACAGTTTGTGGTGTACTTATGGCTATTTTCCAGTCTAATGCTGGAGGAGCTTGGGATAATGCGAAGAAAATGATTGAAGAAGGCGTGACAGTCAATGGAATTAGTCTCCAAAAAGGATCAGATGCTCACAAGGCTGCTGTGGTTGGTGATACAGTTGGTGATCCTTTTAAGGATACATCCGGTCCATCGTTAAATATATTAATTAAATTAATGTCAGTGGTGTCATTAGTCATTGCTCCACTTTTGACATTATAGGTTTGAGGAGAATCTATGCGATATTATGAAACACTATATATTCTTAACCCGGACTATGAAAAGGAAAGAGTTGACAACATTATAAAGGATGTTGATGAACAGGTTAGCAAATTCAGCCAGGTGATTGCCCACCGTGTTTGGGGAAAAAAACGGCTAGCCTACCCTATTGATAAGCATAAATATGGGACATATGTACTCTTTCAGTTCGAAACAGAAGACCAGAATGCTTTGGGCGATTTTGATAGTTTTATGAAATTGAACAATTCAGTTTTACGTTATCAAAATGTACGTCTTGGTGCAAAACCAGAAGAGATTGAAAGTGATTTGCTGGATGAAAGCACCGAACCTCTTGAAGAAGAACCCCAAGTGAAAGACATGCCGGAAATTATCAAGGAAGTTCCCAAAACACCTGTTGAAGAAAAATTTGAGGACACAGATGAAGCGTCTGAAACCGTTGAAGAAGAAACTTCAGCATAATAGATAAGCGAGGAATTTATGGCATTTGTAAGTCGTAAAAAGTTTTGTTATTTTAAAGAAAACGTGATCACAGAGATTGATTATAAGGATGTTAAACTGCTGCGCCGCTTCGTGACAGAGCAGGGCAAAATCATGCCCCGACGCGTTACGGGCACCAGCGCAAAAATGCATCGGAAATTGATTAGGGCGATTAAAAGAGCAAGAAACATTGCTTTGATGCCTTATACGAATTTAGGCGACAGTTGAACTATTTATAAACAACAAGGACTTAAACCCTGGATATAATATTACTCCAAGATGTAGATGCCTTAGGTACAGCTGGTGATACTGTAAATGTAAAACCGGGCTTTGCCCGGAATTTTCTGTTCCCCAGAAGTCTGGCATTGCGAGCATCAAAACGTAATCTGGCGATTGCTGATGAACGCAAACGTAATGCTGATAAACATCGTGCACACGATGAGAAAATAAATCTTGAACTTTCAAACCAACTGAAAGATATGGAAATGACATTTGAAGTGCAAACGGGTGAAGAAGAAAAAATGTTTGGCGCTGTGACCACCAATGATATCCAAAAAAAACTGGAAGAAAAAGGAATCGCAATTGAACGCCACCGCATCGAGCTTAAAGAATCAATTAAAGCATTGGGTATTTTTCATATCCCTGTACGTGTTGCTGCAGATATGAAACCTGAACTGAAAATATATGTAATAAAAGCATAGTTCTGAATACTCAAAACCACTTTTATAACCCCCGGTAGAAAAGCCGGGGGTTATTATTTATATAAAGAATTCTTGCCGGATGTTTTAACTGCATCTATTTTCAACGATTATGTTTGTAGAAGTTGCCTTTCCTATCTCCAGTTATACACAGTTTACTTACCGTATCCCGAAAAAATTTATTGATCAGATTCATGTAGGAATACGCGTCAAAGCACCATTGGGAAAGCGGCTGGTTACCGGTATTGTTGTTGCTAAATCTGCTGAATCAGATTATTTGGGCAAACACAAAAATATAAAGGAACTTATAGACCTGCAACCAGTGATGGATAACAAATTGTGGAAACTGGTACAATGGATGAGTTCATATTATTTTACACCTGTTGGGCAAGTTGTAAAAACAGTCTTGCCTGCAAAACTCTCTACAAAATATACACCACCCACGACCGGCCTTGTTGTATATAAATCATTTGGTGATAATTATGAGCAGTTGCAAAAAAGAGCACCTATCCAGGCAAAAGTATTACAGTTCCTGTCTGTTCAAGAAGGAGCGATTCCAATTGCAGCACTCAAACATATGGTGAGCAGTCCCAATGCAGTTTGCAAAACGTTGTTTGATAAAGGTCTTGTTGATCTAGATGAAGTAACGAATTTGCCTGATGTAACTGGGTTTACATTCTCAAAGATTCATAAGGAAATAGCATTCACGAATGAGCAAAAACTGGTATTAGGTGAATTAAGTAAAAAATTGAATTCTAAAAAATTTAGTCCAACATTACTGCATGGTGTTACAGGAAGCGGTAAAACAGAAATATATATTGAAATTGTGCGTCAGGCGTTAGAAATGAATAAATCAGCAATATTGCTACTTCCAGAAATATCATTAACACCACAAATAGCGGGACGATTCAGGTCTGTCTTTGGGGATCAAGTTGCTTTGTGGCATTCGAGACTATCTCATGCTGCTCGAGCGTGGACATGGAAACAAATTTGTGCAGGACAATTTAACGTTACTATAGGAGCCAGAAGCGCTGTATTTGCTCCTTTAAAAAACCTTGGTGTAATCATTATTGATGAAGAACAGGAATATTCTTTCAAGCAAGAATCCCCGGCACCAAGATATCATGCCCGTGAGGTTGCCTTGATGCGCGGCAAATTGAATGATGCAGTGGTTATCATGTCCAGTGCCACCCCCAGCTTGGAAAGTTATTATAATCATGTTAAGGAGAAGTATTCCTATTTAAGATTAAATAAAAGATACGGTGGCGCCCCTTACCCCCAGGTTCAGATTGTTGATATGATCAAGGAGCAGGAAGAAACAGGTAAGTTCCAACAAGTAATTTCCAGCAAGCTTCAGAAAATAATGGAAAGCAAATTTGCTAAAGGTGAACAGGTGATGCTGTTGCAAAACAGACGTGGCTTCGCTCCAATTTTACGATGTGGAGATTGTGGTCATGTTGAAACGTGTGTGCAATGTAAAATTGCATTAACATACCATAGCCATGAACGCTTGCTGAAATGCCATTTTTGTGGTTATGAAACAAGTAATATACCCATTGCCTGTCACAAATGTACCAGTATCAATCTAAAACTCCTTGGTGTTGGTACACAAAAAGTTGAAGATGTTATTCGCGAACAATACCCGGATATTAAAATTGCAAGGATCGACTTTGATACTGCTCGCAATATCCCCGCTTTGACAAGAATATTGGAAAAATTTGCCGCGGGTGAAATTCATGTATTAATCGGCACACAAATGATTGCCAAGGGATTAGATTTTGATAATGTAACACTAGTAGGAATTGTTAATGGTGATACAGGGCTCTTTTTGCCTGATTTTCGTTCTGGAGAAAAAGTATTCCAACTTATTTACCAGGCAGCGGGCCGATCCGGCAGAAGAAAACCAGGGGAAGTAATCATTCAAACATATAATCCTGATAACCCCGTATTAATACATGCCGCTAGACTGGATCAAAAAACATATTACAATATTGCTTTAAGTGAAAGACAGGAACTTAATTATCCACCATTTTCATGGTTGATCCGTTTAGAAATAGAAGGTACAAAAAAAGAACTTGTTACCACTCATGCTGACAAGATAA
This sequence comes from Fidelibacterota bacterium, assembly GCA_004124535.1. Next base: position 66,286 of record SCKQ01000006.1, read on the forward strand.
GAAAAAAATTAAGTCCTTCCCCGAAAGGAATAGATATATTAGGACCAGCCAAATGTTATCGGGAACGGTTGCGGGGGAAATATCGTATGCATATTATGATTAAATCTAACAAAACGCATGATACCAACGGTGAAAGACTCCATTCTTTCTTGCAAGATCACTTTGCAGTAGGACTTTTAAATAAATTGCCGTCTAGTGTAAAAGTATTAATTGATGTTAATCCTGTATCTGTTTTATGAGAGTAATTACGTTTAGCTTATTATTGAATCTGTTAATAGCAGAAACCACATTTCCAGGTCTTGAAAACTGGTATCATCCACACCGCATGTCGCTAACTGGCGCTGGGGGTACTGTAACAAACATAACTGCTGATATAGCTAACCCGGCTGCCTTATGGACATTGCCGAGACTATTTGAGGTCAGTTTTGTTTCATATCCTGCTGATATTACTGCTCAATCTGTCCACTTATCTTTACTAGGTAAACAGTCTGTAACGGTCTATGGATTACGCCAAATAAACTATGGTTTATTTGAAGGCCGGGATGAATTGAATCAGGAAACAGAAAATTATTCCGCATCAGATACATGGCTTAATTGGGCTGCAGCAGGACATTCTACAAGGTGGCCATTATCGTGGGGTGTAAGCGCAGGACTCTTTATAAGTTCTCTTGAGGATAAACAAGCGGCATTGTTAACCTTTTCCGTAGGGGCTATACTGAATTCCAAAAAGCTGAATTCAAAATTAGGAGTTAGTTTGATTAATACTGGCTCTATTATAAAAAAATATTCTGATACAGAAGAAAAACTGCCGACAGCAATAGTTGTTTCGGTATCAAAAAATCTTGCCTATTTGCCATTGAATCTCTCTATAGATATTTATAATAGATTAAATGCTGCAACGCCTGAAATACGATTAGGAGCTGTGTTTACGCTACCTTATCAATTACAATTAAAACTGGGAACGACCACAAACCGATTCAAGCAATCGACAGGACAAGGCCTTGCCAGAAATTTCTTTGCAGACACTGGGCTCGGTGTGGTATGGGCATATGAAACATATCATTTTGAAACAGGGGTGTATTCCTATGGTCCCGGCGGCTGGATTTCCGGGCTGGCCGTGGGTATAAAATTTTAATGCGTGTTTGACTGTATTAGATCAAAAATTGTTTTAGGGAGCTTTCTCTTACCAATCTGCTTGCCGGCAAATAGACTTGATATATATTATAACCTTGATATCTATTTTCATCCGCGTACAAATCAATCAGATGGGTTCATTGAAGGTGTAAATCATGTTCGCATTGTTAATAATACTCAAAAAGAACTAAAAGAATTATATTTTCACAACGCCGGTAACCATTATTCAAAACAAGAGTCATTAACAAAAATATCTACTGTGCGTTGTTCCCATTCAGCGCGTGTTAGCGGACAGGATAGTTTGGTTATGAAATTAGGCTTATTCCCCCCTGTCCATCCCGGCGAAACAGTGATTATTGATATTCCTTTTAAAACATATTTCTCTGCTAGCAACCCCCAATTGCCCGCTCACGGCGCCAGGAAAGATACAACCACATACAATGCGATTAATTTCTATCCAGTACTTGAATATTACTATGCAAACGGCTGGCGTTCTGATATATATCGTAATTCAATAAAACCATATACAAATTTTGCTGAGTATGATATTAATTTAATTGCGCCAGCGGACTTTTTGGTTGGTGCATCGGGAAAAATTCTAAAACAAGCTGTACTGGAAACGGGGCATGTCAAATATATTATTAAGGACGACTATTCATTATCATTCAGCGCTGTTTTTGTACAAGGAATGCAAAAAACCACATCTGAGATTAGCGGAATTCAAATTGAAATTATTTCCCCGGCAGTGCAATCTAAACATATTCAAAAAGTTGTAGAGCGATTGGAAAAATTGATACCTTTTTATGAAGAACAATTTGGAAATGCATTAATGGATAAACTGGTCATCAGTAGCGGCTATTCCATTGGCACAAGAGCTATAACAACGAGTAATTATATGATTTTCCAGGATAATATTGATGATGGACATGTGTTGGATCACGAATTAGCACATCAATGGTTTGGCTATTCAATTCAAACGGATGAGCATACCGAAACCTGGCTGAATGAATCGTTTGCTGAATATGCCAGCTGGCTTTTTGCCCAATCACAGAAGGGGAAACCAGACCCGTTTACATTTACTGAAACAATTCCTGATTTGAACATTTGGTCTGATATAAAAGTAATGGATATGGAAGATTGGACACAGTTCTTGATGGATGTCATTGGAGAAAAATCGCTCCCCCCTGTTTATCAGTCCGGCAAACAAATAAATTGGGAAACAGCTGCTAATATTTACAGCAAATATATTGTGGGCAGCCATGTTATGCAAATGTTGCAGGCGACAGTTGGTGATTCAATTATGAATAAAATTATGTATGATTATTGTATACTATTTAGAGGGAAAACAGCCAGTACAGAAGATTTTATTCAAGCAATTAATCAACATACGAAAAATGAAATAGCTGATAATTTTAGATTGGCCCTAACAACAAATCTGCGGCCTGACGTTGAGATAGAGGACGTTGAAAGCCAGTATAATAAAAATAAACAATGGAGTAATAAAATTACTACATCGTTTAAAGGAAGCTGGATCATGCCTGTTGATATTTTACTCATAACCGAATATGGTGACAGCACCTTGTTGACACAGGTTGATATCAATATGAGCAATACAATAGAATTAAATACAGTATCTCCTCTGGTGTCAGTAGAGCTGGATCCCTATAAACGACTATTTGATGATAACCGATTTAATAACCGCTGGCCGCGACGGATATCGCTGCAGCCAAATTATGGATTACCGAGTTGGGAGACATATAAAGTCTATTACAGACCTAGAATTAAAAGGGATTGGCGTGGTAATTGGCGTACAGGTTTAAAATTTTCTGGGGGGTTGGGTATAAACCTGATGCCAATTATGCCAGCGTTCTATCAAAACCTGTTTGATTTGGAAGTCACATTTTCAACAGGTGTCCCTGAAAATAATTGGGGAGGAAGAATCAATTATAGAACACCCTTGAAGTCGACAGCTAATACCTATTGGGAACTCGAGACCGGGTTTGAGTATCCTAAAAAATGGACAAAAATTTCATTTTATAATTACATGGGGGAACCAAAATATTTAGCGGCACACGGCGAGTCCTATTACTCTCGCTTAACAACAACTCTTTCCAGTACCGAATATACTAAATCAGAGTCAGGTGACTGGTGGGTTGTTGGACGAAGTGTGAAATTGAAAGAAAAATGGACCATTTTTTCATATACAACTGAACAACGCTATCTTATGGAAACGCATTTACTTGGCGGCTTCCAGGAGAAAGAATCTTTTTACAATTTTGGAATTTCTGCCGATGTGGAAACACATAAAATTGCAGGATATATCATTCGCTTGCATGGAGAAGCCGGATTTGTTTGGGATGAGCGTGAAGGTGATGAGCTTGCTTATAGATTATTGTATGTCCCAAAAGTTTGGCAGCAGCGCGAAGGGCGAATTCCGCTTTTTCGGGGTGTGGCGGCTGATGAGAAAGAATGGCAGGATAATATTTTCAGTAGTGGTTTTAGTATCGGCTGGGAAACCAAGACAGCGGCGTGGCCCATGGTTTATATTGACGGTGCTGTGATCAGCGACGATGAAGGAACATTACTGGATCGCCTTGATCATTTAAATAAAAGTGATCAGATTTATATTGCAGCTGGCTTTGGCTTGGAATCCCAAACAATGATGGAAATTGGATTATACTTCCCTATCTGGGTTTCACATCCTGTTCGGGGAGAAGAAAATTTTGCCCTGCGGATACTTTTGCAATGGGGGTTTTATTATTAAGCATTATACGGTATTATACACATAATAACTAAATAATTTAAGTATAGACTTATTAATTATTTAATTTTTATTGTTTATAGTTAAATATACATTATAATTTATGGTTGATGTTTGACAAAAAAGATTATCAAATTCTTTCTACATTACAACAAAATTCACGGACAACGGCCAGTGAAATTGCCGATCTTGTAGAAATGTCCATTCCGGCAGTGACAGAACGAATCAAGAAATTGACAGATAATGGAACTGTAGAATCATACACGGCAAAATTGAATGCCAAGGAACTGGGCTTTGATCTTGCTGCATATATTGCAGTTGTCAGTTCGTCCTCGGAGCACTACGAAGAAATTATCCAGAAATCCATCAAACACCCGGCAGTACTGGAATGTCATTCTGTTACAGGAGATGGCAGCCACATGTTGAAAGTACGTGTGCGCAACTCTTCAGAACTTGAGCAACTACTTAGGGATATTCAATCCTGGCCGGGTGTGATCAGAACACACACGTCTGTGATAATGAGTACCTATAAGGAAGGGTTTGAATTAGATTTAACTTCTTTAAATAACACCTAACTCAAAGGTATCCAAAAGGAAAAAAATATGGAAAAAATAAAAGCTGAATACATTTGGATCGATGGCCATAAACCAACTGCCAAATTACGTTCCAAAACAAAAATTATTGACGGTCCTGTTAATAGCTTAGATGATATTCCAGAGTGGGGTTTTGACGGATCTAGCACCATGCAGGCGGAAGGTCACAACAGCGATTGTATGCTGAAGCCGGTGTATTATGTAAAGGATCCTATTCGTGGCGGAAAAAACATCTTAGTGATGAATGAAGTGCTCCTCCAGGATGGGTCTGTACATGAATCCAACACACGCGCACACTTGGTTGAAATTGCTGAAAAGCATAAAGACCATGAACCCTGGTTTGGTATCGAGCAGGAATACACATTTTTCGTGGGACGCTCGCCGCTGGGTTGGCCCGAAGGTGGTTATCCCGCTCCACAAGGACCCTTTTACTGCGGTGTAGGTGCCGATGAAGTATTTGGCCGGGATATTGTTGAAGACCATATGGATGCCTGCCTGGAAGCAGGAATAGCATTTTCGGGT
>SCKQ01000041.1 GCA_004124535.1 Fidelibacterota bacterium
GCGCATTAGAGAAAATGGTAAACTAATTTTTAAAGATTGGCCCCATAAAAAGGAAGGTTTGAATCACATTCACACGGTCAAAGCGGATAATGTTGAGGCTGAAGTTATAACGGGTAAAAAAGATATTATTGCAGCAGCAGAAAAAATATCTGAATGGGGACCCAAAGAAGTAGTAATTACCCATTCTGATGGTGTAATGGTTTATGTAGAAGGGATGATATATGAAGCTCCCTTTACAGCGAAATCATTTGTTGGTCGAACGGGAAGAGGTGATACTTGTATCGCTAATTATTTGGTGTGCAGGCTATCTCAATCACCTCTTGAATCGGTCAGATTTGCTGCCGCAGCTACATCAATAAAAATGGAAAAGGAAGGTCCATTAGTAACTGATTATCAGATGATTGTAAATCGAATTAAAAATCAACAATAATTTATATAATATGAATAAAGTAAAAATTGGAATAATAGGCACGGGCAATATTGCCAAAACTCATGCCGGAAATCTTAAATCAATCCCGGATGTTTTATTGGAATCGGCGTTTGACATAAATACGAAATCCAGCCAGGATTTTGCCCGGGAATTCGGAATGACTGTGAGGTATAGTATCGATGAAGTATTTTCGAATTCTGATGCTGTTTATATTACAGTGCCGAATAAACTTCATGCTGAAATATCGCTCGAAGCACTGACTGCCGGCAAGCATGTGTTTTGTGAAAAGCCATTTGCACTAAATATTGATGATGCTAAAAAAATCGTCAAAGCAGTTAACGAAGCGGGCGTTGTTTACCAATTAGGATTTAATCGACGGTTCGCCCCAGTGTATAAAAAAATGAAGGATTTTATTATTGGTGGAGACTTAGTTCCGTCTTCTTTTAATATTAAAATGAATCGTGGTGAATTACAATTTCCGCCATGGACCAGTAATCCTAAAGTGACCGGAGGGTTCCTGTTTGAGTCCACACTTCATTTAATTGATATGGTTTGTTACCTCTTTGGGGAAGTGAAAAAAGTGACCGCCGTTGGTTCCAAAACGATATATCCTTGTGTGGATAATTTTTCCATGATTTTTGAAATGAAAAACGGCTCTCATGGTGTTTTTTCCTCTTCTGCACACACCACTTGGATTTATCCTTTTGAGCGTGTAGAAATATGCGGAAATCATTTCACTATCGCTAACGATGAGATGGAAACAGTCACCTATTGTTTAGGATTAGACCAACCATCTTATCAGGAAAAATTCTCTACTTTGTCCATCGAAAAACGCTGGGGATTTGTTCAAGAGGATTCATTGTTTATTGCTCGTTTATTGGGTAAACAAGAAGACGGAATGGACCTTATTGCAACTCATATTGATGGATATAAAAATGTCGAATTAATCGAAAATATTTACCAGCAAATTGGGTTGGGTCTCTAAAACGAAATAGGGGAGAAGTATATTTATGTATAAAACAATACGTTTAACTACAACCCAAGCCATCATCAGGTTTTTAAAGAACCAGTGGGTAGAACGGGATGAGGTTCAAAATCGATTCTTTGAGGGAATGTGGGGAATTTTTGGTCATGGGAATGTTACCGGATTGGGCCAGGCATTAGAGCAGGACAGCGAATTTACCCATTACTTACCCCGCAATGAACAGGCAGAAGTTCATATCGCCGCTGCGTTTGCCAAGCAGCATCGTCGAATGCGCGCTTTTGTCTGTACAACTTCTATAGGACCGGGTGCTACCAATTTAGTAACCGGTGCTGCAAGTGCTACCATTAATCGTCTTCCGGTTTTATTATTACCGGGTGATATTTTTGCCCGTAGAAACGTAGGTCCTGTACTCCAGCAATTAGAGCATCCCCAAAGTCAGGATATCTCCGTTAATGACAGCCTAAAACCTGTCTGTCGTTATTGGGATCGAATTAATCGCCCCGAACAAATTCTCACTTCTTTCCCAGAGGCCATTCGCATTTTAACAAATCCGGCAGAAGTAGGGGCTGTAACGATTTCACTCCCACAGGATGTTCAGACAGAGGCTTACGACTTTCCTGAAGAATTTTTTTCGAAGCGGGTACATTATATTCCCAGGGCGGCACCGGATCAAATAATGATCGCTAGAGCAATCGAATTGATTCAAAAATCAAATCGTCCAATGATCATTTCCGGCGGTGGAGTAATATACTCCGAAGCGGAAAAAATCCTTGCTGATTTCTGCGATTTGACTGGAATTCCAGTGGGGGAAACCCAGGCCGGGAAAGGGTCATTATCGTGGAAGCATAAGCAAAATTTGGGCGCTGTCGGCGCTACCGGAACTTCATCAGCCAACTTGATTGCCCTTGATGCCGATCTTGTCATTTGTATCGGAACCAGATTATCAGATTTTACAACAGCCTCTAAAACTCAATTCCAAAATTCGGATGTGAAATTTATTGGTATCAATGTATCTCCTTTTGATGTGGCTAAACATTTTGCATTAGAATTGGTTGGTGATGCAAAAAGAATTTTAGAGATCCTCTCTCAACTCTTAAAAGACACCCGTTACCGAATTGCCGCTACTTACTCCGACCGTATTTTGGAGACAAAAAGTGAATGGAGAGTTGAAAATGACAGGGTTTTTTCCGGAACTGGAAACCAAAAAGTAACTCAAGGGGAACTTTTGGGGATTGTAAATGATAATCTCAATGAAGATGATACTATCGTGTGCGCGGCAGGAAGTCTCCCCGGCGATTTGCATAAATATTTTCGCGTTACAAACGGTGATCAATACCATATGGAGTATGGATATTCTTGTATGGGGTATGAAATCGCCGGAGGATTAGGTGTTCGATTTGCTAAGGACAAAGGTGAAGTGATTGTGTTGGTGGGAGATGGATCTTATTTAATGATGCATACTGAGATCGTTACTTCCCTGCAAGAAGATAAAAAATTAATCATTCTTCTGTTAGATAATCATGGTTTTGGCAGCATTAACGGGCTTTCGAAAAATAGTGGTAGTTTGGGCTTCGGGAATCGCTTCCGCGATCGTGATTCAAATACCGGCAAATTAACCGGCGACTTTTTTGCGATTGATTACGTTGAGAATGCACATTCGCTCGGAGCTGAAGCCATTAGAGTGGGGAATCGAAAAGAAATCCTTGCGGCATTGCGAACCGCAAGAAAGAATAAAAAAACGACAGTGATCGTTATGGAAATTGAACCGTCACGACTTCCGGGTTACCATTCCTGGTGGGATGTACCTATCGCGGAAGTCTCTGATATGCCAAGCGTTCAACAAGCACGCAAAGATTATGAAACTAATGTGAAAAAAGAACGATTTTTTCTATGAAACATTCACAAGTAAAAATAGGGATAGCACCTATCAATTGGTGCAATGATGATATGCCGGAATTGGGAGAGAATATTACCCTGGAGCAATGTTTATCGGAAATGCAAGCAGCGGGGTATAAAGGAACTGAATTTGGACATAAATTTCTCAGCACGGCGGCAAAATTGCGTCCCCTGTTAGACACATATGATCTTTCTCTCGCCGCTATGTGGCATTCAACTTATTTCGTGGATAATTCTGACTTTGAACAGGAAATGGCTCAACTGCAGCAACGAATTGAGTTTTTAATCGAAATGGGAGCAAAAGTAATCAATCTGGCAGAATGCAGCCGTACAGTGCATAGTAAAAAGGATATACCCCTGTCACAAAAGCCCATTTTCAGTTCCCAAGAATGGGATCGACTTATTCACGGATTAAATAAAGCAGGCGAACTGTGTAATCAATTCGGTATGAAAGCTGCAGTTCATCAACATATGGGTACGGGAATTCAATCGCTGGATGAGATTGATCGATTGATGGAAAACACGGATCCCAATGCTGTTTTTCTTTGTGCTGATACGGGCCATTTAACCTTTGCCGGCATCGACCCTTTACTTGTGTTCGAAAAATATATTGACCGAATAGTTCATGTTCATTTGAAAGATTTAAGGGGGTCGGTATTGAAAAAAGTACGGGCTAAAGACTGTTCTTTTCTGGAAGCAGTTTTAAGTAATGTTTTTACTGTTCCGGGCGATGGGATGATCGATTTTAAACCGGTTTTTTAAATTTTAGCATCGTCGGCTTACGAAGGTTGGATGATCGTTGAAGCAGAGCAAGACCCCGCATGGGCAAATCCTTTCCAGTATGCCCAAACAGCTCGGGATTATTTAAACAATAATTGCAAACAATTAATTAAAAGGTAGAATATGAATAAAACAAAGATGCAACTAACGAGTGAATTTGGCACCGATTGGTGGAACGATTCTAATGACCATTCAGAATTACAACATGCGGTGAAAGAAGGAGCTGTTGGTGCAACATCTAATCCGGTTATTACTCAAGCAGCTGTGGCAGCGCATCCTGATGTTTGGTTACCGGTGATTGATCGTTTAATTGAAGAAAACACTACAAGTACGGAAGATGAAATTGCTTGGATGCTTAGCGATCATGTTGGGAAAAGAGCAGCAAAAATTCTGGAACCCATATATGAAAATACTAATGGTCAAAAAGGGAAATTATCTTTACAAGTCAATCCTAAATACTACCGTAATGCAGATCTTATGGTCACCCAGGCTGATCAATTAGCAAGCATTGCTCCCAATATAGCTATTAAGTGTCCTGCGGTTATTGCAGGTATTAAGGCAATTGAAGACTTAACTGCAAAAGGAATATCTATAAATGCAACTGTAAGCTTTTCTGTTCCTCAGGCAATTGCCGCCGCAGAGGCAGTTGAACGCGGTTTACTCAAGGCAGAAAAAAACGGCATTAACACTGATTCAATAACACCCTATATTACAATTATGGTGGGACGTATTGACGATCATCTCCGGAGAGTAATAACTAGTGAAAAAATAATGGTAGATCCTGGGGTTACCAATTGGGCAGGGGTTGCAATCTTTAAGAAAGCCTATCGTATCTTTAAAGAACGTGGATATCGCGGCAAATTATTGTCCGCAGCGTTTAGATGTCATATGCATTGGTCGGAATTTATAGGGGGCGATGTAATAATCAGTATCCCCTATTATTGGTGGAACCAATTTAACGCCTCATCGATCAAAGTTATCCCGCGCATGGATCAGGAAGTGTCTTCAGAAATACTATCACAGTTGGAAGACAACTTTGATGATTTTAGGAGGGCCTACGCAGAAACGGGCATGACGATTGAGGAATTTGCAAGTTTCGACTCCTCGGTAAATACATTGAATGGTTTTTTACAGGGCTATGATGAATTTGTTGCGATTGTTCGGAAGCAAATAGTGAAATAAGAGTAGTTCAAACAGATTTATTATCAAATAGGACACAATGAATATGAAGTTGATTTCTTCTTTTAGAGATTTTCAATTTATGACAGGAGTTAATGAATACCCTGATGTCGAACAGATTACCGGTATCAAATTTTCAATTCAAATCATAGCTGAAAACGATCAGAGTTATATCCATACCGGAGAATATGAAACAGCTATATTATTGATTGATGGTAAAGGAGAACTTATATATCAAGAACAAACTATTTCGTTACAACGTTCAAACTGGATCGATGAAAACCCTTGTGTCATTCATCTCCCGAAAGATGACACGGTTCAGATAAATGCTCATCATCAATGCCGCTTGGCGATAGTTCAAACGAAGAATTCCGATTCATTCCCCGGTCGGGTATATATTCCTGGTGATATTGACGTAGAACATAGGGGAAAAGATCAATTGGATGATACCTGTTACCGTTTGGTTCGACTTGCCTTTGATCGTACAAATGCCCCGAAATCAGCTAAATTAGTATTAGGTGAAGTCTTAAATTTTCCCGGGAAATGGAGCAGTTATCCACCCCACCATCATAAACAACCTGAAATCTACTACTATGAGTTTTCTCCCAATGATGGATACGGCCATGGAGAATTAGGGGATAAGGTCTATAAGCTAAAACATCAAGATTTATTACTAATCACAGATTTATTGGACCATAGCCAAGTTTCGGCTCCCGGTTATTATCTATATTACATATGGGCTATACGCCACCTGGAAAATGATCCTTATGAGGGATTTGAATTCACGAAACCTTACGATAAGTTGGTTTTATAATCATCACGATTTCTATAAAACCGATTTCCATACTACTACTACTACTACGAGATTATCCATTGTATACTTTTAATCAAATGTATTATCATAATATGCTTAGAATTGGAAGATGATTATTTGGAAAATGACTATAAAGTTTGCACAAAACTATGGGTAGGGAAAATCATTCAAAAATTGGATTTATATTCATTTTTTTGGGATTCTTGTCAATGTCTTTTTTTCATGGATGCGGTATAAGAAACAATATATCGGATGACAAAATAATTGCAACTGTTGACGATCAAAATATTGTATTGGACGACTTTGTTAAGCGCCTAGAATTGACACCTATACCAGGTACGAATAAACCAAATCGAAAACAAAAAGCATTAGATATATTGATTGATGAGCACTTAGTGAGTCATTGGGCTAAACAAAATCAAATAGATGAAAAACCAGGCTTTAATAAAACATTAGATTTAATAAAAAAACGGTCATTAATCCGTGAGTTATTCTATTATGAAATACAAGAATTAATTAAGCCCGACTCCGTAGAACTGCATGAGGCGTTTATTCAATCATTGTTTCGTAATGATGTGGTGGGGATATATACTGAAGATCAGTTCATCATCGATGAATTGGAGGAGTTAATTGACAGTAAATATTCCTTTTCGGATATACTGCAAAAGTGGGGCAATGACTCTCATGTGAGAATCGACAGTGCTTCCTTTCATTGGGGAGATGGTGCGGTTCCTGAATTAATAGAGAAGGTGGCCTATTCAATTGAACCGGGAAAATATTCAGACATTATCAAATTACCGAAAGGGTATGGGCTTTTATTCGTAAAAAATAGGGTTCAAGATCAGTTTTTGATGCGGGATCAAATTCCTCTAAAGCAGCAGATGGTCTCAACTGTTTTAAAAGCCCGAATGAAAACAATTCGTGCAAATGAATATGTTAAAAATTTAATGGCTGGAAAACAAGTCACAACAAAAACGGAAGGATTCAAGGAACTGATCCGAGTTCTTCAACCCCATTTGAAAAGGACTACAATAAATGAATTACTCATTTCTTTACCCCCGGTCACCAGCTTAAGCCATAATGAAGAGATGGGTCGTTTGAATTTACCTGTTATTGTTACACCTGATTTTACCTGGTCAATACGAGAAACAATAAATATCCTATACCAGTATAATGTGCCTCTTCAAGAAAGTAATGAATTAAGGTTAATTAAAAATATTGCCCGGTTATTAAAGAATGCCGTACGGGACGAATATCTATACAGAAAGGCTTTGGAATTAGACTTAAATAAAAGTCTTACCGCCCAAAAAGATTACAGTTTATGGAAAAGGTATTTGTTATACACAAAGGGTGTTTCGGCCTTTTTAGAAAATGTAGCCCCGGACGAACGTCAGGTGGTATTAACGGAATGGCTAAATAGTTTACGGGAGGATGCTGAAATTCGTGTTAACAATCAATTGTTAAACTCGGTTAATTATACTGGTATACAGATGTTAGTATTTTGGAATGATAATAGCACACTCCAATTGGCTGTGCCACCCCTCATTGACTTCCGAAATAATGAATAATTCAAAAAGGGTAAAGTCGCAAAACAGCCACTAAATGAGTAATCTTTCTAACTGTTTCATAATGAGTTTTTTCTGGATTTGAATACTATCATTTCTATGATTGTAACGCCAGACATATTCAGCCAGATAAAGGGGCAACCGCTCCTTTCGGATACCACCTTTTGCGGCCAGTCTTCTTTTAAGGTAACCCCAAAAACCTTCCAGCCCATTGATATGATTTCCTTTGCCGTCACTGTACTCGCCTTTATGGTGTTTGACAAGGCGGTGCACATACCCTTTAGCGGCAACACCTGTATAACTTGGCCATGTGTCGGACCATATGGTGCTTCCCACTTCCACTCATCGAGAAATCAATGGCATTAACGTCTTTGCTTCCACATCAGGAACCACTTGTGCCCATACCTTACCACCCCAGCATAAAATGCCGAACACAGGCGTTTTGGATGTTCCTCTCCCACGCTTACTACCGCCTGCTTTTGCACTCTGTCTTTTGTTTTTCCATTGTCCACCAATATATGTTTCATCCACATAGAGTGGATCAGGTACAATATTCCACATGCGGTATTGAACAGATCGCGGTCGATAACCATCCCAGATTTTCAATCCCAGACCACCAGCATAATTCATCCCATTATGGAATTGTAAATTGCGGAGGCTGTCCTGGACCAGTTTAAGATTTTCAAGGGCGCCAAATGCTAGAAAACACGTATTGGTTGGGTACAATATTTGTTTGGTAAAGTTTTCCGCAGTCGCGTATTTAAGTTCAATTTCAATGTCAGGTATAATTTCCTTTACTTTGACCAGTTTGTTCGCAGGTGTTTGCCCTAGTGTAAAACTGCAAGGATATGTAAATATGTTTATTATCAATATGATGGAACATGACTTTGTGAATAAACGAAATATGGATTTATCAGTCATTTAATTATCCTAGTTGATTAATAAAGTCAGTAAAAGAAATATCGTAAGCCCTCCAGCGGCATAGAAATTGATAGGGATCCGCTTTTTCTGCAGCTCTTTAACCAGCGTGTCGCTACCCCATAACCTATTCAATCGATTTTCCTTAAAGACAATGTTTTCTGGGTACAATTCCTTTAGTTTTTTTATTACACTTACTCCTACGTTAAGGCTTTTATAATTATTCCTAGTAATAACTCTGATCTCAATGCCGTTACAGAGCTGATTCTCATACTTGGGTTTATCTGCTACACCGGGAATGGATACAGGTGTAAATGATTTCGGTACAAAAACGACACCAGGCAACTGCAGTTTATTCAGCTCTTGGGAAAGTATTTTACCATCAATCCAGGGAGCACCAAACCATTTAAAGGGATGGTCTGTGCCGCGGCCTTCACTAACATTCGTTCCTTCCAGCAAACACATACCCGGGTATATTAGTGCGGTACCTACGTCAGGTATATTAGGCGAAGGTTTGACCCAGGGCAAAGTTGTTTCATCATACCAGAGGGAAGCATACCAACCTTCCATGGAAATGACACTTAGGGATGGGACAGCAGCAATCCATTGTTCTGCAACAATCTTTTGGGCCAGTTCCCCTACGGTCCACCCATAGCGGATGGGAATGGGATATTTGCCAACGAAGGACTGATATTTCAAATCCAATAATGGGCCTTCGACTATATCACTACGGATTGGATTGGGGCGATCCAATACCAGCACTGGTATATGTAACGCAGCTGCAGCTTCCATGACCAGGCCTAAAGTTGAAATATAGGTATAAAAGCGAGCACCGATATCCTGAATATCATAAATGATCAGGTCTACACCCTGCAACATTTTCGGCGTTGGTTTGCGTGCGGTACCATATAGACTGAATACATCAGGAAGGTCGGCGATCTTTTTATCGTATGTTATTTCTTCATCGGCCTCGCCAAATAGACCGTGTTCAGGGGAAAAAATCACTTTCAGGTGGATGTCATCCAAAGACAGCAGTCGTTTATAATTTGGTATACCATAGCGGTCGATTCCAGTCTGATTGGTGACCAGGGCGATGGTTTTACCAGTGATCAAATCAAGCTTTTTTTCCAGCAGTACATCTAAACCAGTTAGTACCGTAACCTTGTCCACTGGAGGTGTTGTGATGGTTTTATAATATTCAGCCTGGATCTGATGAGTGGATTGCCTAGTCTGGGCTGATAGAAAAGTGATAGTCAAAACCAATAATAATTTCCATTTAAAATATTCCATTATTTTAAAATGGTAATTTTTCTAGTATCAATGGTTTGACCACTGGTTAAAGTTAATATGTATATACCCGTTGGTAATTCTCTGTTGTGATCGTCCAACCCGTCCCACACCCACGTGTGTTTGTATGTACCCGCCAACGAAATATTCACGGTCTTTACTTGCCGCCCCAAAATATCGATGATTGCAATCTGCACAACCTCGTTGTTTAGATCCGTTAGGAATTCTAATGTAAGGGATGAATTTGTTGGATTTGGATACAGTGCATGAATTGATACTGCTTCCGGTAAGGCAACTTGTGAATTATTTGCGATACTGAGCTCAGTTTCATAGAAGTTGAGAATCCTATCAAGCAATTGATCCCGTTTTGATTCGGGATAAATTGTTTCAAAACCAACAGATATAAATACAACACCGCCGTTTTCGCTACTATTGCCGAATGTGCCGGTATAGCTGATGCCCATGCCGCCGCGGGTTGCATAATCTACGTCATTATATTTTGCACATACCTCAGCACCATTAACTGGTTTGATGCCGTCAGGCCAGTCCACATCATAAGTGCCGTGAGTTCCGTTATCAAAGGTGATATCGGATATTCCATCAAACAATGAATTGGTTACACCATAGCCGCTGTAGGTTCCTTGCTGTCCGCCGGCCGCATCGGAGATATAGTTTGCTTTCAGATAGTTCTGGAAGAATTGACCGTCAGAGGTACTGCCTTGACTAGCAAGGTCATAGCCAATCTCTGAACCAGACGCAAAAAGAAACCCCCCATTTTCTAAATACGATTCCACCAGGTCTTGTTCTGCTCCCGTAAATGAGCTGGTAGCTGTACCTTCTTCTCCGAGGATCCAGTCTACAACTGCATAGTTATCGAGGTCAATGTCGCCGTCTATAACTGCTTCGTTGGTTGCGTTATCAAAGGGATAACCTTGTGCATGAAAAGCACTGCCGTGCTGCTTTATATAGTCAAATGTATTGGTAGTGCCATTTACCCGATCAAAGCCATTTATGATCAAACACTTTACATTCCCAGTTGTTGGTATTACACCCAGCAATTCTGTCTGGGGACTGGAACCGAAGTCATTCCTAGCGGAAATAGAAAGAAAATAAGGTTCACCTGCGGTCAGGTTATCAATAATAATTGGTCGTTGAGTGTAAATACCCAATGTATCAAGAGTGTTGTTATCAAGGTAACCTCGTAGTGCGATGTAGATATCAGCAGCTTGCGCTCCCTGAAAGTCTATCATTACATCACCACTACCAACATTCTTGATAATCAACCTGCTTGGTGTTGTCGGCGGTGCATTAGCGCCAAATTTAGCAGAGAGCAAGTCCCAGAGTTCAGGGTTGCTGCCATCATAACCCATTGCCCAAACACCAACCCCTAATAGATCATTATTGATAGCAAAATCATATTTCAGGGATAAGGATAAACTGTCATCATACCAGCCTTGTATCCAGTTAGGGTTTTGATAGCGGTACCATGGTGTCTGTGATGATTCATGCCATAGTTTTCCGTATGATAGTGCATTCCCTTCCATTTCTGCATAGAATTTTGCTGAACCAGTGTCTGTAGTAGATGCACCAGCTGAACTGGATGCAGCCGGCCATTCAAAACCAAAATAAGGACACCCAATGATTAATTTATCAGCCTGGTTATTTGTCTTATTCAAATAATCATTTACTGTCCAGGAAACCGTATATCCACCCCCAGTAAGCGGTGCATTAGGTCCAGTACTTGAACTACCACTGTAATAGTAATCGTACCCCATAATGAACAAGCCATCACTTATAGTAGCTAATGCATTATAATCCCAGCCATCGTTCCAATCAACGGCAGGGGTAGCAAGGGTAACTTGGGATCCTGGAATTTCAGTATGAAAGGTGTTTGTAAGGTCAGTGATGAACTGCACCATATTTTGTTTCTGAGACGCAGGAAATGACTCAAAGTCCACATTGACACCATCGGCGTTCCCAGCCTGTACTTGTGTCAACAGGTTATTAATCAGGTTTTGTCGATAAGTTGCATTACTCAGCAGAGTTACCAGATCACTATTGCTGAAAAGGGTAACGCAAAGCACCACATCTACACCGTTGTTGTGGGCAATATTGATTAAGCCTGTGACCGGCCAGCCATGAAGATTATTTAGATCGCCAGTTGCGGTCGCTTCAGCACTAAAGTAGGCGATGGTTGAGAGCAAGTTGTAGTTATAGTTTTGCCAGGCAGTTCCCATCCAGTAAGGATGATAACCAAACACTTCACGTGTTGGTGTCACATTGCGCGGTTGAACGGGTATAATTTTTTCGTTGGTGCGCTGATCCGGAGGTGCAGTATAGTTATCATTATAGTATTCAAGCTGAATTTGGTGAATGCTGGGGCGTTCCTGCCCAAAGCTGAACAATGACATTGTTATAAAGACCAATATAATTGGACGTACTATTTGCATCCCTTTAACTAATTATCACAATTACGGAAAATATCTTCTATTGTTTCGCGAGATCGAATAAGGCGTGGTGCACCCTTATCAACAAGTACCTCAGCAGGTCGTGGTCGTGTGTTGAACTGGTGGGCCATGGAATATCCATACGCACCGGTATCCATGATAGCAATTAAGTCACCTTCAACTACATCTGGAAAGGGAATATCTACTGCTAGGCGATCTGTATTCTCACATATGCGACCAGTGACATCAACAGTTATATTTTGTTTTTCTGTAACGGCGCCAACCTTGTAGATGCGATGGACTGTACCGTATAGTGCCGGACGCATTAGTGTTTCCATACCAGCATCCAATCCGATAAATGTTTTGTAACTATCCTTTATACCAGTCACCTGGGCCAGAAGTATAGCCGCATCACCTACAAGTGCGCGACCAGGCTCGATGCATAGGATAGGCCAATCATGTTGATGCTGTCCATAGAATTCTTTGAAAACTTCGGCTACCAGATCAAATACATCATTAAAATTGAGTGGATCTTCATCATCAACATAGGGAATGCCGAAACCGCTACCGATGGAAATTTTCAATAATCTATGGTTAATAATATCCTCTATATGGCGTGCTGTTTTAAGAATTAGTTGGGTGTTTTCTCTGAAATGTTTTTGATCAAGAATAGCTGATCCTGAATGGCATTGTAATCCAAAAGTTTTTACACCATCTGTTAAGGCTGATTTATACACAGCAGCGATATTTTCAACAGGAATACCAAATTTGGCTTCGCGACCACCGGTAACTATTTCAGCAAAACGACCTTTGCCGACGCCAGGATTTAGTCGGAAACTTATATATTCTGGAATACAAATATTTTTCAGTCGCGTGAATGATGTCTCATCATCTAGATTTATTTCACAGCCGCTATCAACAGCGCATTGTAAATCATCCATAGATTCATAATTACCAGTATAAACACAATTAGTAAAGGGAATACTGGCCCTTTCGGCCGCCAGCAATTCTCCGGGACTGGAACAATCAGCCCCCAGAGTTGGGAGATGCTGATGCATGAAAGCGAGTAAGTTTGGATTGTTGTTGGATTTTACAGCATAATAGATCTGATATTTTTTAAAATTTGCGCGTAATGCCGTATCAATGCGATCCAGGTTATTGCGTATTTGTTCACCAAAATAGGTATAAAGTGGTGTGCCAAACTCCTCGGAAACATTTTTTAACCTACTGCCATCTTGTACTTCATTTAGTAATGGGTGTTTTGTCATTATTATCTATTCAATATATATCTATCGGTTGAATATAATCGCCTCAGAATTAGGCAGAAAATAATTACTGAATCCTTTGATCAGAAAAAGCGAAATTACGAGCCTATATTTTATATTAATAACTGATGGATCAAATAAAAAATGAGAATTACGTAAACCAATTTTGGGATGACCATATTGTCCCAACTCTAGTGGAGTATATTCGGATTCCTAATAAATCACCGGATTTTGATCCGGACTGGGTTGAAAGTGGTCATATGGCAGCAGCATTGGAGTTGGCTCAAGCATGGGCTGAAAAACATAAACCGGAGCCCAGTACTGTCCATGTTTTTCAGGAAAATAATAGAACACCATTGATATTGATCGATTGTCCAGGTGAAGCAGAAGGAAATATCCTTATGTATGGCCACTTGGATAAACAGCCGGAAATGGAAGGCTGGCGGGATGGATTTGGTCCCTGGACCCCTGTTATGGAAGGAGATAAACTGTATGGCCGGGGTGGAGCAGATGATGGTTATGCAATGTTCGCTGCTACAGCAGCTGTCCGTTCATTAAAAAAACAAGGTATGAAACACCCAAGGATACTCATTTTAATTGAATTTTCCGAAGAAAGTGGTTCGCCAGATCTACCATTTTACATGGATCATTGCAGCGCAGTTATTGGGGTACCTAATCTAGTGGTTTGCCTGGATTCTGGTGCAGGTAACTATGAACAATTCTGGACAACTACATCATTGCGAGGCCTCATTGGCTGTACCGTTCGTGTTGATGTGCTAACAGAAGGAGTTCATTCAGGGTCTGCAAGTGGATTGGTGCCATCTTCATTCAGGGTATTACGGCAGCTTCTTTCGAAGTTGGAAGATGAAAAAACCGGGACCATACTTCTGGATGAACTGACTGTTGAAATTCCGGACCACAGGGTAAAGGAAGCCGTAGATTTAATTGCGGCTATGGATGGTGAAACTGAAAAATTCCCCTGGCATGGATCCATGGACCCTACCACAGAAGACCCCGTTGAAGGGATCCTGAACCGAACCTGGAAACCGGCATTATCTGTTGTGGGGATGGATGGTGTCCCCGCTGTAAAAGATGGAGGTAATGTATTACGACCGTATACAGCATTACGCTTATCGATGCGCATTCCACCTACCCTTGATAAAGAAATTGCAGTAGATGCGATGCGGAAGGCTTTAACGGATGATCCACCTAACAATGCCAGTGTAACAGTTGAATTTGATGAACCTGCAACCGGATGGAACGCGCCGGCATTGGATTCCTGGCTGGATGCTGCTATCCAGGAAGCATCCCAGGCATATTTTAATAAACCAGCCTTGTCCATAGGCGAGGGTGGCACCATACCATTTATGGCCATGCTGGGCGAGAAATTTCCGCAAGCTCAGTTTGTCATTACGGGCATCCTTGGACCGCAATCCAATGCCCATGGCCCTAATGAATTTGTCCATATACCCTATGCTAAAAAGCTTACCGCCTGTGTTGCCTCAATTCTGCATCAGTTTCCGAATAAATAATTAATGAAATATCTACCAGTCATTTATGTTATTGCAGTGCTTATTGTAGGAGCGTGTAATCAAAAAACAATTGAACAAACACCGGTAAAAGAATTCCCCAACATAACGGTTGCTGATGTCCAGAAAAAAATAAACGCAAAAAATAATATTCTTTTATTGGATGTACGTACTGCAACTGAATTTGACGGACCTTTGAGTCACATAGCCGGTGCAGTATTGCTCCCAATTCAGGAATTAGAGCAACGGGTTGATGAATTAAATGAACATAAGGAAAAGGAAATTATCGTAATATGCCGCAGCGGGAACAGATCGCAGACCGGTACACGCATATTAATTTCGCATGGGTTTAATGCGGTAAATATGTTGGGTGGCATGGAAGCATGGAATGCTGTGCAATGAATGCTAATTTCAACAAATTTAGGATAACAACTTCATGAGTTATGGCTATAAACGAACTGTAGGTATTTCATTTGTAAATACTGAAAATAAAATACGCTAGCCAAATGATGATCATAGTTGATAGTGATAATCTTCGCGATTTAGCTGAGCAAGTAAATACGTTATTACAAAACGCAGTAGATGCAGTATAAATTGAAAGATAGGAAATAAAACGTAACTATGTCATATAGAATAGGACTTGATCTAGGTGGAACAAAAGTACTAGGGATTGTTACGGACAGCGACCATAAAGTGGTTCACCGGAAAAAACACCGCTTATCAAATAGGGCAGATATCTCAGTAGTCATGGACCAGATAAGCAATGTATATACTGCGCTTGTTGAGCAAGTGGATGATGAAAAAATCGCATCAGTGGGCATTGCGCTGCCAAGTCCGGTAGATAATAAGCTTGGCCATGCGAAACATCTTACTGCATTTCAAGAAAAAGAATTACCAGTCCGGGATATGCTCAAGGAAAGGACCGGTGTGGATGTAAAGTTGGGTAATGATGTGAATATGGCAACTTTGGCAGAGTATAAATTAGGTGCTGGTAAGGGGGTTTCATCATTGTTTACTTTTTATCCCGGCACTGGTCTTGGCGGAGGCTACATTTACGAAGGCAAACTGGTAACCGGTTTTAATTCTACTGCCGCAGAAGTTGGTCATGTGGTCATTGACATAGATGGTCCTTTATGTAAATGTGGTCGCCATGGATGTTTAGAAGCAATTGTGAGTTACCATGGTCTTAAAACAATGCTTGGTGAAAAGTTGGCTGCTGGTGCGGTATGCCATATTGATCCTAGCAGTTTTCGTGCAACCGATATTTTTAAGGCCTGGCGTAAGGGCGACCCGGTGCTGTCTGAATTGCTTGAGTATCAAGCGCGAGCGCTAGGTATCGGTATTGCCAACGTCATCAATATCACTGGTGTCGAACGTATTATACTTGGAGGGACCATTTACCATGAGTTGCAGGATGACTTGCTGCCTATTATAGAAAAGAATGCGGTCAAATATGCCATTGGGAATGGGATGGATGGTGTCGATATTCTTTTGAATGAATTAGGGGATGAAGCACCGGCGCTGGGCGCATCCATGCTTGATTAATTCTATAAATCTGGTAGCAAAGCAACCAGTTATCTGCTAGTTGATTATCACTATGGAAAATAATTAGTATGTTCAATCGCCAAAAAATTGGTATTGTATTAGGGCTATTTGTCTTTGTAACAATATTACTACTCCCGGTACCGGAAGGTATGAATCCTCAGGCCATGAGAGCAGCAGCAGTTGCGATGCTGATGGCCGTATTTTGGGTCACGGAAGCAATCTCAATATTTGCTACTTCATTTATTCCTGTCGCACTATTTCCGATATTTGGTGTACTTAATGCCAACCATATAGCTGCTAGCTATGGGCATCATATTGTGCTGTTAATTCTGGGAGCTTTCTTTGTAGCCAAAGCGATCGAAACAAATAATTTGCATAAGCGTATTGCCCTGGCGACCATACGGTTGATCGGCACGAGCAGGCAGCGTATCATTTTGAGTTTTATGATTTCCACGGCATTTTTATCAATGTGGACTTCCAACAATTCAACCACATTAATGATGTTGCCCATTGGTCTGGCTATCATCCAAAGGGAAAAAGTCCTGGGATCAAAGAACGTGGCGTTTGGCAGTGCACTTATGCTTTCGATTGCCTATTCTGCAAGTATAGGCGGAACCGGCACCCTGGTGGGGACACCGCCAAACCTTTTGTTTGTGAGCACCATGCAGGAAATATTCCCAGATTCTCCCGATATTGTATTTACTGACTGGTTGAAGATAGGATTACCATTTGTGGTCGTATTTTTACCCATAGCATGGTTTTATATTATCAAGTATTTCAAAGTGGATGGCGGTCTCCATGGTTCAGATGACATCATTGAAAATGAGTACCGTGAACTGGGCCCAATGTCCGTTGCTGAAAAACGGGTCCTGGTGATCTGCATTTTCTATGCCCTGGGGTTTGTTTTTCGCCGGGATATGCAGATCGGTGAGCTGACCATTCCTGGCTGGTCAGATATTCTTGGTGTTCAAGCATTTGTAAAAGATGCAACTGTAGCTTTTATTGCGGCTTTATTGTTGTTTCTATTGCCTAATGGATCAGTCAATGAAGATGGTAATCATAACAAGTTGCTTGAATGGGAAGACGCTAAAACCATTCCCTGGGGTATTGCCATGCTGATTGGCGGTGGCCTGGCGATTGCAGCGGCTTTTAGAGAATCAGAGCTCATCGCCTGGATTGGCTCGAACCTGGATTTGAGTGGTGTTTCAGTATTTCTAGTTTTATTACTGGTAGTAACGGGGATGGTTTTCGTCACAGAAATAAATTCTAATACAGCTACAACGGCGGTGTTTCTCCCCGTATTAGCTGGGGTATCACAAGCCGGTGACTTTCATCCATATTTATTAATGATACCGGCAACCATCGCAGCTTCCTGCGCCTTTATGCTGCCTTCGGGCACCGGTCCCAATGCCAGTATCCTGGCTAGCGGTCAAGTTACAATTCCTGAGATGGCGAAGTGTGGTTTCGGGCTGAACATATTAGCGATTATTGTGATTGTATGTCTGCTGTATTTTATAATCATGCCCATATTTGGGGTTAGCGGCATAGCTCCAAATTGGATGTAAGAAGAATACTTTTGACCTTTTCATTAAGACCTGAATAAAAGTTTTGAGCTTTAACTTTATTAAACCATTATTTTTTTTGAGAATATTTTATTTTATCTTCATTGCCCTGATTTGGGAACTTTTTTTTCAAAATATCGTATTGATTTTCATTAGAGATTGGGAGGGAATATTTCATGATAAAAGTTAGGAATTTGTCCAAAAACTATGGTGATGTAGAAGCGGTCAAATCCATAAACTTTGAAATACAGGATGGTGAAATTGTCGGATTTTTAGGGGAAAATGGTGCTGGTAAAACCACTGCCCTGAAAATGATAACCGGGTATCTGGCGCCTACCAGTGGCATGGTGGAGGTTAATAATCTAAATATAAGTGACCATGCCCTGGAAATACAGACCCAGATCGGTTATTTGCCGGAATTGAACCCGTTGTATCCAGAAATGACTGTATTTGAATATCTTGAATTTATTGCCAAGGTTCGCAAGATCACAGGTAAGCAATTTCGTGATGCGTTAAGTCGCGTTGTAGATAAATGCGGGCTGCAGGGAGTTGTACATAAACATATTTCTTCCTGTTCCAAAGGATACAAACAAAGAATTGGACTGGCGGGATCCATGATCCATGACCCAAAAATTCTAATTCTTGATGAACCAGTCACCGGATTGGACCCAAACCAGATCGTTGAAATTCGCGAACTGATTAAAAGCCTGGGTCGCGAAAAACTCGTATTAATGTCCAGTCATATACTCCAGGAAATCCAGGCAACCGTTGGCCGGATTATGATCATACACCGGGGCGAAATTGTAGCCAACGGCACCAATGAAGAATTGATGAGCAATTTTAGGGGCAATACACTGTTAAACCTGGAAGTTAAGAATGCTAATGAAACTAGCTTGAAAGACCTTTCAGTTGCTGTGCCTAATATGGATGTTGTAAATCTTGAGGAAAAAACAGGTCGCCATATTCTTCAGATTGAGTATGCACAAGATGTTGATCCACGGGAAGACCTGTTTAATTATGCTGTAAGTTCAGGTTGGGTGATCTTGAAAATGACACCAACGACAACTGACCTGGAAGATATATTCCGGAAACTTACAATGGAGGATCAAGCTAATGCATAATACACGGACGATATTTTTACGTGAGATCCGAAGTTATTTTAACAGCCCAATGGCCTATATATTTCTAGTAATATTCGCAATCTTTAACGGATATTTTTTTACGAGTACATTTTTTCTTTATAATCAATCAGACCTGCGTTCGTTGTTTAGTGTTGTACCTATGGTTTATCTTATATTTGTACCAGCGATATCAATGGGGCTCATTGCGCGGGAAATAAATATTGGTACGATGGAAACGATTGCAACTCTACCACTAAAAACATATGAATTTGTTCTTGGTAAATACCTTGCTGTTATCAGCCTAATACTGCTTGGATTAGTAGCGACTATTATCCACCTTTTTACCTTAATGAAATTCGGATCGAAGATTGACTATGGTGCATTGCTGACTGGCTATATTGGCCTGGCCTTAGTCGGATCTATGTATGCAGCTATTGGTACGTTTGCTAGCAGCATAACAGATAACCAGGTCGTTGCCTTCATTATTGGTGTATTTATCGTATTGATATTTTTTCTGATGGGATTTTTTCTGCCGCTTGTTCCAACCAATTTGGCAGGAATAATCCAGTACTTGAGTGTTGATTACCATT
The DNA here is from genome assembly GCA_004124535.1 of Fidelibacterota bacterium. The sequence continues at coordinate 19,914 of SCKQ01000041.1, forward strand.
ATTCCAATATTTCCCGCGGCGTAATTGATTCCCGCAACCTTGTTTATTTCTTTTCGGTTATTGGTTTCTTTTTGGCCATGACTGTACAATCATTAGAAGTAAGGAAGTGGAAATAGTCATGAATTTCGATTTTCGTAAATCTGTAGCTGCACCTGCAGTAATTTTAATTTTTGCACTAGTGCTCCTCAATCTTATTGCCCGAAACTGGTATCACCGAGTTGATCTCACCGATACAAAAATGTACTCGCTTTCATCCTCCACAAAACAAGTAATCGAACGAATTGATGATCTATTGAATGTAAAAGTCTATTTTTCAGATAATCTACCCGGTGAATATGGTAATAACCGTCGTTATTTGCAGGATATACTTGAGGAATACGCCGCTATTTCTAAAGGTAATATACGTTTTGAATTTTACGTACCTGATACAGATGAGGAATTAGAGCAGGAAGCTCAGAAATCTGGTGTACAGCCAGTGCAATTACAGGTGATTGAGAAAGATAAGACGGTAGTAAAAAAAGTATTTATGGGTGTAGCTATTTATTTTGAGGATCAGCGTGAAGTAATACCTGTAGTTTTATCCACTACTGGCTTGGAATATGAGATTACCACGCGTATCAAAATGCTAGTTGAAAAGAATAAGAAATTTGTTGGCATTATTAATACCGGAGATGATGGACCCCAAACCAACACATTGTCACAAATATTGCGCCAGCGCTATGAAGTAAGGCCAGTCGACATCTCTAATGAAATACCTAGTAATATTAATGTGCTTATTGTTACCGGAGTAAAAGATTCACTGGAAACTGGAAGTTTTACCAATCTGGAAAATTTCATGGAAAATGGCGGTAATATGTTTGTAGCACAGAATCCCTTAGACGTAGATCTTCAAACTCAACGAGCAGTAGTTTACCAATCAAATATTTTTGATCTGTTAAAGCCTTACGGTATATCGGTAACCGAAAATCTAATACTAGATAAAAGTTGTGGTAGAGTTAATGTTATGCAGGATATGGGTTTCATCCGTATGAATGTGCCTATGGAATACCCATTCTTACCAATAATACGATCCTTTAATGTGGATGAAGCATTAGTTAATGGCTTGGAACAGGTACATGTTTTCTTTTCAACAGAAATAGAATTCGATTCCGTAGCTACAAATGTAACTACCATACCTCTATTTTCTTCTTCCAATAAATCCGGAGTAATGACTGGTTTTTATAATCTTGGACCTGACCCCAAGCAGAACCCACAATTACGAAATTTAAATCAACCGGGTAAAGTAGTAGCAGCAAGATCTGAACTCGTACATGAAGAAACAGGGGTAGTCAGTCAATTAATTTTGGTAGCTGACAATCGATTCCTATCTGATGATGGTGGTGGAGCGGTACCGGAAAACCATATTTTTATGATGAATGCAATTGATTTTTTAATGGGAGATAGAGATCTTATTGCACTCAGATCTAGAGAAATAACTGATCGAAAACTTGATGAAGAGAAAATTACAGATGAGGCCAAAAGGACCTGGAAATGGGTCAATGGATTACTGCCCTCATTATTAATTATCGGATTTGGATTTTGGCGTTTGCGGGGAAATAAACGACGTGCAAAACACATCGAGGAATTGTATGACTAAGAATATGAAAATTTCCGCTGCAATTTTTGGTGTGGTTGTCATTTTGTATTTTATTAGTCAATCAGGTCAAAAGAAGCACCACACTCAATCAAATAAT
>SCKQ01000042.1 GCA_004124535.1 Fidelibacterota bacterium
CCAAATCGTATTATGATTGAACGCAGAAAAACGAAGCTAGTCAGAGTCGATGATGTACTGGTGTACAGGGCCGGTGAGATGTCCATGAAAGCATACAGTAGAAGATGCACCCATTCGGGATGTTAGATTGGCGGTTTCAGTAGCGGAGTATCCAGCTGCGGCTGCCACGGCAGCAGGTTCAATACCTCCGAAGCGGCGCTCAAGGAACCGGCAACATCCTTGCTGTCCCAGTACAGCGCGGACAAATCAAGAAATATCATCACCATTACCGGATGAAGCACTTTTCAGCGTTGTTTCAATAGGCTGGACTTTTTCCTAAAAAAAGTGAAAAATTCGGTATGCTAATTCACATTCTCAAGGCTAACACAGGGCGGAAAACATGAGAGTTATTTATCGAGGTGATCTGGACGGAATCGTATCTGCTGCAATCCTGATGGAGGTCGGGCTCTGCGACGAACTGGTCCAGGTACATCCCAATGACATGCAGGCCGGTAAAGTGGATGTCCAGGAAGGTGACATCATCTGCAATCTGCCCTATCATTCCAACTGCGGCATGTGGTTTGACCACCATTCATCTGTAATTGATTCATCGGCCATGCCGGAAGAATTTACCGGACTGGTGGAAGTGGCACCGCCTGCAGGGAGTAGGTCTGGATAATAAGACATATCAGTTTTCTCTAAAACTAACCCGAAGGCGATTCATCAAGACCGGAATCACCGCGGCTGCAGGCGGAGTAATCTTTCCGCTGAGGACTTTTGCCAATACCTGTGAATTAACTACCAATGATGCCGAAGGACCTTTTTACGCCTCCGATGCGCCCTTCCGTAGCGTGATTGCTTCCGAGGACGAGCCCGGTGACCGATTTTTTATCAGTGGCAAGGTATTTTCCGACGACTGCTCTACACCCCTGGAAAATGCAGTGGTGGATATCTGGCATGCCAACGATAACGGTTGCTACAGTATTTTCGAAAGCTGCACTACCGGGAATCCTAGTAACGACGAGTACAATCTGAGGGGCAGGGTCTATACCGATGAGGGTGGAAGTTACTTATTTGAAACGATTAGACCCGGATTCTATGGGAACAGGCCCCAGCATTTCCACTACAGGATCGTTGCTGCTGATGGTACGGAACTGATCACTCAGGTTTATTTTGAGGGCGATCCAAACATAGCGGGAGATTCCTTGGCATCAGATCCGGATGCACAGAACAGGATCATTCCGGTTCAGGAAAATGATAATGGGTTTTCCGGGACTTTTGACATTAGCCTGGATGTAGAGTCAGTGATTGACATAGATGAACCCTGGATGCCCGTTCCGGAAAATTTTGCTCTGTATCCTGCTTTTCCGAATCCGTTCAATGCCATTACTGAAATTCGGTTTAATATTGGGGTGGACTGCCATGCGAGTCTGGAAGTATTTAACCTGAACGGAAAGCACGTGAAAGAACTGATGGAGGTGTTCATCAAAGCAGGAGAGCATCAGGTTGTGTGGAATGGAAAAGATGGTTCGGGAAATCCGGTTCCGTCCGGGTTGTATGTGATCCGCTTTGACACAGCCCATTTTTCTGATTACCAAAAGGTACTGTTGGTAAAATGAGCGCCAAAGCAAACTTGCGCACCTTTGTTTTTACCTTTACTGGTGATAAGATTATTTTCTGGAGGTAATCATGTATTCTAAGTACCATCTTGACCTGGAAAATCCATGCAGGAAATTGATTTAATTGTCGATCTGGAAGACAATATGGACTTGAATTGATTGCCTAAAATCACCGATAAGGATTTGGAACAGGTTGAGAAGGTTGAAAGAGCACTGGAAAAATTGATGAGCGTGTAGATAGATGAAAACGACTATAGCTAACCTGCTTTTAATACTGTTTATTTTTTACTGTGCCACGTTGGCATTTTTATATTTTAAACAGAGCTCATTTATATTTTTCCCCACAGGAATAAGTAAAAGCAAGGAATTCCTCCTCAAGCAATTTTCTCATTTTGAAGTGAATATTAATCATGACGGCTTTAATCTACATGGATGGTTTATAAATAGAGAGAGCAGTCCTGAGCATCCCCTTATCATTTATTACGGTGGCAATGCTGAGGAAGTTTCAAACAACCTTTTTGACCTTGAAAATTATGAGAAAGAATCATTATTGTTTATGAACTATCGCAGTTATGGAAAGAGTACCGGCAGCCCCAGCCAAGCCAGCCTTTTTTCGGACGCCTTGTTTATCTTCGACCATTTTTCAGACACGTATAGCATTTCCTCAACCAATATTATTCTCATGGGTCGCAGCCTGGGTACAGCGGTAGCAACCTATGTAGCAAAACATAGACAGGTTAAAGCGGTCATATTGATCAGCCCTTTTGATAGCCTGGTAAAAATTGCGCAAGAGCATTACCCCGTATTTCCAGTGAAATTGTTGCTGAAGCAACCGTTTGAATCTGTTCAAATCGCCCAGGAAATAACAGCCCCTATGATTGCGATTATTGCCGGTCAGGATAGGATTATTTCAAATGAACGGTCCGTAAATTTAGTAGAACATTGGGGTGGGAAGAGTCATTATGTGACAATAAAAGATGCCGGCCATAATACTATCAGCAATTACCCGCAGTATTGGGATACACTTAGACTTTTTATGTCCAAAATGGCGAAAAGATCTGTCTGAGCAATGTGCCATGAAGCGATGATTACCAACAAGATGGTTAGGCATCAACCCCCACCACCTAAAGGGGTTTTTTGCTTGTGAGGGTGTTGGTAGATTTGGACTCACCATGAAAAAACACCCCTACTTTTACTTTTTATTTCTTTCTCATTAGCCACTACTATCAATGTTCCAGCAGATTCTTCCACTATTCAGCAGGAAATCCTTCAACAAGCTCAGGATATAGCGTCAGGCAGACTAGGAAGATGGTTTTGCTTACGTAACATTCATATCCCTCCTAGCGGGGTGTTTTATTAAAAAGATTGGGGGTAAATTTGGGTTTACCAGGAAAAAGTGTCATTAGCAATTAAAATTAAACCGATTTATTTAATGGTTCATTATGTTGTGGGATTGAGTCTGTTGATTCTTAACCCAGATGTTTCAACAGCCCAAGTCTATAGCGTCGGTGATACGATTTCCCAGGATGACCAGTTCGCTGGCTTTGAAGTCTGCTATGGTGATTATCCCCAGGACAGCATCCGTCTAGCTGATCTAAATGGCGCCACCAATGGAGGGGTCTATACCATCACCTTTATTGCCATGCAGGCCCCTCTTTGACCTGGCTGAGCATCCACTGCCGGTCTGGTAGACAGCTTGATAATTATTTGGCAGGATCAACCTGCAATTACTTTTATTTCCGCTCTCTATACTATGGATGGAGCCGGGGCCTACTCTTGTGAGGGTTGGGGTGGACTGGGAGAACCGGGAATTCCAATAATTATAGATACTGATCAGTTTTTTCTTTGGTTTATGGCGGATGATTACCCCGATTTTGCGATTATTAATCATGAAATGATTGTTGCTCAGAAATTTGTATTATTCGATTTTGATTCAATTAATACAGCACTTCAAACATCATTGGATATTTGCAATCAATGTGAAACAGTTGGTGTGGCTCCCGAATTAAGAAATAGATTACCCGAAGAATTAATCCTCCTAAATCCTTACCCGAATCCTTTCAATCCAGTGACAACATTGCGTTATGATTTACCTGAACAGGCTGCTGTGAATATCATCATTTACGATATGCTAGGCAGACAGGTAAAGACTCTAATCAACCAGACTCAAGACGCAGGCTACAAGTCAGTCATCTGGGATGCAACCAATGACTATGGCAAACCAGTAAGTGCTGGTATCTACCTATACCAGATACAGGCTGGTGAATACATACAGACCAAGAAAATGGTGCTGTTGAAATAGAGCCAAGTCTTGACATTTTGTCAAGGTTTCACACCATAATAAACCACAACGGTTCTTGTTGAATATTCTTTCTATCCAGTTGTATCATTGAGTATCAATTAAAGTCAAATGAGCGATAAAAAGACAAAACCTATTCTTACCATAACAAGCGAAAATGAGGTGTTATTTGATGATAAGATTCCTCAGTTGCCGGATTTCAAAAGCGAGGATTGGTATAGAGTATTACAGGATATTGATAAGCCAATATTGTTATGGCAAATTGATAAAAAAGATAGCAGTAGAGCTACAAGTGAAGTCAATCAAGCGCTTAAACTGGAAACAGCGTTCGCTGGTGTTCATAATCCAGATTTATTGAAACAATTATTGGATTACTGGATCTTAAGGCGAGATAGGTTAATTAAGCAACTGGAAGATCAGAATATTGGTCGAACTACCCTAATTGGTGTTGATAAAGCCAATCAGATCCTAGCCTATGAGCGTGCTATCTGGATAGCGATAAACAAATATATACAGAACTGTAATAAGCTTTATGATATAAGTTTAGCAAAGGATTACCCTGCGGCTCAAAAAAAGCATATAAGCATCAGCAACCTACCGCAAGTAGCACAAGATTTTCAGCCGAACTATGGGTTGGTTGTGCTAAATCAATACTGTGAAGATATTTTAGACCGTACGTATTCTGAACGCATAAAAATCGATGATAATAGGGTAGCGGCAATATTAAATGAGAGCAACATTATTATTGATGGACTCTGTCCCACCATTGATTGGAAAGATATTTCATTTGTCTTTATTAGGAAGGAAGAGATTGAATTCAGATTTCAAGGCAAGCTGCTTATACTTCATCCAGATTATGAAAATGGATTGAAGTCAAAAGATAGAAAGCTAACTGCTGAATGCAGAACCCTATGGGCATTTGCTCTTACAAGAGGTGTAATTACCAAACATACCAGAAAAATTATTCGTGATGTCCGTGTAACGCAGAAGAATGTTTCCAGATTAAGAAAGTGGCTTAAGACTTTAACTGGTCAGCAGTCCAATCCAATCAAGTATAATATGGTGGATGGATATAAATGCCGGTTTAGTGTTCAGCAAGTTGTTTATACTGTGGAGTCTGATGGTACGCTGACAGACCGCTTTGTATCCTGACACAAAATTACGGAATTACAATATAAATCTCTCTCAATGGACTAAATATTTTAGTCAAGATGTGATGAATACAAAAGAGGGCATTACCTATAAAGGGGAATATACCAAAAGAACAGAAAATGGAGTACTGTTCCAAGCAGATGGTGTACTTAATCCGCAAGAGATAGCTTTATCTAAAATCAATAAATTAGTTTTGGCTGATGGCACACTGATTGTTGATTACGGCAGAAAATATCACCAAACCATCCTTACATAAATGGGCTGTACTGGGATCAGCCTATGTCACTTTCCATTGCCAGGTTCTGGAGGGATGGTTGTGGATGAGTAAATTTCCACAATGATATAGTTATTCTATCAAATAAATACTTTTTCCATGTATATCTGGGGGGCTAATAACTTGGTACTTAATTGATAAGGTTTTACATTCGTTCAATTATAAATATTAACAATAATCTTTTGGATATATCATGTCGGGATGAACCAAAAAAAAGTTCTAAACATACTTCTTTATTGGTAAAGCAAATTGATAATAGCAGTCAAACTCCTCACCAGCTTGAACCGACATCTAACCTACCGATCCTAACTTTAAAACTTAATCCATATATCCTCAAATTCTCACTTGTATCAATGATAACAGTTGGGGTTGTTTTATCTTCATTGATTTTGCCTTCAAAACTGGCAGCTATTCCAGCTTTTGCCCGCAAGCACGGTAAACCCTGCCAGACCTGTCACGTATCTGAACCCAAACTCAATGCCTTCGGAGAACTGTTTCGCGCCAATGGCTACCAGCTTCCGGGTACCATAGAAGACACCCCCCCTTGGTCCATGCGCCAAATCGTTATGGCAGCCATGCTCCACGAAATGGCCGTAGACCGCATTATTGAAAGCAAAATGCGTGCAGTACCGCCGCCCGGATTACCTTCCGGAGGTGAATACCATGTACGCTCATTCCGTAATGCCGGAGGCCACATTTGGTTTGGCGGGACATTTGGTAAAAATCTTTCTTTTATGACATCCTTGGGTGTAGAACAGGAATTCAGTGTAAAATCGGGACGGTTCAGTTCGGAGTCACACGCCCACTGGGATTTCGCCTTTTTTCAGTACAATAACATCTTTAATTCCGGTACCGGTATGGCTAATATTAAGTTTGGTTCGTTTGAACTGGAATTACCCTATTCAGAATTGCGCCGCTTGAGTTCCGCCCTGGCTCCTTATGAAGTGTATCGAATTAAAGGAGTGAAAGGATCATTTCGCCTGGATGCACCCCAGGTGGGAGTGTCGTTTAATGGACTAAAAATGTTTGGGGTAAACTCACTGCGCTATGAAGTGGCCGTGGTAAACGGCACCAACGGAAATTTTGATACAAATGTAGAGTTTGACTATTATACCCGTTTAGCTTATTCTCGACTTTTCGACGGGATGATTAAGCAGTTCAGGATCGGCGGGCTTTATTATATGGGTGCTCAAAATTTGCGTGATTTATCCGGTAATCCCTATCCAACGGCAGATATACTTGCTTATTGGGATGAATTAGACAATATTAATGTTCATGTAAATCAGGACTTGAGCAAATTTTATCGCTGGGGTATTGATGTTACCCTGGATCTGGAATTACTCGGTTTTCCTATCAACCTCTATTCCCAATATCTCGTAGGGCATGATGATGATATTGATATGACCAACCTGAATATGCCCTATTTCGGAGCAGGCGACAGCGGCGGCGGACATGGCGACCATCAGAAAAGTTTGAGCGAGGATCCGGTTTGGCTCATCAGGCCCTTTGATTATAGTGGTGGTTTTATTGGTACTGACATTGTTGTTATACCCACGAGTCTATATTTAATAGCCAGGTATGATTGGGTTGACCTACAGAATCAATGGGCTGATCCTGTGAATGGTAAAGAGGTACGCGCTGATCAATCAGCTTCCTGGGAGTATGGTGAGGATAATGACGGCAATCCTACATATCTGGACTTTGGTGACCCCATGCCCAGGGGTATGACCGGCAATGAGGAGGCAGATCCGGATAATGGCCAGAATGCCTATAATAGAATGACATTCGGTGTCCGCTACCATTTGACTCAGCCGCTGACACTCATATATGAATTTGCCATGCAGGACAATCTTTTTGGGTTTCCCGAACCGGGCGCCAACATGTATAACCCGGACTGGGTTGCCGGGATGGGCAGAACTGTCAATGTGGATTCCAACTGGCATATGTTTATGGTCATGTTTGCGTTTTGAGGTTGAAGGTTATGCTAGAAAAAAGATTCATTTTATTTATTACCGTGTCCTCTTTCCTGTTCAGTCAGGAAAAGGATGATTTGCTGGTTCAAGGCAAACAAATTTATACGGAAAGTTGTGCTGTATGTCATGGCTTATCGGGAAAGGGCGATGGTGTCGTGGCCGGAAACCTGGAAGTCAAGCCACGCAACTTTACCGATGGTAAGTTCAAGGTTCGTTCAACAAAATCCGGACAGGTACCCCTGGATGAAGATCTATACCGCATATTAGGCCGCGGCATGGGCCATGACAACGCCATGCCCACCTGGTCCCATCTACCACCAAACAGTAAACATGCTGTCATCGCGTATTTAAAAACCTTTGCACCCAAAAAATTTGCCCGGCAGGACAGGGCAATAGTGGTTCCTGTTCCACCTCGAAAAGCAAGTACAAGAGAAAGTATTACTGCCGGCAAACAATGGTATATCGATATTGAATGCTCGAAATGCCATGGTTTGAGTGGGCACGCTGACGGACCCAGTACAAAAACGTTGAAGGACACCTGGGGCAATAAAATTGTTCCGCCGGACCTGTCCAAGCCCTGGCTGTATATCGGCGGAACGGAAGCAGAAGATATCTACCGCACCTTAGCAACGGGTTTAACCGGCAGCGCCATGCCGTCTTTGGAAGGAACTTTAAATGAAGATCAAACCTGGGATCTGGTAAATTTTTTAATGCATGAATTTATCGATCCTGGAAACAAAGCACCGCGTTAACTAAAAGGAGTAAGTAATATGAAGCTAATGTCAAAACTAACAGCGCTCGTAATCATAACCAGTTTCATATTTGTAGCATGTGAAGATGAAAAAGAGGAAGAGGTTGTATCGGCATCAATCCATGCAAAAGTAATGTTCATGAATTACGTTGCCGGCAGTGAAGCGACGATGATTATGACGTATCTCTGGGAAGGCAGTGATTGGAGTACTGCGCAGGCAGGCGGAACCGTAGCCAGCGCTATGTTCTCAGTATCTGTATCAGATACGCTAAATACCATGTCAGAAGCAGAGTTCGAAGGTTTACCAGCCGGTACATACTACATGGGTGTTTTTGAAACGAGTGGAATGATGTATAATGCTGACGATCCTGCTCTGAAAGCCGCTGGCTATTATAACACAACGGAAGAAGACTACAACCATATGATGACACCCACTGGGATCGAAGTATCTGAGTCCATGGATTATGACCTGGAAACGATGATGCTGATGAGTATGTAATTGATTGATTAAACTAACTCACCCCAAAAAAATACCTTTTAGTCAAAACTTGATTAGAAGGAAAATTGTACACAGACTAAAAGTAAAAGGAAAATTATGATTAATCGAAGAGCAATGGGGATTTTTGCTGGTGTAATATACATCACTTCGCAATTGTTTGCCGGCGGTTCCATCACCGGTACAGTGACCTATGAAGGAAAAATTCCCAAATTGAAAAAGTTTGACATGGCCATTGAGCCTGTGTGCGTGATGAAACATGAAAAAGATCCTGTAAAATACACCGGGCGGTCAGAAGCTCTGGTCCTGGGTGATGGGAATACCATGGCGAATATATTTGTCCAGGTCATCTCTGGACTGCCGGAAAAAGAATACCCGGCACCGGAAGAACCGGTGGTATTGGATCAGAATGGGTGTACCTATATGCCTCACGTCCTGGCCCTGATGGTGGGTCAACCTTTGAAATTTCTTAATTCCGACAGTGTGCTGCACAATCTGCATACCCTGCCTGAGGAAAATGACGAATTTAATGTGACCATGCCCAAATTTCTGAAAGAGACACTGCGGACATTTGAATACGCTGAAGGCATGTTCCCTGTCAAGTGTGATGTACATCCCTGGATGGGAGGCTTCGTTGCTGTCCTAGCGCATCCTTTTTTTGATGTGACAGAAAAGGATGGACAATACCAGCTCAATGATTTACCTCCGGGGACTTACACATTAGAAGCCTGGCACGAGAAATTGGGTACCCGGTCTGCAGAGGTAACTATCACAGGAGATGAAACTAAAAATATCGATATACTCTTCAAGCGGTAATCATTAGGCTATGTCAACCACGGAGCATTCCCGGCAAAGTTTCTGGCGTCAATACATATTTTCTGTAGACCATAAAGTCATCGGTCTGCAGTATGGCTTAACCTCACTATCCTTTCTGTTGCTGGGTTTTATGCTCATGGTGCTCATGCGCTGGCAGCTGGCTTACCCCGGTGAAGTCATTCCCTGGCTGACTTTTGTCGTGATCTTTATACTGCTCGGTTTGGGGATACTGTTATTGTCTGGAAAGAGTCGACCTTACCTGGCGCTCAACAGCCTGATCTTTTTCGGAATCGCTGCTTTGATCTGGTATTTTTCTACGGGAGAAGAGCGCCTGCCGGGTGGAATCATGCTGCCAGAATTTTACAACCAGCTGGGCGCCATGCACGGGACAATCATGGTGTTTCTGGGTGTTGTGCCGCTGGCTGTGGGTGCCTTCGGTAATTACATCCTGCCTCTGCAGATCGGTGCTCCAGACATGGCTTTCCCCCGGTTGAATATGGCCAGCTACTGGGTGTATTTCATTGGCGGCACTCTGATGATTATCAGTTTCTTCCTACCCGGAGGAGCAGCCCAATCGGGATGGACATCCTACTCACCGCTGGCGGATATTAATACCGGACAAACCATGTGGCTGGTGGCCATGCTCTTTATCATTGTATCTTCTCTATTGGGAGCCATCAATTTTATCGTAACCACAGTTCAGTTGCGGGCAGAAGGGATGACGTGGTTCCGTTTGCCCTTTTTTGTATGGACGCAGTTTATTACAGCCTTTCTTTTATTGCTGGCCTTTCCCAGCCTGCAAATCGGTGCCATCATGCAGCTATTGGACCGAGTAGTCGGCTCCAGCTTTTTTATTCCTGCCGGGATTATTCAAGGGGGTAAAGTTTTGGAATACTCCGGTGGCGGTAATCCATTGCTCTGGCAGCACTTGTTCTGGTTTTTGGCCCACCCTGAAGTCTACGTGCTTATTTTGCCGGCCATCGGGATTATCACTGAAGTGGTAACCAATAATACCCGCAAACCGCTCTGGGGTTATCCAGCCATGGTGTATTCCCTCTTTTTTGTGGGTTTCATGTCTTTTGTTGTCTATGCCCACCACATGTTCATAACCGGTATGGGCACAGCTGTAGCGTCCTGGTTTCAAACCACCACCATGATTATTTCCATCCCCTCTATGGTTTTTCTGGCCGTCCTGGTTTTTACCCTTTGGGGCGGATCCATTCGTTTCACCACACCCATGCTCTTTGCCCTGGCCTGGATACCCATGTTTGGTATTGGTGGTTTAACAGGCCTGCCCTTGGGGCTTGCGCCGCCAGACATTCATTTACATGATACTTATTACGTGATTGGGCATTTTCATTATATAGTTGCCCCGGGCAGTATTATCGCATTTTTTGCAGGCCTCTATTACTGGTTTCCGAAAATCTGCGGTAAGAAACTCAATGATAATCTAGGCAAAGCCCATTTTTGGGGTACCCTGATTGGGATGAACCTGGTGTTTGCGCCCATGCTGGTGCAAGGCATGGCTGGAGTATCGCGGCGCTTATACGATGGTGGTTTAGAGTATGACCATGCGCAACCTGTTATATTTCTGAATGAATGGATGACCTGGGGTGCTTGGATCATCGGACTATTCCAGATTTTCTTCATATTAAACATTGTATTAACATTAAGAAAAAAATCAAGATCGGAAGAGAATCCCTGGGAAGCCACCACTTTAGAATGGGCAGCCACTTCACCTCCTATAGCCCATGGGAATTTCATCACTGAGCCGACTGTTTATCATGGACCCTATGAATACAATGTATCAGTGAATGGTCATAAAGAGCCCTACGTGCCCCAGCACAAAAAAATGGAAATAAAGGATTAATTTGTGGACATTCCATTTACAGTTACCGAACGACCTGACACAGGATTGACCAATCCTAAATTCGGTATTTGGCTTTTCCTCGCATCCGAAGTCATGTTGTTCGGATCTTTGTTTTCCTCATACATCATTTTGCGTACTGGGTCACTTGCCTGGCCGGTGCAATCTCATGAATTAAATATCACTATCGGCGCAATCAATACAGCTGTACTAATTGCCTCCAGTGTAACCATGGTCTTGTCCTGGGCTGCATTAAAGGAACAACAGTTCAAGCGATTTAAACTGTATATGGGGCTGACAATTTTATTGGCTGCTCTTTTCCTCATGCTGAAGATCTGGTTGGAGTACCTGCCGAAAATTCAACATGGTCATGTTTTATCCACCAATACCTTCTTTGCCATGTACTACCTGATGACAGGATTGCATGGGCTGCATGTCCTGGCCGGAGTTGTGGTGAATGCCTATTTCTGGGGACCGGGCAGTAAAATGTGGCAGGCCAACCCTGAACAATTTATCAACAGGATTGAAGTTGCCGGTTTATACTGGCACTTTGTGGACCTGGTGTGGATTTTTCTGTTTCCTACACTTTACTTGTTATAAATCATTATGAATAAAACAGAAAACGCTATAGCATCAAATCACAACACTCGCTATATCTTAATCGGCACTGCGTTACTCGTACTTACGTTATTAACTGTATGGGTTTCATTCATAACTATAACAGTTGGCATCAGCGTTTTTGTTGCTTTACTTATTGCTATGTTAAAAGGATCTTTAGTGGCGAGTTTTTTCATGCATCTTATCACCGAAAAGAAACTCATTCTCATCATTTTACTTGTTACAGTGGCTTTCTTTTTCGCATTGATTTTTCTGCCTTTCAGCGATACAATCAATAATGTAGGTAATCCCAATGTTTTTTAGAAAACGGCCCTGGCTGCCAATCCTGGTAATCCTATGTATGCCTTATACAGCTGATGCCTGTGCCGTTTGTTATGGAGCAGCCGAATCAAATCTTGTCCACGGTTCAACTATGGGAGCGGTTTTCCTGGTAGGTCTCACTGCTCTGGTGCTATCCTGCTTTGGCTACCTGATCATTTATTTGCGGAAAAAATCAAATATGTACAGCAAAATCAAAATGAATGGAAAGCATTTTTCCTGATGGTATTTACCGCATGAATACGTCTGATTATGGTTACTGGCTGCCTAAAGGCGCCTCCACCTTTGCTGCTGAAATAGATGCCACACTATATCTTGTACATATCCTCATGTTAATCATGTTTGTTGTATGGGGTATTTTTTTCATCGTGTTTCTTGTGCAGTTCAGGTCTGGTAATGGGGGCCAAGTGGAACATGGGGGCTATCCATGGGCCATCATCCCTATTGGCATGATCGCCTTTGTGGCGTTATTTGATGCGTATATGCTTTTTGGCCATGATATACCTTTTTGGAGCCATTTGAAAAATGACTTTCCTGAAGCAAGCGAATCCACAGTGGTGCGCGTCGTTGCCCAGCAGTTTGTTTGGAATGTACATTATCCCGGTCAGGATGGAACGTTTGGGCGTACCCGTCCGGAACTGGTGGATGAAAAGATAAATCCCATCGGTTTGGATTTCGATGATCCCGCTGCCAGTGATGATATAACGACCGTAGGTCAATTACGTATTCCGGTGGAAAAACCGGTTATAATCCACTTAACCAGTAAGGATGTAATTCACAGTTTTTCTTTACCTGTGATGCGCGTGAAACAGGATGTAATTCCGGGAATGACCATTCCGGTTTGGTTTGTACCAACCCGCACCGGTGACTGGCAGATCGCCTGTGCCCAATTGTGCGGCAACAGTCACTTCAGAATGAAAGGTATTTTTAAAGTCCAGAATCAGGAAGATTTTGCTGCTTGGATGCAAACGAAGGAAGCTGAACTACCTCAGGACGATGAAGAGGTCTGGTAATACATTCTATGGGCTCTGTTCTAATACCAACTATTTTAAAAGTACATTCTTAAAAAGTATAATGTTGCTGTTTCAAAACCCCGTTCTGAAGTATGGGGTTATATAGTAATATTTTTATCTATTCAGTTTTCCAATGAACATAGCCATTTAACCAAATTCTCTAGCTTAATTAATACCCGGCTGTTTGACCATTTGGTTTAAATTATCATGTTTTTAATGTTTTTAAAAAATATCCCCTTGCCTGGCAATTATTGTTTTTGGTTGCAATAGCCGTTTGCGGAGAGAAAGAAGATGAACACCTGCCCTTAAACACACGCCCTCCGGAATGGATCGTTTCTGACTGGCTTAATTCTAAACCATTAATCCTTCAGGAACTCCAGGGCCAGGTTGTCCTCGTACGCTGGTGGACGGGCCCTACGTGTCCTTATTGCATTAACTCTTCAACTGCCTTGAATGAATTCCATGAAAACTACAAAGATGATGGCCTGCAAGTGGTGGGGTTCTACCACCACAAATCACGACTACCTTTTGATCAAAATACAGTTGAGGAATATGTTCAAAATCTGAAATTCAAATTTCCCATAGCTATAGATCATGACTGGAAAACTCTCACAGCATGGTGGTTAAAAGACGACCGCAAGAAGTGGACGTCTGTTTCATTTTTACTGGATAGAAAAGGGATTATTCATTATATCCACCCTGGAGGGCAATACGTAAAAGGGGATGGTGAATATGAAAAACTGCAGCAGGAAATAGAAAAACTGTTAAAGGAGCAAAAGCAATGAATTACGGCTTTGAATTAAATGTAGATAAATCATTTGCTGCTGCCGAGGTGTGGGCCCGGGAACGCCTGGCTGACATCGGCCTGCTTATGTCCTGCAATGTGGTAATCACTGTGGATGACGACGGTAATACAATTGTGAAAGTACCTGATGCTGAAAAAATACTAGCAGTAACCAATAATGTAGAATTGCAGGCCATTTAAAAATAGGATGGATAAGTTCCATATTAATCTTCTCTTATTTAAGATTTTATCGAAAACAGTATTACGAATTTATGCGCATCATATAATCGAACCAAAGGTTCTAGGCTTCAGAGAAGCACCAAACTCTGATTCGAAAAGATTATACACCCCTTAATTCATAACTGCGTGCCACCCGGTCAATCGCAACCATAAATGAGGCAATCCGCATCGGCACATTTTTCTCTTGTTTTATTGCGTAAACCTCATCAAATGCCTTCACCATTTTTGTTTCCAGTTTTGTATCCACTTCTTCTAATTCCCACTTGAATTGCTGGAGGTTTTGGACCCATTCAAAATAGGAAACAGTCACACCGCCAGCATTGGTAAGTATGTCAGGGATGATGGGAACCTTTTTGCTCCATAATACATCAGCTGCCTCCGGCGTAACCGGACCATTCGCCGCTTCAATGACAATTTTACAGTTGATTGTATCAACATTTTTTTCATTGATGGCTCCGCCTAGAGCTGCCGGAATTAAATAATCGCATTCAAGGGCCAATAGTTCCTCATTGGTTAGTTTTTGTCCCTGACCACAGCCGTCGATGGTTCTATGTTCATAGTTGTAATCAAATAAACTGGGAACATCCAGTCCATTCGGGTCATGCACACCGCCAGTGACATCACTGACGGCAATGATCTTACAGCCATATTCATCTAAGAATTTTGCTGCAAAGGAGCCCACATTCCCAAAACCTTGCACAACGACCGTTGCATTTTCTAAATCAACATCGTAATTCTTAGATGTTTCCCGCACTGTGATGGCTGTGCCCTTCCCGGTCGCATGCTCGCGGCCTTCCGAGCCACCCAGCTCCAATGGCTTGCCGGTCACACACGCCGGTGTATAACCGTGTGTTTGACTGTATTCATCCATAAACCAGCTCATGACCTGAGCATTTGTATTTACATCAGGTGCAGGAATATCGATGTTCGGCCCGATGAAAGGATCAATTGCCCTGAAAAATCTCCTGGACAGGCGTTCCATTTCATAACTGCTGTACTTGCTGGTGTCTATCTGGATGCCGCCTTTCCCGCCTCCGTAGGGAATATCGAGTAGGGATGTTTTCCACGTCATCAATGTGGCTAATGATCGGACCTCTGCTAGGTCAACGTGGTGGTGATAGCGGATTCCGCCCTTGAAAGGGCCCCGGGTGTTGTTGTGCTGTACTCGGAAACCGACTAAACTTTCTACTTTACCACTGTCCAGCCTAAATGGGACTTCTACGGTCAGTTCCCTGTCTGGCATTTCTAACGCCTTGGCAATCTCAGGCTTTAGTCCTAGCAGTTCTACTGCTCTTTGGTATGATCCGGATGATGAGGTTATACTAGAATGCTGCATATATTATCTCCAATTATCGGTGTTATTTAAAAAAGACTATAGTTACAAATGTAAGATATTCAAAATCATCTAATCCAAAACCGATATTTGTTGTTTGAATCGGCGCAAGATATGCTGCCGGAAAAGCCAAAAGGGTATACCCATCTGCTTTCTCATTATAGATATTGGCCAATGCTAGAAGACCAGAACTACCCGGCTTATTCACCACTACAAACGATTGGTCGTATTTTTGACCTGCGATTTGAGCGAATTGCTGTGCCATGAGATCCACCGCGCCGCCCGGCTTGGTATGGACAATAATTTTAACAGGCTTATTTAGATATGCAGCCTGCAGTGAATAGGTGGACAAGCAAATAAGAAAAACCCCGGTTATAAATTTTTTCAGCATAGAGATTTATTTTTCCCAGGTTGTGTAAGGATTTTTTAAGAGCATCATATTATAATATTTTACCTGTCCAGTCACTTCTTCACCGATGAAATCCGGTTTTTCAAATTGTTGATCTTCGCTTTCCAGTTCAACTTCGGCTACAACAAGTCCATCATTAACACCGTGGAATTCGTCAATTTCCCAAGTCAAATTTTCATAGTCGTATTTATAGCGCGTTTTTTCAATCAGCGGTTTATCACATAATGAGAGCAGATGATCTGCGTCCGGAACTGGGATTTCTGTCTCAAATTCATAACGGCTCATCCCGCTTTCGCTACCCATGCCTTTTATGGTAAGGACACCTTTTTTGGATCCGTCTTTTTCAACGGTCCTTACGCGGACAGCTCGTTCTTTTTCCGGCTGAAGGTAACCTTGTCGCATGGTGGTTCCGCTCATGCCTTCCGGTAAGAAAGAAACCAAAAACTTACATTCAATTTCTTTTCCCATTACAATTCCTTTCTAATTCGCTAGTGGTTTATCGATCCAGCCAATTACACGTTTTATAGTCTGGAGATAATTAATGTTTTCTACGCCATCAAGACCTACATCAATAATAGTTATTTTAATATCATCTACCTCTGTGGATTCAGAATTAATTGTCATTACTTTTGCGCCGTTAATCAGAATATTTCCCACTTCACAAATGGTGTCATTTACCATGTAGCCAAACCGCTCTTTCACCACACTAACAGCTTGTAAATCAGGGTGTTCCTTAACCACAGCCACAAATTCATCCATGGTGTATTCGGTCTTTTCAAAGACGGGCATCTCTACTTGAAATGCGGGGAAAATGTCGCTTTTTAAAAAATGAACGGATACAGGAAATTCTGTTTTCGTCAGTGGATTCCATTGTTCCAATCCGTCAACAGTTTGGACGTATGTTTTAATATCCATTTTCCCGTCACGGATTTTAGTATTGTTGATATCATTGGTACGTGACATGATATAGGTTTCCGGAGAATGACGCACCCAGAGTTTTTCCGGGATAGGGACAGATAATCTTGCCATTCTTTCGGCTTGCTTATTAAAATCCCGCCCAAAGGATCGAAATTCAAATCTGGGTTTGGATATTTCACCAACTTTTAATTTTTCTTTACCCATAATTTGCTCCTTGTTCGTTAAATAAGATGTTTATACTGGTATAAAACGACTTGAAATTACATATGTGTTATAATGATAAATAGTATAGAAGCAAATAGTGTGCCTAAAAGGTTTTCCGTCGATAAAGTATTAATTTAAAAAATAATTATTGCATGGGAGATTTAATGTTAACCGGTAAAAAGCCTTACCCAATTTGGCTTGCAGATCATCCGGGCCAAAAGTATAAAGGTAAAGGTTGGCAAGGTTGGACCGATTTTTTAGGATACACTTTAGGAAAATAATATGAAAAAACCGAAATTCATTGAACCGGAAATCATCCGAATCCCCGAAGGAAATTTTTTCATGGGAAGTAAAAACGGCACAGCAAATGAAATCCCAATCCATAGTGTATGGCTGGATTCGTATGCTGTTGCTAAGTACCCAGTGACAAACCGCGAATATGCAATCTTCGTAGAAATGTTGGGACACTCACGACCACCATTTTGGAGGGAACCGAAATTTCTGGATCCGGATCAACCGGTAGTTGGTACAAGTTGGTACGATGCTGTCGCGTACTGCGATTGGTTAAGTGGGTTGACTGGAAAAAATTATCGCCTGCCAACGGAAGCAGAACGCGAAAAAGCAGCGCGCGGAGGATTAGTAAACAGTGTGTACCCGTGGGGAAACAATCTGCCGGCAGATCACTTGGGAGGTCGGAATACCCGCCATTTACCTGTAGGTACTGAAGGTCCGAATGGCTACGGTCTTTACAATATGTCAGAGGGTGTCCATGAATGGTGTGCAGATTGGTATAGCCGTGTTTACTATAAGGACTCACCAAATCGGAACCCCACAGGTCCCCAGCATGGACATCGACGCGTGGCGCGGGGTGGTTCCTGGCGGCACCTCATCCGCTTCGCCCGCTGTGCAGCTCGAAGCAGTCTCGCCCCTGAGAAACAGTTTAACGATTTCGGGTTCCGGTGTGCGATGACAATTGATTAAATGCTGAAAAGATAACGCTATTGCATACAATAGCTCTTCCCGTTAAATCTCTTGGTCTTTAGTGTAGTTTTTTATGACGGAGGTTTTGCGGGGAGTATTAGATTTAACAAAAATGATTAACAACATCACACCATTGTTAGTTTAGGGAGTAAATTTACCATCAAGAAATTTTGGGTAATTCTTCAATAAATTATGAAATCAAGCAAGAAAGATTATAAAACTATTACTGATTCTGATTGGTGGAATAAGAAGTCTAATCATAAAGGGCTCCCAAAAGGCCATCCATTCTTGGATAGAGAGAATCGTTCAGAGGAGTACGGCGGGAAAAAGAACACGTTAAAGATAAATGACGTCTTGGATGATAATGAAGTCGATCAACCAACCTGGGATGAAGATAAAGAGTGAAATGGTGCGCGGAATGGGAAGATTATTTTATAATAAACTATGATGATGTTGAACGAGAAACACCCTTGTGAAAATATTGATTATTTTTGCCCACCCAAACCAAAAAAGTTTTTGTGGAGCTCTTAAGGACAGTTTTATTGATGGTGTTAAATCCAATAATCATTCAGTTGAAGTCATTGATCTCTATAAGGATAAATTTAATCCAGTTTCCTTCGGTGATAACGAAATATCTCCCGAAGTAAAGAACTATCAACAATTAATTACAGATTCTAACTACCTTGTTTTTATCTATCCAATATGGTGGTTTAGAGCCCCAGCTATATTAGAAGGATGGTTTGATAGAGTGTTTACCGTAGGATTTGCATTTGATTTCAAAAAGGTTTTCGGTAATTGGGGAAGACCCATTGGTTTACTGCCCTGTGATAAAGCAATTATCGTTAACACTTATGGTTCTCCAGCATTGGCTACGAAATATTTTTATATGAATATTCCTTTTAGAAGACTTAAGCGGGGGGTACTGAAGATGTGTGGTATAAAGAACATAAAAAGATTCAACTGCTGGTCGGTTCCATTTGTTTCGGATAGGAAAAGAAAGGATTACCTAAATAAATTATTTCGATTAGGTAGTAGGTTAAGATAAAAAATTGTAAATGATGAAAAGAGCCGTAACCAAATTGCGATTCACCTTAATGTATTTTATGCCTAGTTCAATCCAGAAAATCTCCCAGCGGATTAATTAATGTAAAACCCGCCTAAATAATGGAATGGATCCCCCTATATTAGCGGGCATTATGGTTTGGAAGTAAATTCTGGTAGAGTGTTAACCCTCTCTTGAAAAGACAGGATGAAAATATTAAATAAATTCCACGGAAGATTTTTTCTAGAATAAAATTTTTTCTATATTGTAATAATTTTCACGATGACTAAAAAACACCCATGGATTGAAAACTCTGATGTGCTTTTGGTATTTCCAACCCACGTCTGGAAAATTCAGCTTGCTTCCAAAGCTGCTGGATCAGCGAATAAAAATATATTAAGAGCTCTGAATACCGTTCGTCCTTTACCTAATGTGCTTCAACGGGGTGAAAGCTGGCAATCGAATCAGGATTTACATAGACTTGATGAGTCCCGCGAGTTAGTATCGTACATTAATGACACAGTTAAAACTATCCTGCGATTCCTGAAAATCAGTTATGATGCTTTCGAGATCACCGGGTGCTGGGCCACTATAAATTCAAGAGAGACCGCGCACAAAATGCATAACCACCCCAATAACTATTTAAGTGGTGTCTATTATGTTCAAACCCAAGCAGGGGCAGATACAATTAACCTGCATGACCCGAGAATTCAAACTGGAATTATCCGGCCACCTGTTACAGAGCTAACAGCTGGAAATACCGATCAGGTAGTGGTCAAAGTAAGCCCGGGTACTTTGCTCATTTCCCCTTCCTATTTACAACATTCTGTCGATTCAAATACAAGTACGGAAGAAAGACTAAGCGTAAGTTTCAACATAATGTTCTCGTCCTTTACAGAAAAATTAAGTAAGCCCTTATGGTAATTCAGGCTAAGTAATTTGTATAGACTGGCAAAGTAGTGTCTTTCAATTGAAATTTTCCCATGTCAAAGTTTAAACCAGGACAAATTATTTTTCAAAAGTTGTTTCATTATAGAGGTGTAATACTAAACGTTGATGATATTTTCCAGTTAACAGATGCATGGTATGAATTTATGGCAAAATCAAAACCGCCGAAAAATAAGCTCTGGTATCATGTACTAGTAAACAATGAAACTCATATGACGTATGTTGCCGAAAGAAATATACTTCCAGATCATACGGGCAAAATTATTAACCATCCTTTGGTGCCAGTTTATTTTACAGAAATTGTAGCTGATAAATATGAAAGGAACCTGAATTGGGAAGGCGATGAACCAGTTCCGGTTGCAAATATTGGGATGGCATAATAGCTCATATTTACTTCATTCAGTTACTTCCAGATGATTATACTTAAGAGAAATTCATCAGATATTTTGTTTTATTCTATCAATTGACTCGATGAAAAGGTGTCCTGTATCGCACCCGTTTGATTTAATACAGGAGAAGACATAAATGACGACAACCAGAATATCCTTGCTTTTTGTTGCAATTTTGACATGCTCAAATTTTGTTGCGGCACAAACCTTTTTTGTTCCGCCTTTAGATACCGGCGTTGAGGGAAACGGTGCCAGAACCTTCAATCTACAGTTACAAAATGGCACAACTTCTTTTTTCCCTGGAATTGAAACTGAAACCTCCGGTTATAATGGTAACTTTTTAGGCCCAACCTTACTCATGCAAAAAGGGGATAGTGTGGTGATGAATGTAACCAACACGATGCCTTTTGCAACCACGACCCACTGGCATGGCATGCACTTACCTGCAGTTATGGATGGTGGACCTCATCAATTGATTGAACAAAATGCGACCTGGGTGGCAACCTGGGAGGTAAAAAACAGAGCGAGTACATATTGGTACCATCCCCACCCACATCCTGACGGATTTCCTATCGATACCTTAAAGGCTACCGGTTGGCAGGTATATCAGGGTATGGCCGGATTATTGATAGTAAAAGACACCGAAACCGACACCTTGGGCTTGCCTGCTGAATATGGCGTGGATGATATCCCTATTATTCTGCAAGACAGATCGTTCACAGCGGACAGTAGTCATTTTGCGCCGGTTCCCCCGCAGGGTTCAGGTCTGGCAAATTTAAGAAG